>NZ_JBFRFF010000028.1:0-90573 GCF_052114685.1 Rhizobium sp. 2YAF20 | reverse complement strand
GGATGAAGGAGGAAACAACCGAGGCGGAGGCGCCCGAGGATGCAATCACCCAGTTCTGGCCGGAGAACGAAGCCGACTGGGCAACGCTCGACAGCTGCTGCTGCAGCTGCGTGATTTCGTCCTGGACGTTGCTCTTGTTGACGCTGCCTTCTTCGGCAGTGACGAGCTTTGCCTTGATCGACTCGACGATGCTGATGGCGCTGTCCATGGCGGTCGAAGCGGTGTCGACCTTGGCAGCGCCGAGACCGAGGGCGTCGGAAACGGCGCCCATGGCACCATTGTCGGACTTCATGGTGGTGGCAATCGACCAGTAGGCAGCGTTGTCGGAAGCCTTGGAGATGCGCAGGCCGGTTGAAACGTGCTTCTGCGTCATTGTCAGGTTGGAGTTGATGCTGCGCAGTGTCTGCAGAGCAGCCATAGCTGCATTGTTGGTGATAATGCTCGTCATATTGTTTCTTGCCCCTTATGGCAGTGGTTGAAAAGGGACATTCCGGAATTGCCACCGGGAACGACTGTCAGCTTCATGCCTGTTAACCCAAACTTCAGGTTAACTTACCGTTTCTATGAGCCCATATGACAGAAACATGGTAAATGAAATCTAAACGACACTATTAATAAATATCGTAAAAACGAGCACTTAGCTTGGTGCAGCTTAACTTTTTGTTCAGACATTCTGCGAAGTTGCCTGCCGATTCTCCTTGCCGACTCGGTTCAATTCTGAAAGTTATCGAGATATCCGACGGGATATAACGCCGTTGTATCCGGCCGAATATCATACTAGCGCTCGGTCTCTTCCAGGAGGACGCATGTTGAACACCGGCCGCATCGCTTTGATTGCGAAAATCGCTTTCGCTATCAGCAGTTTATTGCTCTCAACCCCCGCTTTTGCGGACCGCATCGTGACCGATCAGATCGGGCGCCAGGTGCATATCCCGGATGCGGTCAATCGAGTGGTCATCCTGCAGCACCAGACGCTCAATATCGCCGTCCAGCTCGATGCGATGGGCAAGGTTGTCGGCGTTCTTGATGAATGGAAGAAGCAGCTTGGCGCCAATTATGTGCGGCTCGCACCGCAGCTTCCAAATCTTGCCATGCCGGGCGGCCTCACCAAGGTGAACATCGAGGAATTGCTGAGGCTCAAGCCCGACGTCGTCTTCGTCACCAATTATGCGCCCGCCGAGATGGTCAAGCAGATCGAAGATGCGGGTCTTGCGGTGGTCGCCATTTCGCTTCTCGACGTACCGCCTGACGAAGCGACGAAGCTCAACCCAAACGTCAAGGATGAACCTGCCGCGATCGATGCGGGATTTGCGACCGGCGTGCGCCTCGTCGCCGATATTCTTGATCGCAGAAAAAAGGCCGAGGAAATGATCGCGGCCACCAAAAAGACCCGCAAGCTGATCGCCGATCGCCTCACCGATCTTTCCGAAGACAAGCGCGTGCCGGTCTACATGGCCAATCCCGAACTCACCACCTATGGCCACGGCAAATATACCGGCCTGATGATGCAGCGCGCCGGCGCCAGGAACGTCGCCAACGCGATCGCCGGCTTCAAGCAGGTCACGATGGAGGATGTGCTCGCCTGGGATCCGGCGGTGATTTTCGTACAGGAGCGCTACCCTGGTGTCGTCGACCAGATCAAGAAGACGGACTCCTGGCAGACCATCGATGCCGTCAAGAACGGTAAAATCTATCTGATGCCCGAATATGCCAAGGCCTGGGGCTATCCAATGCCGGAAGCCATGGCACTTGGCGAACTCTGGATGGCCAAGACGCTCTATCCGGACCACTTTGCGGATATAGACATGCAGGCGGAGGCGAACGCCTATTACAACATATTCTACCGCACAGACTATCTCCCGGGCCAATGAGCCGGAACCTGTCCGGGCCTCGCTCGCCACCATTGGTCATCGCCGTCCTGGCAGCCATCCTCCTGATCCTGTCGGTGGGCTCCCTTGGCGTCGGCCGCTACGATATCGCCTTTGCCCGCGTGGTGCAGATCCTGCTTTGCGCGGTTTTTCCGCCTGACGTGCCCGTTACTCCAACGGAGGCGAATGTTGTCTTCACCGTGCGCCTGCCACGCATCCTGCTGGCGCTCCTTTCCGGTGCGGGTCTTGCGCTCTCAGGCGCCACGTTGCAGGGCGTCTTCCGCAATCCGCTGGTCGGCCCGCAGGTGATGGGCGTTTCCTCAGGCGCCGCCTTCGGCGGCACGCTTGCCATCCTCTTAAGCTTCTCACGCGCGGGCCTGCTTGCCTCTTCCTTCGCCTTCGGGCTTTCGGCTCTCGTCCTTGTCTATGGGCTGAACGGCATCGTCGCGCGCCGCAACATCCTGGCACTGGTGCTGGCCGGCGTGGTCGTCAGCGGATTCTTCGGCGCCCTCGTCAGCCTCCTCCAGTATCTGGCCGATGCCGAAGACAAATTGCCAGCCATGGTCTTCTGGCTGCTCGGAAGCTTATCGACAGCCAATTGGGAGAAGCTGTCGCTCGTGGCCGGCCCGGTCGTGATTGGCGGCATCCTGCTTTTGGGCTTGCGCTGGCGCATCAACCTTCTGTCGATCGGGGACGAGGATGCTCGCGCACTTGGCGTCCGGGTCGAACCGCTTCGCTGGCTGATCCTGATTCTCGTTTCCGCAGTCGTTGCAGCGCAAGTCGCGGTGAGCGGCATTGTCGGCTGGGTCGGGCTGATCGTGCCACATATGGCTCGGATGCTGGTTGGCTCGGACCATCGGGTGATGATGCCGACATCACTGATCATCGGTGCGCTCTACCTGCTCGTCATCGACGATCTTGCGCGTACGGCGACCGGCACGGAAATTCCGTTGGGAATTCTCACCGCGCTGATCGGTACGCCGGTCTTCGTGCTGGTGCTATGGCAAACCCAAAGAGGCAACCGTGGCGTCTGACCGGGCAATATTGCGGATCGAGGCGGTGAGCCAATCCTATGACAGCGTGCGTTGGCAGTTCCGCAATCTCTATCTTGATCTTCGGGCGGGCGAGATTGTCGCCATTCTCGGGCCTAACGGCCGCGGGAAGTCGACGCTGCTGCGGGTGCTTGCAGGCCTTGTGAAACCCACCTCCGGCGATCTGTCGCTCAATCCGCAAACTGGCTTCGTGCCGCAGGAGTTTTCCGGCTCCTTTGCGTATTCGGTTCTAGACATCGTGCTGATGGGCCGTGCCCGGCATGTTGCGCTGTTCCAGACGCCGAGCAAGATCGATATCGAGAAGGCAATGGAGGCGCTGCGCGCCACTGGAATGGCCGACTACGCGTCTTACAACGTCAACGTGCTTTCCGGCGGCGAACGGCAACTCGTCCTGATCGCCCGGGCGCTCGCCGGGCAAAACCGCATCCTGCTTCTCGACGAGCCCGCTTCGGCCCTCGACCTCAAGAACCAGGATATCGTGCTTTCGCTGCTTGGCGAATTGGCTGATCGCGACAAGCTCGCCATCGCCTTTACCACCCACCAGCCGAACCATGCGATGGCGGTCGCCGACCGGACGCTAATGATGCTCGACCAGGCGCGCATCATCTTCGGTGCAACGGATGAGGTCATGAACCAGGCCAATCTCGAGGACCTTTACGGCATACCGGTGCGCTCTGCCCGCTTGGGAAGCGGTGACGTAGAAGAGACCGTCTTCGTGCCTGTCTTCCGGCAAAGGAACAGAAGAGGACAACGCCGATGATTGCACCAGGCAAAGCTATACAGGTCCTGAGCGCAGGCAGCATGCGTCATGCGTTCCCAGTGATCATTGAGGCATTCCGCCAGGCGACCGGTATTGGCGCTGCCCTGACATTGGGCCCGGCAGGACTGCTGCGGGAGCGTATCGAGGCGGGCGATCATTTCGATCTCTTCGCCTCTGCCAATATGGCACATCCGCAAAGATTGGCCCTGCTCGGCATAGGGACCGACGCGGCCTGTTTCGCGCGCAACCGGCTTTGCGTGCTCGCGCGCAGTGATCTTGGTCTGACAACCGCAAACTTTGTCGATGTCATCACCGATCCGAGGGTCAGGATCGGCACATCGACGCCGGGCGACGATCCTGCTGGGGATTACGCCTTCGAGGTCTTCAGCCTGATCGAAGCAAGTCATCCGGGCCTCGGCGATGCGCTGAAGTCGCGTGCGCGACAACTGCTCGGAGGTCGCAACTCGCCGCAGCCGCCACCCGGCAGGAGCAGCGGCTGGCTTGTTGCCGATGGAAAGGTCGATATCTTCCTGAGCTATTACTCGAATGCCCGCCTTCTGGAGGCTGATCCAGCACTAAGCATCGTCAATCTTCGGCAAGAATTCTCGCCGGTCATCGAGTATGGCGTGACTGTCCGCAAAGACGCCGACGTGAAAGCTACGCGGCTTCGGGATTTCCTATTGTGCGACGAAGGTCAGCGGATACTGGGAAAGTATGGTTTTGAATCTGTGTGTTAGCGCGATCGTCAATCGGATCAATCTGCTGGAAGATTGATCCGATTCCTTAGACGACGTCAGAATTCTTCCCAGGATGCGGTGGCTTGCGCCGCAGCGGCGGATTGGCCAAAGGCGCCGGCTATTTTTGAGCGCAATGTCCGCACAGGAGTTGGCGCCGGCGCATGCGACCGCGTGCTCGCAACCGGTCTGGCGTGGCTGCGGCCATCTTGAAGGGTGAACTGTCGAAGAAGCTCGTTGAGCGAAGCGACTTCTCTTGCCAGGCTGTGGCTGGCTGCCGTGGCCTCTTCGACCATCGCGGCATTCTGCTGTGTTCCCTGATCAATGGTGTTGACCGCCGTGTTGATCTCTTGCAGACCCGTTGCCTGTTCGCGAGCCGCCTCGACAATCGCTTTCACGTTGCCATCGATCTCTTCAACTTCCTTGACGATCTGCTGCAGGGAATCGCCCGTCTTGGTGACGAGATCAACGCCGCTGTTGACCTGGTTTCCGGAGGTGGATATCAACGCCTTGATCTCCTTGGCTGCCTTTGCCGAGCGTTGCGCAAGTTCGCGCACTTCCTGTGCCACGACTGCAAAACCTTTACCCGCCTCGCCGGCGCGTGCCGCTTCAACACCCGCATTGAGAGCCAGAAGATTGGTCTGGAACGCAATGTCGTCGATAACGCCGATGATATTGCTGATTTCACGGGAGGAGTTGGCGATCGCCTGCATTGCAGCTATGGCCGACTGCATCACCTCGCCGGATTTCGCCGCGCCGGCGCGTGCGCGTCCAACAAGATTTCCCGCCTCTTCAGCACGTCGCGTGGAATCCTTTACCGTGGTGGTGATCTGTTCCAGGGCAGCGGCCGTTTCCTCCACCGAGCTTGCCTGGTGCTCCGTGCGTTTTGCAAGGTCGTCCGCGGCGGATCGGATCTCGTTGGCGCCCGCTTCGATGGCCATGGCGTTATCGCCGACCGATCGCAATGTCTCCTGCAGCTTTGCCATCGAGGCATTGAAGTTGCCCCTGAGCAGATCGAGGTGAGAAACGAAGGCCTGCTCGATCCGGTAGGTGAGATTACCATTTGAAAGTTCGGCAAGACCCGCAGCCAGGCCATCGACGGCGAATTTGGTATCGGCGGCTTCCTTTGCCTTCTGTTCTTCGCGCTCGACCCTTTCCTGTTCCGACAGGCTGCGGCCGGCGTTCGCCTCCTGCTCGAGCCGGATGCGCTCGATCGCATTATCGCGGAAGACGGAAACGGCTGCTGCCATTTGGCCAAGTTCATCCTTGCGATCGATGCCGGCAACCGGCTCGGATGTCTCGCCCTTGGCCAGCAAAGCCATGCGAGCACGCAGGCTCTCGATCGGCTTGGTGATGCCGCGAGCCGAGATGACAACGGCGACAAGGATCGAGGCTGCAAAAATCAGCCCAAGAGCGAGAAGAGTGTCGAGGATGGTATTGCTCGCGTGCAGGCGCAGCGTATCGCTCGCGGTGCCGATGTTCTTGTTGAAATTATCAAGCCAGGTGCGGATCGAAAGCACCTCCGCATCAATCAGCGGATCGGCCTTTCTCAACAGGCTGGTCGCTCCTTCATTGTCATCCGCCTCTCCGACCTTCACGGCCTGATCGGTCAGGGCGATGACATCGTTTGCCTGAGCGGCAAGCTTGTCGATTGCGCCGGCCTCTGAGGGAATGAGCTGCTTTGCCGTGTCAAAGCGTTGGAACAGGACCTTCTTGTTCTCGGCATAATTCGCAGTAAGCTTCGCCATCTCCGGATCTTTGGAGCTGTAGACCAGGATCTGATAGGCGTTGTAGCTCAGCGCCACTAATCGCTGGCTTGAGCGGGCCATTTCGACGGCAGCTCGCTCGTCATTTGAGATGAAGTCAGAGTAGGTGGTGACCGTACCGGTGAAATAGCTTGAGATAACGGCAACACCCGCAACGCCAATCAGGCAGATCGGTATGATGAGGGAAAGGACTTTCGTTCGGATCTTGGCGTTCTTCAGAAATGACATGGGCGCGGTCTCGCTTTTTGAGAGCAGGCACCCGACCAATCCTGCCGCGCAAGGAGCGAATTTCGTATTGGGATGAGAATGCCTGCCTCTACATCAGGAACATCACAGTGAGGGAGCATCCTGCTCGTCGCCAATAGCGCTGTGTAAGAAGTAGACCACATGATATGTGATAAATCTATTAACGCTAATAAATATTGACAAATGGCAATATAAATGAAAGCGATACGGGAATATATATTCAATTACCCTGGTTGCGTTCCGAGAGAGACTCAACCATATTAGTACTTCAAATTAATCAGAGAATTTATACGCTAAACTCCACTGACTAATCTGCAACTATGCTGAACGTTGACGAATACTAGCCTGATTGCTCCTTGCCGCTGCCGGAGCGCTCCCATGATTTCAACACCTTACTAGATGATGAAAATGATGCGTGGCTGAGGCCGTACTTGCACCATTCGTCTAACAATAATAGTGACCTCAATGTCCGCCGTCAGTGAAAGACATCAACAATAGACATTCAGTGCCGGCGTGCGAATTTCTTCATGTCACTTCCCCGCACTGTCGTTTACTCTTCATCTTAAATTGCATTCTCCGGCAGGGTGAAAACCGCGCAGGGAGCAGCAATGCCGCGCATGATGTGCTCTCCCATGGGGATCAAAGCTGTTGTGACCTGCGCTGCAATTGCGCCGGAGATGAGCACATTTCGACCAAGGGGCTTGCATAGTCCTTCGAGCCGGCTGACCAGGTTGACTGCCGGGCCGATGGCGGTAAAGTCCAGCCGGTCGGCCGCGCCAATATTGCCCCACAGCATCTCGCCGAAATGCAGTGCCGCACCGAAGGGTAGCGGCGGCAACCCCTGCGCCTGGCGCACCGCGTCGAGATGAACCATGCCTGCGCGGGCGGCAACGACCGCGTGCAGGGCAGCCTCACAAGCCTCGCCCGGGGCGCCAGTGACGGGGAAGATCGCCAGCACGCCGTCGCCAATGAACTTCAGTACCTCACCTCCGAAGGCGTGGACCGCCCCGGTGACACGTTCGAACCAGGCATCAAGGGCGGTGATCATCGCCGCGGGCTCCGTTGCCTCGGAGAGCGCAGTAAAGTCACGCAGATCGGCACAGAGCAGCGCCGCATGGATGGTCTCTCCGGTACCGCGACGCAGCGCACCGGCCTGCACTCGGGCGGCGCTGCGCCGGCCGAGATAGGCCTCGAGCAGCGTTGTCAGCGCGGCCCGTGCGGTCAGCGCGGCCAAGGGCGCTGCAGCGAAGCGGGCAGCCTGGCCCAACCGATCGGCCTCGGCGGGATCGAATGGCCGGGCCCCAGCCCAGCCGAGCACGGGACTGTCCGACAAGTCGCCGATCGCATCTTCATGCACGGGGCCAAGCCCAGCCAGCCAGTCGCGCCCGGCCTGGCTGAGCGGCCCGCCCCCAAAGCCCAAAGCCTCAATCACCGCTCCGGTCTCCGCCCGCCACAGCCAGGTGCGCCGGGCAATGATCGGATGCGGAACTGCAAGCGTCAGGGCTCCACCGGCCAGTGGCAGGCGATCGGCAAGCAACCGGCCGCCAAGTTCGGCCAGAAACCGTTCAGGGCCGTGCGAGGCGCCGGCCTCGTCAACCAGCCAGGCGAGAGGGGCGGGCAGATCCATGCCTCGATCATGCCACGGCGGCCACAGGCTGTCATCCGGGCCATGGCGATGGCCTGCTCGAAAAGCGCAAGCTCCCGCTCACCCTGAACGCAATTGGCTCAAGGACTACAGTTTCGAGAACGGAAGGCCATTATGCCCTGCCCGCCCAGATGTCCGGACCCGGGTCGCGGCCGGCAGCAACCTCGGCGAGCCTGCCGAGGTAATGCGCCCAGCCTTCCGCATGACCGGCGCATTGGTCGGCGCTGGGCAGGCCGCTGTGGGTCAGGCGCAACAACGTTCCATCCGGTTGCTCGATCAGGTCGATTTCGACCAGGCTCGACCCTGGGGGCACGATCTCGCTACCATCCCAGCCAAAGCTGTAGGCCAGGCGGTGTACCGGCACGACTTCGCGAAATGAGCCTCGAGCAAAACGAGCGCCGGTGACGTTGACAAGGTAGAGCCCACCGGGCTGAAGCTCGGTCTGCGCTTCCGTTCCCATCCAGCGCAAAATCTTCTCAGGATCGGTCATCAGAGCGAACACCGCAGCCGGCGGCGCCGGGATGTGTGTCTCGCGGCGGACAACGAAGGGCTCTTGCATCGGTCTCTCCAATGGTTGCCATGGGCTGCCCACTTGAGGCAAATGGACAGATGCGCGCTATCCTAGCGCAGGAGGTCCCCACGCGACAGGATCTAGGCGGAAGTCCGCTTCAAGCAAGGGCGTCGACCACAACAGCGACCCTGGACCAACCTGCGGCGGTCCGAAACCGGCATCGATGATCCTGCGCCAGTCATGTGTATTTCATAGGCATTACGCACTGCAGCTATGCAAGAAAAGACTGAAACAAAAACGCCCGCTTCGTCAGCGGGCGTCGTGCAGTGTCAGGCGTCTATTGTCTGGCGCGATCAGCGAGAAACCGATGCGCGGGCGACGCTGCGGATATCGGCGCGTTCTATGCCCAGGTCCTGCAGTTCGTGGTTCGACATGCGGCCAAGTTCGGTAACGGTCTGACGGAACTTGCGCCAGTTATTGAAAGAGCGTGCTACGTTCATGATAATCCCCTTTCTAAGGGCTGCCTGACGTCAGCACCTTGTTTGGTTCCGGCGTCGTTTCGATGATTGGAACATAGGCCTTTAAATCGTTTGAAGCAGAGATAATACCTCACGCCACCCGCGCGCCCAGTGCATAGGTCTCGTGGCACCCATCGCCGTAACAGCGAGCCCCCCACCGGCTCACCTCACGAATGCTGACGCGTCAGGACTCACTCTCGTCAAAAATCTTCCCAGTGACCAGCGCCCGCGCTCGTCTTTGCGCCGAAGGCTGCAGCAACGGTGTTGGCCATTTTGCGCACCGGAGAAATAGCCGGCTTGTGGAGAGCGGTGGCGGCAAGCGCCAAAGCTGTAGGTTTACGGCGCGGCGGTTCCTGCGATGCTCTCGTCCCGGCGAGCTGGAACTGGCTGATCAGCTCTCGCAGCCTGGCCGCCTCCTCGGCAAGCGTTGCACTTGCCGCGTTTGTTTGCTCGACCATTGCGGCGTTCTGCTGCGTTACCTGGTCCATCTGGTTGACCGCCGTGTTGACCTCGGAAAGGCCTACGGATTGCTCCTTGGCAGAGGTTGCAATGGCGTCCATATGCTGGTTGACGGTAATGATGTAGCCTTCGATGGTCTTCAGCGCCTCGCCGGTCTCGCTGACGAGCTTGACGCCGTTTTGCACTTCGACGCTTGAGCTGCGTATGAGATCCTTGATCTCCTTTGCAGCCTTTGCCGACCGCTGGGCGAGCTCGCGCACCTCCTGCGCCACAACCGCAAAGCCCTTGCCGGCCTCTCCTGCGCGGGCAGCCTCGACACCGGCGTTCAGCGCCAGCAGGTTTGTCTGGAACGCGATCTCATCGATGACGCCGATAATATTGGCGATCTGGTGGGATGACTGTTCGATCCTCTCCATTGCATTGACGGCATTTGACACGACAACGCCCGAATGTGTGGCGCCGGCATTTGCTTGCGCGGCCACAGCGCGCGCTTCATCGGCTCTCTTTGAGGAATTCGAGACGTTGGCTGTGATTTCATCGAGGGCCGCGGCTGTCTCTTCGAGCGCCGCAGCCTGCTGTTCCGTTCTCTTCGACAGATCCTGCGCGCCCTGGCTGATCTCGCTCGTGCCGACGTCGATGGCACCGGTTGCTTCAGCAACCGCCCGCAGCGTTTCCGCAAGCTGGCCCGTGGCGCTGTTGAAATCGGCCCGCAGGCTTTCAAGTTCCGCAACGAATGGTTCGGTGATTTGGCCGGTCAGGTCTCCGCGAGACAGCTGTTTCAGACCCTTTCCGAGTTGGGCCGTCGCGTCGGCCATGGCTTCGGCCCTCACGCGCTCAGACTGCGCAAGACGGTCACGCTCCTGCTCGGAAAGTGTTCGCTGGGCGGCAACTTCCCGCTCCAGTCTTTGATTGGCAAGTGCACTTTCCCGAAAGACTTCCAGCGCTGCTGCAATCTTGCCGATTTCGTCCGCGCGCGAACGGTAGGGGATATCGCGATCGAGCGCACCGTCCGCCAGCTCCTTCATCGAGCCGGTAATCCGCGTCAGCGGCAGCGACACAATCCTGACGGCATAGTAGATGCCGAAGCCGCACAGCGTGAGAATAACAACGATGGTCGCAATGGAAATTTCCATCGCCGAGGAGAATGCCTTTGCAGCATCGTCAACGGCCCGATTGGCAGCGTCCAGGTTGACGTCCTTGAGTTGCTTAAGCAGCGCGCCGTTTTTGGTGGCTTGATCTCGCATCACCCCACTGAGGATGGCGGCTGCCTCCTCGTTTTTGTTCTGCCGCGACAAGGCGAGCATTGGCACAGCCAGAGTGTCGTAGGCTAAAGCTCCCGCCTCAATCTGGTCGATCAGCTTGCGTTCGACATCAGACGGGGCAAGAGCACGATAGGCTGCGATTTGCTCAGCGGCTCTTTGCTTGACGTCATTGATGCGTTGCTCCGCCTTGGTCATTGTTTCGTCCGTCAGCGACAGGATGTGCTGCGCATAGGCCAGTCGTTTGTCGGTAAGGGTGGCCTCCAAGTCACCGAGGGTGCGAGCGCTCGGCAGCGCGTTCTTGCCGAGGGCGATCGTCGATGCGTTGGTTTGGTTCAACCCGACCAGCGACACAAATGCGTTGCCGCAGAAGGCGATTGCAAGCACGATCAGGAGTGATGTCAGTCCCGTCTTGATGGAGATTTTCATTTCCGGCCCCCTCGCCATGGTGAATTTTCAATAAATTAGCCGATAAAGATAGCGAATTGCTTAATTGCGTCGTCTGTCATTCACACTGCGCCAAACCTGGCCTGGAATGCGGCTCCTTGAAGCGGGAAGCCGCCATATGGACACCCTCTATACGGAAGCGGGAAAGACGGTTCGACTTGCCCTTTGATGCAACATCAAGGACGAGATCCGCGCTCACCTTGCGTTGACATTCGAGCACGTTGCCACGGTTGAAGTGAACGGATGCTTGACCCGAGCTAATGCGATTGAGAAAAGGTTTTTTCTCTTGACATTCCGCGTGAGAAAAGGTTTTTTCTAATTATCGCTGGGAGGCTAGACTGGATATCTCCGGAAACAAACGCATTACTATTCATGACCTTGCGGCCGCCGCAGGGGTGAGCATATCGACCGCGTCCAAGGCCCTGAACAATACGGGCCGAATGGGAGACGAAACGAGGGAACGCGTAAAGCGTATCGCTGCGGAAATGGGCTTCAGGCCGAATTCACTGGCGCGAGGCCTGCTCAGCAAGCGCAGCTTTACGATCGGCCTGCTCACCAACGATACGTATGGGCGCTTTACCATGCCTGTCATGGCCGGGGTGTCGGATGCGCTGCTCGATCACGGCGTCTCTGTATTCCTGTGCGCTATTGAGGACGACCCGGCGCTTGGACAAACACATGTCGAGGCGATGCTCGACAAGCAGGTGGATGGTATCATCGCGTCGGGAAAACGCGTCGACAGGCATCTGCCAGTCGATCTGTCGAACCTGTCGGTGCCGGTGGTCTATGCCTTTACGGAAGGAACGCCTGACAGCGTGAGCTTTCGCTCGGATGACGCGCAGGGCGCGCGGCTGGCGGTCGAATGGCTGGCAAAGCTCGGGCGTCGCCACATCGTTCACGTGACAGGGCCGCAGGACTTCTTTTCCGTTCGGGAACGTGCCGAGGCCTACAGGGAAGTTGCCGGCGAGATGGAGCCGGTCATGTACGGGATCTGGGCGGAAAGCTGGGGTCATGAGGCCGTGCAGAGGATCTGGAGCCGGCCCGGCGAAAAGCCCGATGCGATCTTTTGTGGCAATGACCAGATCGCGCGCGGCGTTGTGGACGCTCTTCGCGAGCGAGGCATCAAGGTGCCGCAGGATGTTTCCGTCGTCGGCTTTGACAATTGGGAGATTGTCGCAGCGCAGACCCGGCCGCCGCTGACGACGGTGGATATGGGGTTGAAGGAACTGGGCCGGGCCGCCGGACTGACGGTGCTTGCGCTGGCCGAGGGACGGCCGGTCGAGCCGGGAGTGAGGAAATTGCCGTGCCGTCTGATCGTACGGCAGTCATGCGGGGCTCAAGCCCTCGGGGAATAAGCAACGGCGCGGGGAGACGCGCCTTTTGGGAGGAATGCCATGATCAAGCGCTTACTGGCAGCGACCAGCGTCGCTACCCTATGCCTGGTGTCCGCAGCAACGGCCGCCGAAAAAATCGACATGTGGGTCCGCACCGGTATCGGCGACTCCTTCAAGAAGGTGGTGGAGGCCTACAATGCCAGCCACGAGAACCAGGTCGCCGCGACCGAGGTTCCCTTCTCGGAGCTGGTCCAGAAATACGCCACCGCAATCGCCGGCGGGCAGGCACCGGACGCACTTTCGATGGACCTCATCTACACCCCGGCCTTTGCTGCGGCCGGGCAGCTGGAAGATCTGACGGATTGGGCAAAAAAGCTGCCTTACTTCAATTCGCTCTCCCCCTCCCACGTCAAGCTCGGCACCTACCAGGACCATGTCTACGGCCTGCCGCTTTCGGTCGAGACCTCGGTCTTTGCCTGGAACAAGGATCTCTACAAGAAGGCCGGTCTTGACCCCGAAAAGGCGCCGGCAAGCTGGGAGGAGATCGAGGCAAACGCGGCAAAGATCCGCAAGCTCGGCGACGACACCTATGGGTTCTATTTCTCGGGCGGCGGCTGTGGCGGCTGCATGATCTTCACCTTTACGCCGCTGGTCTGGGGCGCGGGTGTCGACATCCTTTCGCCCGACAGCAAGAAGGCGACCCTCGACACGCCTGAAATGCGCAAGGCCGTCGGCATATACCGTGAGATGGTCAAGAAGGATCTGGTGCCAGCTGGAGCGGCAAGCGACAATGGAGCGAACTTCCTGAGCTTCACCAACGGCAAGATCGGGCAGCAGAGCCTCGGCGCCTTCGCAATCGGCACGCTGGTAACGCAGCATCCGGATATCAACTTCGGCGTCACCCTGATCCCTGGGGTTAATGGCGGTGCATCCTCATTTGCCGGCGGCGACAACTTCGTCATCACGAAGGGCACGAAGAAGCTCGATGCCGTCAAGGAGTTCATCGAATATATCTATTCGATGGATGGCCAGAAGATCATGGCAAAATACGGAAGCCTGCCGACGCGCGGCGATATCGCCGACAAGGTGCTTGAAGGTCTCGACCCGCGCATGCAAGTTGGCCTGAAGGCCATAGGCGTCGCCAAGACACCCTACACGCTGCAATTCAACGATCTGATCAACAGCGCCAACGGCCCCTGGGCGACCTTCACCAATGCCGCCATTTTTGGCGACGATGTCGACGCCGCCTTCAAGAATGCCCAGTCGGAGATGCAGTCGATCATCGACAGCGCCCAATAGTCTCTCCCCGCCTGGCTTGGCCGGAAGGTGGTGGCAGCCTTCCGGCCAATTTTTTGAAGCAAGATACGGAGCGTTTCAATGGCCGATACCGGTCAAAAGCAACTGTCGTCACCGCGCAGGCGGCGGCGGAGATCGCAGTGGCGCGGGCTTGTCTACATCGCCCCGGCCATGGGGCTCGTCATCGTCTTCTTCGTGATGCCTGTCCTGTTCACCGTCTGGATGAGCCTTCACAACTGGCCGCTGATGGGGGCCTCACGCTGGATCGGCCTTGGCAACTACATCCGGATGTTCAATGACGCCCGCTTCCTGTCGGCATTGAATTTCACAGCATACTATACAGTCATCGTGACGATCGCGATCTTCGCGATCGCTTTCCCGCTTGCGATTTTCGTCGAGAAGGAGCGGCGTTTCGTCAGCACCTACCGCACCATCATCTTCCTTCCCGTCGTCGTCGGGCTTGCCTCGGCCTCGCTGCTCTGGGTCTGGCTTGCCAATGTCGACAGCGGCTTCATCGGCCCGGCACTGAAAGCGCTGGGGCTGGTGGAAAAGAGCCCGAACCTGCTTGCAACCTTCGACAGCGCCTTTCTGACGATCATCATCATGGTCGTCTGGAAGATCGCCGGCTTCACGATGATCATTCTCCTGACGGGGCTCCAAGCTATTCCCGCCGAGCTTACCGAAGCGGCCCGCATCGACGGCGCAGGCCGCTGGCAGCGTTTCCGGCATCTAACGCTGCCCTTGATGCGCAAAACGATCGCGCTGGCTCTGATTGTATCCGTGACAGGCTCGATCCTCGCCTTCGACCAGTTCTACATCATGACGAGCGGCGGGCCGCAGAACCGGATGATCTCCGTCGTCTACTACATCTTCAACCAGTCCTTCGTATCGTTCAATCTCGGCTACGGAGCAGCGCTCTCGATCGTCCTGCTTGCCATTTTGATGGTGATCAGCATCGCCCAGCTCTGGTTGCTGCGCGTCGGAGACGAGCGACCATGAACCTTCCCAAGGCACGCCGCGCCCGCAAAGCCATCCGGGCAAAGACGCTTTATCATAGCGCCGGAATTATTATCGCGCTGTTCTTCCTGGCACCCTTTGCCGTTACCCTGCTTGCTTCCTTCCGGCACGGCACGGAGGCAAGCCTGCCGCCGCTTCCGCCATGGCCGACGACGGGCATCAGCTTGGATAGTTATCGCTCGCTCGATACGTTCGGCGCCGGTATCCTGCAGCATACGATCAATTCGCTGATCGTCTCGCTTGCAACGGTTGTCCTGACCGTCAGCGTCAGCCTGCTCGCCGGCTACGGCTTTTCGCGATACCGTTTTCCGCTGAAGAATGTGCTGTTCGTGCTGATCATCGCGACGCTGATGATCCCGTTCCAGTCGATCCTGACGCCACTGTTCATCATTTTGGCAAGGCTCGGCCTCAACAACTCGCTCCTAGGGCTCACCCTCGTCTATGTGACGTTGCAGCTTCCGTTTTCGGTTTTCATGATGCGCAATGCCTTCGACGCCGTGCCGAAGGAGATCGAGGAGGCGGCACGTATAGACGGCGCGCGCGATATTCGGCTGCTGGTGCGCGTGCTGCTGCCGCTTGTCCTACCGGGGGCCGCGACGGTTGCGATCTTTGCCTTCCTCAATGCCTGGAATGAGTTCCTGGCTGCCCTGGTGCTGCTGTCGAGCAACGACAAATACACGCTGCCGGTCCTGATGATGGCGGTACGCGCCGGGCGCCTCGGGGCGGTCAATTGGGGGGCGGTGCAGGCAGGCGTTGCCGTCATGACGCTGCCGTGCCTCGTCGTCTTTCTGCTTTTGCAACGCTACTACATGCGCGGGCTGATGGCCGGCGCGGTGAAATGACACTCAACAGAAATGGATGAAGCCATGGACAAGCCGAAGACAGATCGCCAGTTCCGTCCCCTCCCCGTTCCGAGCGTGGAATTGTCGGGCCTGTTCGGTGATCGCCAGGACGCAATCTGCGATTCGACCGCCGAAACGCTTCTCGACAGGTGCGTCGAGGCCGGCATGGTAAGAGCGATCGACGTCAGCCAGTCAAGCCCCGGCATCGTCATTCCACTGCAGCCCTGGGCGGGCTCGACGCAGATGTTCTGGGACAGCGACCTTGGCAAATCGATCGAGACCGTCGCCTATTCGCTTTATCGCCGCCAAAATCCCGAGCTTGAAGCGCGGGTCGATGCCATCATCGACATGTACGAGAAAATGCAGGATGACGACGGCTATCTGAATGCCTGGTTCCAGCGGGTACAGCCGGGCCGTCGCTGGACCAATCTGCGCGATCACCACGAGCTCTACTGCGCCGGCCACCTGATCGAGGGCGCAGTTGCCTATTATCAAGCGACGGGAAAGCGCAAGCTGCTCGACATCATGAGCCGCTATGGCGACTATATGATCAAGGTCTTCGGCCACGGAAAGGGACAGTTGCGCGGTTATTGCGGCCATGAGGAAGTGGAATTGGCACTGGTAAAGCTCTCCCGTGTCACGGCAGAGAAGAAATATCTCGATCTCGCCAAATATTTCATCGACGAGCGCGGCACCGAGCCCAATTACTTCACCGAGGAGGCGCTGCGCGACGGTCGCGATCCGAAAAAATTCATCCAGAAAACCTACGAATACAATCAGGCGCATGAGCCTGTGCGCGAACAGACGAAGGTCGTCGGCCACGCCGTCCGCGCCATGTATCTCTATTCCGGGATGGCCGATATCGCGACGGAGTACAACGACGACAGCCTGACGGCCGCGCTCGAGACGTTGTGGAACGACCTGACGACGAAGCAGATGTATGTCACCGGCGGCATCGGCCCGGCAGCGGCCAACGAAGGCTTCACCGACTATTACGACCTTCCCAACGAAAGCGCCTATGCCGAAACCTGCGCCTCCGTCGGGCTTGTCTTCTGGGCAAACCGCATGCTTGGCCGCGGCCCGAACCGTCGTTACGCCGATATCATGGAGCAGGCACTTTACAACGGCGCGATGGCCGGCCTGTCGCTGGACGGCAAGACGTTCTTCTATGAGAATCCGCTTGAAAGTGCGGGTAAGCATCACCGCTGGATCTGGCACCACTGCCCATGCTGCCCGCCGAACATTGCCCGCCTCCTCGCATCCGTCGGCTCCTACATGTATGCCCTGGCCGACGACGAGATTGCGGTGCATCTCTACGGTGAAAGCAAAGCCCACTTTGAGATCGGCGGGGCGAAGATCGAACTCTCGCAGAACACGCGTTATCCCTGGGACGGCGCCATCCACTTGGCCGTTGCGCCCGACGGGCCGGCCCGCTTTGCTATCTCGTTGCGCATTCCAGAATGGGCCGATGGTGCCGCGATCAAGGTGAACGGCGAAGCGCTCGACCTTTTGTCTGTCTTCGTCGACGGCTACGCGCGCATCGAGCGCGAATGGAGAAGCGGCGACCATGTCGATCTCGATATTCCGCTTAAAACCCGCGCACTTTGGGCCAATCCGATGGTGCGTCAGGATGCTGGTCGCGCGGCGCTGATGCGCGGGCCGCTTGTCTACTGCGTCGAGACCACGGACAATGGCGAAGGCCTGAACGGCATCGAGCTTGCCGGCGATGTATCAAAGGCAACGACGTGCGAAATTGCCGAGCTTGAAGGTGCGGTTGCCCTTGATCTGCCTGTCCTGCGCGACAAGGCGGATTGGGGCAGCGCCCTTTACCGCACTTCGCCGCCAACGGCGCGCAAGGCAACGGCACGTTTCGTGCCCTATCCCTTCTGGGACAACCGATCGCCGGGTGAAATGCTGGTCTGGGTCAGAGCGGGTGCATCGAGCGGTGAATGAGATGAGCGAAACTGGCGTTGTGCTGACCGACATCCGCAAGAGCTTCGGCAGCCTCGAGGTTATACACGGCATCGATCTGAAGATTGCGGAGGGTTCCTTCGTGGTCTTCGTCGGTCCCTCCGGCTGCGGGAAATCGACCTTGCTGCGGATGATCGCGGGTCTCGAGGAAGTGACCGACGGCGAGATTGAGATCAAGGGGCGCAATGTCACCGATCTCGATCCGTCGGATCGCGGCATCGCCATGGTCTTCCAGTCCTATGCGCTCTATCCGCATATGAGCGTCCGCGACAATCTCGGCTTCGGGCTGAAGATGGCGCGAACGCAGGCGGCCGAAATCGAGGCCCGCGTCAATGCCGCGTCATCGATCCTGAAGATCGAGCATCTTCGTGAGCGTCGTCCGGGGCAGCTTTCCGGCGGCCAGCGCCAACGCGTCGCGATCGGCCGAGCGATCGTCCGCAAACCCGACGTCTTTCTTTTCGACGAGCCCTTGTCCAATCTGGACGCCGAACTGCGGGTTTCCATGCGCATCGAGATCGCGCGGCTGCATCGCGAACTCGGCAACACGATGATCTACGTCACCCATGACCAGACCGAGGCCATGACGCTCGCCGACAGGATCGTCGTGCTGCGTGACGGCCGCATCGAACAGGTCGGTACGCCGCGTGAACTTTATGAAAGCCCGGCCAACCTCTTCGTCGCAGGGTTCATCGGCTCGCCGCGGATGAACCTTCTGGATGCAACATGGCTCGGCAACGGATCAATCCGCCTCGGGACCAGGGAGATAGCGGCTCCTGAAAGCGGCGCTGGTCTGGGGGCCGGAGATAGGCTGACATTCGGCATTCGGCCTGAACATCTGACGATCTGCGACAGCGGCGCCGACACTCTTGAGGCAACGGTCGACTTTCCGGAATACCTTGGCGGTACCCAGTATCTTTACTGCCAGCTGGATGACGGCCAGCCGATCGTTGCCGAATATAGATCCCCTGTTCCGATAAAGCCCGGAAGCAAGGTCAAGCTGTCCTATGCCGTCGCCCAGTGCCACATATTCGAAGACCAGGGGTCGCGGATAAATTGAACGAAGCATGGTCGGCGGCGCTCAAGCGCCCTCGACCATGGTTGACGGTTTCGGCTTCGCACGGCTGATGGCCGTTCCTGGCATTATTTCTCTCTATTGTGTGAATGCCGGAGGGTTTCTCGCCTTAAAGTTTGGCCGTGCCGCCATATATTATAGAGTATGAATATTGAGCGAATGATAGCGCAGCGCTTGAGACTTTGGCGTCGAGTGTCGCCTGCTCTCGCATTGATGCTGGCTCTGGTATCGGCCTTGGGCCTGACCGCCTCGCCGACCTTTGGGCTTGAGCGCGTGGCCATCGTCCTGACGATCAATGGCGCCATCGGCCCGGCAGTGGCCGACTATGTAAGGCGCGGCCTTGAACGAGCCGAAGAACGCGGCGCGGGCCTGGTTGTGCTGCAGATCGATACGCCCGGCGGTCTCGACACCTCGATGCGGGACATTATCCGCGCGATCCTCGCTTCGCCCGTGCCGGTGGCGGGATTTGTCGCACCAAGCGGAGCACGGGCCGCCAGCGCCGGTACGTATATTCTTTACGCAAGCCACATCGCGGCCATGGCGCCGGGTACCAATCTCGGTGCAGCGACACCGATCGCGATCACCGGCGGACCTTTCGGTGGCGGCGCAGAACCCGACAAGGGTACCTCGGGCGCTCCGGATAGCGCGAAGGGGCAGTCCTCCCGCAATCCCGGCGAAGCAAAGGCAGTCAACGATGCCGTGGCCTATATTCGCGGCCTTGCCGAGTTGCGCAATCGCAACGCCGACTGGGCGGAGCGGGCCGTGCGCGAAGCGGCAAGTCTTTCATCGACCGCTGCCGTGCGCGAGCACGTCGTCGATTTCGCCGCAGCCACCGTCGAGGATCTCTTAAAGCAGGCGCAGGGGCGCACTGTTCGGGTCGGCGAAACGGATGTCCAGCTCGATACTACGGGTTTTGTCGTCCAGGAATTCAAGCCGGACTGGCGCACGGATCTGCTTTCCGTGATCACCGATCCCAACATTGCGCTTATCCTCATGATGGTCGGCATCTATGGGCTGATCTTCGAATTCCTCACACCTGGAACATTCGTCCCCGGCACCATCGGCGGCATCTGCATGCTGCTTGGCCTCTATGCCCTGGCATTGCTGCCGGTGAGTTACGCCGGCGCAGGGCTGATCATCCTGGGTATCGGACTGACGGTGGCCGAGGCACACTCGCCAAGCTTCGGCGCACTCGGCATTAGCGGCGGGGTCGCGCTGGTGCTAGGCGCGGCTATTCTGTTCGATACCGAAATACCAGGCCTGCAAGTGTCCTGGACCGCCCTTGGCAGCCTTGCCGTTGCGAGCCTTCTTTTCAGCCTGGTCGTTGCTCGTGTCGCCTTCATCTCGCGCTGGCGGCAAGTCGTCACCGGCTCGGAACAGATGATTGGCATTTCGGGGATAGTTGAAAGCTGGACGGACACGTCCGGCTACGTCATCGCGCATGGCGAGCGCTGGAAGGCAGCGTCCACCGAGCCGTTTAGCCCCGGCGACGATGTCAAGGTAACCGGTCGAAGCGGGCTGACGCTGGAAGTTACGCGGCGCTCACAGGAGGCCTGACGGCCTTCGCAAGCAGGAGGAAAAGTCATGGGCATGTTTGCAGATCTCGCCTCGTATCTTGTGGCCATCATTGTCTTGCTGGTCATCGTCGCCGCGGCGATCAAGATCCTGCGAGAATACGAGCGCGGCGTCGTTTTCACCCTTGGCCGCTTCACTGGCATCAAGGGACCCGGATTGATCCTGCTCATTCCCTACGTCCAGCAAATGATACGGGTCGACCTGCGAACGCGGGTCCTTGATGTACCGAGCCAGGACGTCATCTCGCATGACAATGTCTCGGTCCGCGTCAGCGCGGTCATCTATTTCAGGGTCATCGATCCGGAGAAGTCGACGATCCAGGTCGCGGACTTCATGATGGCGACAAGTCAGCTCGCCCAAACGACATTGCGCTCGGTGCTTGGCAAGCACGACCTCGACGAGATGTTGGCTGAGCGCGACAAGCTCAATGAAGATATCCAGAAAATCCTCGACATCCAAACAGACGCCTGGGGCATCAAGGTCGCCAATGTCGAGATCAAGCATGTCGACATCAACGAATCCATGATCCGCGCAATTGCGCGCCAGGCCGAAGCCGAACGCGAGCGTCGCGCCAAGGTCATCAATGCCGAGGGTGAGCAACAGGCGGCTGCGAAACTGCTCGAAGCGGCCGAAATCCTGGCCAGGCAACCGGAGGCAATGCAGCTTCGTTATTTGAGCACGTTGAACGTCATCGCCAACGAAAAGACATCGACGATCCTGTTTCCCTTCCCGATAGAATTCGCCAGTCTCCTCTTGGGCAAGACGGAGCAACCAAAGAACTAGCCGGGTGCGCCAGCCCAACTCCATTGCTGGTCAGTGATGGGAACCGGTCAATTCCCGGTCGGGCCATATTCGTTGGCCGCAAAGATGTGATGGTGCACCTTTCCGGTGAACATGGTCAGAAGTTCGCCGGTCACGTCACGGCTCTGAAATCGCACATCGGATTTGAGTGCGGCGGTTACGGCGTCCATATCAGGATAGCGAATGGCTAGTGCCATCGCATAGACGGGCGCTCCAGCATCGCGTTCCAGGCCATCCAGAACCCGGACCTCCTGCGCGCCTGGAAACTGCGTCCATAGGGGCACCAGCCGCTCCTTCACGAAGGCGCGGAATTCGGCCTCCTTGCCGGGGTGGATTTCGCCTTCAAACAGTGCGTAACGAATGATCATGGGATCTCTTTTCCAGAAGCTCTTGAAAAGCCGGATTGGCATCGGGTTCGATTGAGGATGATATGCGGAGCGCATCGCACGGATGCGCTCCTGGAGCCCGCCTAGCGTTTTACGGGAACGGTTCGCGGCTCCATCTGCTTGTTTTGAGTTCTACTTGCCCCAGATCTTCTTGTACTGGTCGCGGTAGCCGTTATCAGGATCGAAGCTGTTCTTCGGGCCGCCGTCGAATTCGACATTGCCTGAGGTGACCACGTGCAGCGGCGAGACATAGCCGGACCACGCAGCGCCGGCAAAGGCGCGGTTCAGCTCGTCAACCAATTGCCAGCCCTGAAGATTGAGCGGCTCGGCAACGGTGACAGCCTGGTACTGCTTGGCGCGGATGCGCTGATAGGCGCTTTCCGAACCGTCGCCTGCGGCCACGTTCACCGGCTTGCCGTTGCCGGCAATACCGGCTGAGGCGAGCGACGGACCCATGAAGTCATAATAGAGGTCGTTGATCGCCAGCGAATGCGTCCACTTGTCACCGTATTTTTGCAGCAGCGAGGTGGTCAGCTGCGGCATGCGCTGCGATGTCTCGGCAATCGGCGTATCGACATATTCAAGCACCGTGCCGCCGAGATCCTCGATTTCCTTCTTCATCCGGTCGGCCTTGGCAATCGCAATCGCATAGGTCGAATCGGTGAAGATGACGACGCCCGGCTTGCCGCCCGCATCGACATAGGCCCAGTCGGCGGCCGATTTCGAGACTTCCATGGCATCGGTGGTCACATTGGCGAAGACGCCGACTTCCGGAACCGGGCCGACCTTCGATGCGGCATGCCAGGAGACCATCGGAATGCCGGCCGCCTTTGCAGATTCCATCGCCGGTTTCTGCTCGACGGCATCGAAGCCGTTGATGATGATGCCGTCCGGTTTCAGGGCCATGGCCTGACCGAAGGCGGCGGTACGACCGCCGATCGAGCCGGCGCCGTCGAGCGCCGTCACCTTCCAGCCGAGCGATGCCGCCGCTTCCTGAATGCCGTTGACGACGCCGAGGATACCGCCGTTCTTCATGTCGGCGGCGAGAATGACGATGGTCTTGCCCTGGGCCGCCTTCGGGCCGCTCGTCGGGCCATCCCAGGCGCTCACCTTGGACGCATATTTATCGACGACGGCCTTGGCATCCGCCATCGGGTCGGCAAATGCCGGCATGCTCATCAACAGGGCGACGGCCGCGACCGTTGCCTGCAATATTGTTCTGCGTTTCATGTCCATTCCTCCATTGGATTGATAGCGACCGGCGTCGAACCGGCAGGTCTACTTGGGCGCGGGCGTGGTCCTCCTCACCGCGCCGCGCTTGCGCTGGGCATAGCCTGCGATGCCGATGGCAACGAGCAGGGTGACCCCATTGAAAAGCGGTTCGACGAAAAACGAGCCGCCGAATTGCTGAATGCCGGAAATGCCGACCGCCAGAATAATTACGCCGATCAGCGTGCCCCAGACATTGACGCGTCCGGGCTTGATCGTGGTTGAGCCGAGAAAGGCGCCGACGAGCGCTGGCAGGAGATATTCGAGACCGACGCTTGCCTGGCCGATCCGCAGCTTCGAGGCGAGAAGTACGCCGGTCAGCGCCGCCAAAAAGCCTGACGTGACGAAGGCGCCGATGACGAATTTGCGCACCGGAATGCCGTTCAGTGCGGCGGCCTTCGGATTGGCGCCAATTGCATAGAGATAGCGGCCGATCGGCAGGTATTCGAGCACGATCCACATGACGAGCGCGATCGCCAGCACATAGAAACCTGTGATCGGCAGGCCCAAGACCATCGTGCCGTTCAGATCGTAAAAGCCCTGCGGTAACACGCCGACCACCTGCCTACCGCCCGTGTGCCAGAGGGCCAGCGCATAGAGCACCGTTCCGGTGCCGAGCGTTGCGATGAAGCTGTCGATCTTTGCGACCTCGACCAGGAGACCGTTGAGGAAGCCGGTGATGACGCCGAGCGCCAACACGACCAAAACCGCGACCGGCCAGGGAAAGCCGTAGGCCGTCTGCAAGCTGATAGCCAGGATATGCCAGAGCACGATGCCGTAGCCGACGGTCAGGTCGATGCGGCCGGATGCCATCGGGATCATCGCGGCTAGCGAGAGAAGCGCTATGATCGCCTTGTCGGAAACAATGGAGCGGACGTTCAGCACCGTCGGGAAGGTATTCGGCAACAGGATCGAGAAGAGCAGGATTAGCCCGACCGTCAGGATCACCAGTCCGTAGACCGGGATGAGCCGCCCGATCTTCTGCCCGACCGAAAGCCCGGCCATCTCGCTCTTTGTCGGTTCTAGCGCGGTGGATTCGATAGATTGCATGATGTTCCTCCTCAGGCTTCACGCGGCTTCGGATGCGGACGCGGCGGTAATGACCGCCTGCGTCGTCAAGCTGTCACCCGTCAGCTCGCTGACGATCTTGCCGCGCGAGAAGACCAGGGCGCGGTGGCAGATATGGGCGATTTCTTCGAAATCGGTGGAGACGACGACAACCGCAAGGCCCGCATCGAGTGCACGGGCGATCAGTCGGTAGATATCGGCGCGGGCACCGACATCAACGCCGGCGGTCGGGTCTTCTGCGACCAGCAGCTTGCGCCCTGTCGCCAGCCAGCGCCCGACTACCACCTTCTGCTGATTGCCGCCGGACAGCGCCTCGACCGGCATATCGGGATCGTTCGGGCGCAGACCCACGGACAGGCCGATATCGTAGGCGTTGGCAGCTTCGCGGCTCGGCGACAAGAAAGAAAGAAGACCGCGGCCGATCGCGCCGGGATTGATGTAGGTGTTCTCGCGGATGGACAATGACAGGGCGACCGATTCCTCAGTCCGGTCCCGGGCGATCAGCCCGACGCCGGAGGCCATTGCGGCGCGCGGGCTGGACAGATCGGGGATCTCGCCGTGCAGCGTCACCGAGCCTGAAAAAGCCTCGCAGCCGAACAGGGCCCGGCCGATCAGTTCCTGGCCTGCACCACGCAGACCGGCAAGGCCCAACAGCTCGCCCTTGCGGATGTCGAAGGAAACCGCACCGGTTCCGGCGCAGACGAGGTCGCGCACCTTGACGATCGGCTCGCCCGCAACCGTTTGAGCCTTGGAAAACAGGTCGTTGCTGCTGCGCCCGATGATCATGGTCACCAGTTCATCCGGCGTTGTCTCGCTCACCGGCTTTTGTCCCACTATGCGACCGTCGCGCAGGACGGCGACCCGGTCAGCGATGCGGAAGATTTCGTCCAGCCGGTGCGAGACGTAGATCATGCCGACGCCGCGTTCCTTCAACGGCCGGATCGCATCGAACAGCCGGCCGACCTCGTCTGCGGGAAGGCTGGCTGTCGGCTCGTCGAGGACCAGTACGTCCGCTTCGACGGCAAGGGCGCGGGCGATGGCGACCAGCGATTTTTCCGTGCGTGTCAGTTGCGAGATCCGGGTGGTCGGGTCGAAATCGCAGCCGACGAGTTTTAAGGCTTCGCTTGCCCGCTTCTGCGTGCTGCTCCAGTCGATCAGGCCGCGGCGCATGGAAAAGCCCTGCGCGAGCCCCATATTCTCGCCCACCGTCATCCACTCGATCAGCCCGAGATCCTGGTGGATGAAGGCGACCGGCTGGCGTTCGTTCGGCTTCGGCGGCCGATGATGATAGCTCTCGCCGCGAAACAGGATATCGCCAGTGTCGGGTTTGTAGATGCCCGCCAGCGTCTTGATCAGGGTGGATTTTCCGGCGCCGTTTTCGCCGAGCAGCGCCAGGATCTCGCCTTGTCGCAGATCGATCGACACGTCGCACAGCGCCTGGGTGCCACCAAAGGTCTTAGTGATCGACCGGAACTCCAGCAGTTTCATCATGTGCACTGTCGCTCCTCCCAAAGCTCAAGTCTGTTGTGGCTTATGTTATCGATAACATTTCGCGATGGTCAAGCGGAAAAGGACGACGTTCCGAAAATCGTCATCAGCGGCAGAATTATTTGCAGGCAAGGCCGTCCAGGAGTTTCATCATCTCGGCAGAATCGCTTGGGCCCAGTCCGGCGGCACACAGCAGGCGATGGATCTCTACCACAGCCCCGGTCATCGGCAGCGCCGTCTTCGTCTTCATTGCGAAGGCCTGAAGCGAGTCCAGGTCCTTGAGCATGTTGTCGATGCGGCCGGTGGGCGAATAGTCGCGCGCTGCAAACTTGGCCATGAATTCCTGCAGGATGCGGCTGTCCGCCCTGCCACCGGCAAGGGCGGCAGGAATGGCGGCAGGATCGACGCCGCCTGCCTCGGCAAGCTTCACCGCCTCCGCGACCGCCTGGAACAGCACTGCGCAGAAAAGTTGGTTGATCAGCTTTGTCGTCTGCCCGGCGCCCGACGTTCCCATTAGCGTGTAGTTGGCGGCCAGATGCTGCATGACGCGGCGTGCCCGTTCGAAATCCTGCGGCGCGCCGCCTGCCATGATTGTCAGCCGGCCAGCCAGTGCGCCGGGGACACCGCCCGAAAGCGGGCAATCCACCCAGGCCATGCCGGTCTCTCGGCTCAGCCGCGCCGCCAACTCGGCTGTATCGGCCGGATCGATGGAGGACATATCGATCAGGAGCTTTTCGGCGGAGGCGGCCGCCGCCACGCCGTTGCCGCCGAAGACCGCGGCTCGGACGATATTGGCGTGGTTGAGGCTGAGGATGCAGAATTCCGATCGAGCGACGGCGTCCTCGACCGAGGCGGCGGCGCGTGCGCCCTTCGCAGTGACAGCTGCGACCTTTTCCGCATCCAGATCGAAAACATGAACCTGATGCCCGGTTTCGATCAGCCGGACAACGATCGCGGTGCCCATGATGCCCACGCCAATGACGGCAACGCTCGCCCTTGATTGATCCTGCCCGGAATGAGGCTGCCGAATGTCACTGTCCATGTCCCGCTCCCTGTTTTTCCAGTTCTTCCAGACCCTTGCAGGCAAGGAGAACGATCCGCTCCAGCGGATCGTCGATATTCACGGTGACGACATCGGGCTCGCCCGTTGGCACCTCCAGCACCTTCAACTGATCGTCGAGCAGCGAGACCGGCATGAAATGGCCCTTCCGTGCGCTCATCCGCTTCACCAGCACATCCCGTGTCCCTTCGAGAAACACGAAGACAAGTCGTCCATCTGCCGCATTCCGCAGAACGTCACGGTAGGATTTCTTCAGTGAAGAGCAGGACAGCACAGCGCCTTCGTCGGCGTCGAGCGCCACCTTGAATTCAGAGGCGATGCGCTCGAGCCAGGGCATGCGGTCCGCGTCGGTCAGCGGAATTCCTTGCGCCATCTTCGCGACATTGGCGGCCGGGTGAAGCTGGTCGCCCTCGACGAACCGGACGCCGCGCAAGGCGGCCAGACGTTCACCGACGGATGATTTACCGCACCCGCTGACGCCCATGACAACGATGGCAAGCGGCCCTGCAAATGGTTCGGTGGGCATGACAGGCTCCCGGTTTTCAAAGGCAGGTCGTGATGCCGCCATCGACATAGAGCGTATGGCCGTTGACGAACGAAGAACCGCGGCTGGCGAGAAACACCGCGGCGCCGACCAGTTCCTCGACATCGCCCCAGCGGCCGGCCGGCGTGCGCTTTTCAAGCCAGGAGGAAAATTCAGGATTGTCGACCAGCGCCTGATTGAGCGGCGTCTTGAAATAGCCGGGCGCGATCGAATTGATCTGCAGGCCGTATTTCGCCCAGTCGGCGCACATGCCGCGCGTAAGGTTGCGTACCGCACCCTTGGTGGCAGTATAAGGAGCGATGCCCGGACGCGCCATTTCGCTCTGGACAGAAGCGATGTTGATGATCTTGCCTTCCTTGCGCGCGATCATGGCGCGGGCCACGGCCTGACCGACATAAAATACGCTGGAGATATTGGTGGTCAGCAGAAGCTCCCACTTGTCGGCCGGGAAATCCTCCAGCGGCGAGCGGAACTGCATACCGGCATTGTTGATTAGGATATCGATCGCACCGATCCCGCCTTCAACAGCTGCAACGCCCTCGTCGACGGTCGCCTTCTTCGTCACATCGAAAATCGCCGCATGGGCCGAAAAACCTTTCGCCTTCAAGGCGTCAACGGCGCGCTCGACCGTCTGTGCGGTCCGGCCGTTGATGACCACCTCGGCGCCGTGCGCGGCCAGACCTTCGGCCAGTGCGTAGCCTATCCCCTGGCTGGATCCCGTGATCAGCGCCCGACGCCCCGAAAGGTCAAACAAACTCGTCATGCAGATATTTCCTCCGGTCCGCGGCGTTCCTCGGTCGCACTGTGCCACACCCGGCCGTGCTTGACATCCCATCGTCGAGATATATGTTATCGATAACATAATCAACCAACAAAATGCGGTGGTGGAGGAACAATGCCCAAGGTGGATATCCTGATGACCGGAGCCTATCCGGAATGGGACATGGCGGATCTGGAGGCGAACTATAACGTCCACCGCCTTTTTGAAGCGGACGACATACAGCAACTGTTGAGTAAGGTCGGGAGCAAGATCCGCGCCATCGCCACGCGCGGAGAGCTTGGCGCTTCGTGCGAGCTGATGGGGCAATTGCCAAACCTTGAGATCGTCTCCTGCTACGGCGTCGGTACGGATGCGATCGATCTGGCACATGCCCGCGGGCGCGGCGTCAGGGTGACCAACACGCCCGACGTGCTGACCGAGGATGTGGCCGATATCGCGCTCGGATTGCTGTTGGCCACCGCCAGACACATTCCGCAGGCCGATGCCTTCGTGCGGGCTGGACAATGGGGCAAGGTGGCGATGCCGCTGGTTACCCGCGTCACTGGCAAGAAGATCGGCATTGCCGGCATGGGTCGCATCGGCCAGGCAATTGCCCGGCGTGCCGAGGCCTTCGGCTGCGAGATTGCCTATTTCTCCAGAGGCCCGCAGCTGCAGGTGATCTACAGGTTCGAGCCGGATCTTGTTGCACTTGCCCATTGGAGCGACGCGCTGATTGTCATCGTTCCCGGTGGTGCAGCCACAAAAGGCATCATCGGTGAAGAGGTTCTGGCAGCGCTCGGACCGAAGGGCATTTTCATCAACGTCTCGCGCGGATCGACTGTCGATGAAGAGGCGCTGATATCGTCACTGCAAAGCCGAACGATCCAATCAGCAGGCCTCGACGTATTTTTGAACGAACCGGTGATCGATCAGCGGTTCCTCGCGCTCGACAACGTAGTGCTGCATCCTCATCATGGCTCCGGCACGATCGAGACGCGCAAGGCCATGGGCCAGCTGGTCCGAGACAATCTCGCCGCGCATTTCGCAGGGATGCCGCTACCGACGCCGGTCGTATGAGGAAAAGCCGATGAAAGCGATTGTCATTCACGCCGCAAAGGACCTGCGCATCGAGGAGCGTGCTCGCGAAGCCATTGGCCCCGGTCAGGTCGAGATCGCCATCGAGGCGGGCGGTATCTGCGGTTCGGATCTGCATTATTACAATCACGGTGGCTTCGGCGCGATCCGCCTGCGCGAGCCGATGATCCTTGGCCATGAAATCGCCGGAACGGTCCGGGAGCTTGGCGCCGGCGTGACGGGACTATCGGTCGGGGATCGTGTGGCGGTGTCGCCGAGCCGGCCGTGCAATCATTGCCATTATTGTCTGAAGGGGCAGCAGAACCAGTGCCTCAACATGCGCTTTTACGGCAGCGCCATGCCGATGCCGCACATCCAGGGCGCATTCCGCCAGAGCCTGGTGGCTGAAAGCTGGCAGTGCCACAAAATCGGCGAGGATATCTCGATTCACGAGGCCGCCTTCGCGGAGCCTTTTGCCGTGACCTTGCATGCGGTCAATCGGGCAGGCTCGCTGCTCGGCAAACGCGTGCTGGTGACGGGCTGCGGCCCGATCGGTGCGCTGGCGATTGTTGCGGCTCGTGCCCACGGCGCGCGCGAGATCATCGCGACGGATGTCATCGATGGCGTGCTCGATATTGCACGTACCATCGGCGCCGACCGGACGATCAATGTTGCCGCCAATCCGCAGGAGCTGGCTGCGTTCTCGGCCAACAAGGGTTATTTCGATGTGATGTTCGAGGCCTCGGGAAACGAACGGGCGGTGCGTGCCGGGTTGGATGTTCTGGCGCCGCGCTCCGTCCTCGTGCAACTGGGCCTCGGCGGCGATATCTCATTGCCGCAGAACGTGATCGTTGCCAAGGAAATCGAGATTCGCGGCACCTTCCGCTTTCACGAGGAGTTCGGGCTGGCTGTCGATCTCATCAACCGCAAGCGGGTCGACCTCAAGCCTTTGCTCACAGGCGTTTTCGGGATTGACGACGCCGTGGCCGCCTTCGAGGCTGCTGGGGATCGCAAAAAATCGATGAAGGTGCAGATCGCCTTTTGACGGCGCGGGGTGCCGTATCAGGTGCTCTCGCGCAAAACCACCCGGTAGCTGGTCAGCGTGATCTCGTCGCCGGCCCCGCCGCCATTCTGCAGCGCGTCGAGCAGCCGCGCGGCCGCCTGCCGGCCGATGCCGTAGCAATCGGCATTGATCGTCGTGATGCGCGGGTGGCAGATCGACGAGATTTCATAGTCCCCGAAGCCGGCAATCGCGATGTCTTCCGGCACCCGCATGCCGCGGCGCTTGCACTCCATCAGCGCCCCGAAGGCGGACAGATCGGACACGCAGAGCACGACCTCGGTGTCCGGCCAGCGCTCCAGCATGCTGACGATCGCCTGGGCCCCCTGCTCCATGGTAATCGGCGGCACGCCAAAGGAGATTACGCGCCCAGGCCCAAGCCCCAGCTCCTCGACCGTCTGCAAAAAGCCGCTGCGGCGCTGGCTGCCGCGGGTATCGCGCGCCGTCGTTCCGCCGATGTAGCCGAACTTCTTGTAACCCTTGCCGGCCAGCTCCCTGACCAGAAGCGACATGGCTTCGCCGTTCGAAAAGCCGACGACATGGTTGATTGGCTTTTCCGGGATCTCCCAGGTTTCGACCACGGGAATACCCGCATTTTCCAGCATCCGGCGGGCCCGGGCCGTGTGCGATCCGCCGGTGAGGATAATGCCCTCGGGGCGGCGGCGCAACATCGATTCGATCAGGTGCTCCTCCTTTTCGGCCGAGTAGTCAGTATAGCCAAGCAGCAGCTGCAGGCCGGTATTGTCCAGCGCATCGGTTATTCCGCGCGCCGTGTCGGAGAAATTGGAGTTGTTGATCGACGGCACCAGCGCGGCAATGAAGCCGGTGCGCCGCGAAGACAGGCTGCCGGCGGACTGATCGAGCACGTAGCCGAGAGCATCCACGGCATCCATGATGCGTTTGCGCGTCTCTTCCGAAACGCTGGCGTCCTGGCGGAAGGCGCGCGACACGGTCATGGCGGAAACGCCGACATATTTGGCAACTTCCGTCATGGTCAGCTTTTGCGCGTCCGCCGGCCGGAGATGGCTGCCTTTGGGGGTGACGGCTTTTTTCACTTGGTCTCCGCTCTCAGCCGAAGGTCGCGACAACATAAAGTTATCGCTATCATCCCACAACCGATTATTGGCGATCTCTCATCGCCGTCCTACACAAATTCAACTCCGAGCGAACCGCCTCATCGGCGGCCTTCCGGCAAAGTTAAGGCAGGAAAGATCGGAAAAAGAGACATCCCAGCTTGATTAAACTCGGAATGATATCGATAACAAATGTCGACAGATTTCAAGTCTTGTTTTGTCGAACGAGTGGAGAAATATCATGTTTGGAGAAGTGGAAGGCACCGGATTTGAGGTTCTTGACCGACGCTTTGAAGACTGCTTCGTCGGCCATGCTCGGGTGGAACGGCTGTGGACTGGCGGCCGATGGCTGGAAGGGCCGGCATGGTTTGCGGCCGGACGCTATCTGCTGTTCTCGGATATTCCCAACAATCGCATGATGCGGTTCGACGAGACCAGCGCACAGGTCTCCGTCTTCCGCTCGCCATCCAACAATTCCAACGGCAACACCATCGACAATCAAGGTCGCCTTGTGACCTGCGAGCACCTGACGCGGCGCGTGACCCGGACGAATTTCGACGGCAGCATCTCCGTCCTGACAGACAGGTTCGAGGGCAAGAGATTGAACTCTCCGAACGATGTCGTCGTCAAATCGGATGGAAGCGTCTGGTTCACGGACCCAAGCTACGGCATCCTGCACGATTATGAAGGCGACTACGCAGAGCCGGAAATCGGCGGCTGCCATGTCTACCGGCATGATCCCGAAACCGGAGAGACGCGGCAGGTCGCCACGGATTTCCTCAAGCCGAACGGTCTCGCCTTCTCGCCGGATGAAACGTTGCTCTATATCGCCGATACCGGCGCCTCCCATCGGCCCGGCGGGCCGCGCCACATCCGCAAATTCGCCTGTAGCGACGATGGCAGGCTGACGGATGGCGGCGTGTTTGCCGAATGCACGTCGGGTATGTTCGATGGGTTCCGTGTCGATCGCAAGGGTCGGATCTGGACGAGCGCCAGCGACGGGGTGCACACCTACGATCCGGATGGAACCCTGATCGGCAAGATCCACATTCCGGAAAACGTTTCCAACGTCACCTTCGGCGGTCCTAAATTAAACAGGCTGTTCATCACCGCGACGACGTCGCTTTACGCAATCTATCTCACCGCGAACGGAGCGCGGTTGGGATAGAAGTGCACGGCAGAACGTCACCAGTGGTGGACTGGACGAACTGGCCGCAAATGCGGTTGCGTGATCGCCTTACCAGGCGCGATGACCGCCGCCATGTCGGCCTCCAGACATGCGGCGACAAATGCCTCCCGCGAAATGATCAAAGGGATAGCGTCATTCATTGCTCCGCGACAGGTCTTAACCGCGCGGTCATATCGCTCGCCGTGTCGCAGAGGCCATTCGTTTTCCAGGAAATCCAGTGCGTCGTGCACGCCAACAAAGCTCCGCTCCAGACCGCATTGCAGTCGAACGGTGACGGGCCGTGTCCAAGAGACGTCATTGATCTGCATTCCTTCCTCCTTTCGAATGCCCTAAATCGCTTGGAAAAGTGAATGCCGAGATGGCCGCATTCACATTTGCGAGGCTGCGTGGGCATTGTTCGCAAAGCCGACCTCCAGGGCCTCAGGGTCGGACCATCATTGAGTTGTTGATCAAATGCTAAGCAGGCGGGTCCTCCTCAAGAATCACATCGACACGATGCATTCTACCGCAAACTTTGGCGGTGGCGCGACACTGGTGAGGAAATGTCGACACTAGAGAGATTGGATCAACTGACGCAGTTGGCGTGTCTCGGCGATTGCGTCGTCAAATCAGATGACCAGTTCGTGGGCGGCTTCCAGTGCCTCAGGGCTCTTCAGTTCGCAGTTCCGTCTCTCACACCAGGCGCGCAGCGTTTCGTGGAGCATCCGCAACTCATCACGCCCAATTGGCTTCTGGCCCTTTGTGCGCAAGTTCATGAGTTTGCCCTCCTTGGCATGCTTTCGGTCATAGGCCGCCAAGGTCAAAATAGGGGAAATAAATACTCGCAACAACCCACGGTACTGTTTCGTACCATGTCCCATCGATACTCGCCCCTGCTACCGATTTGATATCGTTCTTAAGAGGAAGGTTCGCTAGTTCGAGGCGTCCCCAGATGGATCAAAGATGACCTGACCTACGGCGCGACCGACACCGCACACCAGGATATTAGACAAGCCACCTTCGATACAATTTATCGTTCGCCGTGCTGCGACGTTCACCGGAGTTTAACGGAAGCGAAAGAGGATGGTCCTATCCGCAGTCCCGAGGACATCCCTTGACCGAATATTGCAGTATGGACCGAGACGTTTCTGCCTCTCCTTCCGCTGCTCTGCTGCCGGCGAACGCGGCAAGCATGCAAATGATTGCGGAAAAACTTGCCCAGAAGACGGACGACGCCGCGCGTTACAATTGGCTCGTCTCGATGATCAACCAGATCCCTGACTATATTTATGCAAAGGACTTGGAAGGGCGTTTCCTGTTTGCAAATCACGCCATCGTCGTCAACAACGGACTATCCGACCTGAAGGATTTGATCGGGCGGACGGATTTCGACTTCCTGCCTTACAACGCAGCACAAATGGCCACTGAGGTAGAACGTCGCGTTGCCGAGACAGGATTGCCCGATTTCGGTAGCGGGGAGCTGGCGTTTCGTGGCGAAGGAGAACGGTGGCTGATGATCTCGCGTGTTCCGTTAAGGGACGCGTCCGGGACGATAATTGGCATTGTCGGCGCCTCCCGCGACATCACTGCCCAGAAATCCGCCGAACGTCTGACGCAGGCCCAATCTTCTCTCCTCGAACTGATAGCGCGTGGTACGCCTCTTTCCGATTTCCTCGAGAGGCTCGCTCGGATGATTGCAGGACTTGCCGAAGGTGTGCACGCCGCGTTCCTGGTGGCCACTCCGGATCGCGGCGAACTGCGTCTCGTAGCCGCGCCGACCCTGAACGAAGACTATCGCAGGCTCGCTGACGCTGCCACTGTGCGCACCATGCAGGCCGATCTCGATATCACAGCAGCTGCGCTCGACGTCGTCTTCGAAGACGCTGGCATTTCCGAATTTCAACACACGTGCTGCTGTTCGGCAATTGCCGGTATCGACGGCCAGATCGAGGGCGTCCTTGCTCTGCATTTGCCCGCGGCGGCGACGAGCCAATCGGACTTCTCCGAATTCCTGTCCATCGCTGTGCACATGTCCGGCATTGCCATCGCCCGCCATCGCGCCGAGGCACGCATCGGATTCCTGGCCGACCACGATCCCCTCACCGGTATGGCGAACCGGACGTTGCTGGACCGCAAGCTTACCTCCGCGATGCAGAAGGCCGATGCCCGAGGTGACGCGATGGCGCTGGCATTCCTCGATCTCGATAACTTCAAACTGGTCAATGACAGCCTTGGTCACGCAATAGGGGACCAGTTGCTGAAGGTCGTGGCCGACAGGATCTCCGAGTTGACGCGTGATCAAGGTTCGCTGGCCAGGATTGGTGGAGACGAGTTCGTCATCATCCTCGATGAGGCGGACTGCGAACGCTATCCAGCTCAGCTGTCAGCGATCAGGGATGCCGTCGCGCGTCCCATAGTCCTCAGCGGCATAGAAATCAGGGTGACATGCAGCATTGGCGTCGCCTGCTATCCGGCCAATGGCGGGACGGCCGGAGAACTGCTCGCCTCTGCCGACATGGCCATGTATCGGGCAAAGGAGCTGGGTCGCGACGGCATTGCCATATTCACGTCGGAAATGGCAGCAAGCGTGCGAAGAAAGCTTTCCCGCACCGACGAGCTCCGTCAGGCGCTGCTTCGCGACGAGTTTGCGTTGCATTTCCAGCCGCAGGTGGACATTCGAATGGGCAGAATCGTTGGCGCGGAGGCGCTGATCCGCTGGAACCATCCAAGCGAGGGCCTTCTACATCCCGGAGATTTCATTTCTATCGCCGAGGAAACCGGGTTGATTGTTCCGATCGGCGACTGGGTAATCCGCACCGCGTGTCGCCGCGCCAAGGCCTGGCAGGACATGGGCCTTGATCCAATCAGGCTCAGCGTCAACGTCTCGCCGAGACAGTTCCAGGAGAAGCGCTTGATCGAGACGGTGGCATCGGCGCTGGCCGAAAGCGGCCTGGATCCGGCATGGCTCGAACTTGAAGTTACCGAAAGTCTGATCATGAAGGACCTGGCCGGCTCGGTCGCCAGAATGCACGACCTCAAGGCGCTTGGAGTAAGCCTTGCTGTCGATGACTTTGGCACGGGCTATTCAAGTCTCAGCGCGCTTAAGAGATTTCCCCTGTCGCGCCTTAAGATCGACCGTTCGTTCATTACCGACATCCCGCGCGACGCCGATGACATGGCGATCACTTCTGCGATCATCTCACTTGCCCAGAAGCTGGGCCTAAAAGTGATTGCCGAAGGAGTGGAGACAGAGGAACAAGCGGACTTTCTCATTGAGAGCGGTTGCGACGAGATCCAGGGATATCTCTTCAGTCGCCCTGTTGCAGAAGGGCAATTTACAGCCATGCTGCAGAAGACCGGCAGCATTCACTTGCAGGACAACGAATGGGCTTAGCCTGACTGCTCATGCGCAGGTACGTGGGGCAGAATGGGTGGCAACGGGTCACAGATCTCCGGTCCGGGCATAGCGCGGTCGAACATTCATTTAGCTGTGCATAAATCCGGATCGTGAAACCAAAAAAAAATGGTCGCGATTCCGTAAGGAGGCCAAATCATAATTCTTTTCGATCATGACGAAGAAGCCGCTGCCCTCGGTCGAACATGTTGAGACGCTCTCGCTCATCGCGATGCGCTGGCTCGTCGGCGGCCTGGCCGAGGAGTTGCACGCTATCAAGGCCAAGGTCGCAACCTTGCGGTCTGAGAACAAGCTTCTGCGAGCAGACAATGCACAGCTTCGGCTCGACAATGCTTGCCTGAAGACTGAGAACCAGCAGCTGCACGACGAGATTGCACGCCTGAAGAATTTGCCTCCGCGCCCTCCGTTTCGTCCCTCGGGCATGGAAAAAGCAACGGAACCGGGTGCGGGCGATCGCGCTTCCGGCAAATCGCCGCGCGGCACCAAGCGTGACAAGAATCGGATCACCCCCATATTCCGCTGCACACCAGCGCGTCAGAAAACGATGTTCGTTCCTTCGTCACCAGGCGCAAGATCTCCGGCGGCACGATGAGTCTTGATGGTCGCACCGCCCGCGACGTCATGCTCGGGCTGTTGAAGACCTGCCAAAAGCTCGGCATCTCATTCTACCACTATCTGGGTGATCGCCTCGGGCTTGGAGTTGCCGGGCAACCAATACCGCCTTTGTCGGCTGTGGCTTTTACGTTGCGATTTCAATCAGGGAAATGTCATACCTCCGTTAGGTTTAGCCGGTAAATACAACGCGATTTTCCGCTAACGATTTCAGCGAGAGCCGCCGTTTGCCAAAGCGATTGCGCGATCGAACTGCCAAGGTGGCCGCCGAGGTCGCGGACGAGCAATGGTCGGCGGCGCGCCGCGCGGCTCGTGAACTGGACAAGGTCCTCGATGATGGTGGTTTGAAGCAGGAAGCCATCGCCCGAGCCGCGACCGCATTACGCCTGACCACCCGCCAAATCTACAATCTGTTCGCTCGCTACCGTACTGCCCGGACCGTGACGGCCTTGCTGCCTCGCGCTGCCGAGACCCGGCTCAAACGGCTTCCGGCCGAAGTGGAGGCGATCATCAGTACGACGTTACGCGAGCAATGGCTGAAACTGGAGGCGCCGCCGCTCGCGCCCGTCGTTGCCGAAATCCGTGCCCGCTGTGAAGAGGCCGGCCTTGCCTTGCCGTCCTACGTTTCCGTCGCTCGGCGTATTCCGGCACTATTCGGGCCCGAAGAAATAGCCAGGAAGCGATCGGCTAATCCAAAGCACCTGCTTCGCCTGAAACCTCGGCCGGGTTACATTCACGCAGCGCACCCGCTGGACGCCTGTCAGATCGACCATACGCCGGCCGACATCAATTTCGTGGAGGTCGTTGACGGAAGCGGTGTGTTTGTCGGCCGTCCCTATCTGACGATCGTCACGGACGTCGCGACACGATCGATCCTCGGCTTCTGCCTAACACTGGAAAAACCGTCGGTACTGTCTGTCGCGCTTTGCCTTGCCCAGGCCATGTGTCCGAAAGAGACCTGGCTTGCCGCCCGGGACCTTGATCACGCATGGCCGATGTTCGGTCGGCCGCGGCTGATCGTGACGGACTCGGCAAAAGAATTCAAAGGGCATGCGTTTCAACGCGGCTGCGACGACTATGGCATCCGGATCCGCTACCGTGATCGCGGTCGGGTACACCAAGGTGGCGTGGTCGAACGGCTCCTGGGCAAGCTCAACGCGGGGCTCGCCATCCATCCGGGATCGTCGGGCCGATCGGTGGACGACCGAGACGGATATCCTGCCGAGCGGCGTGCCCGACTGAGTTTCGTGGAACTGGAGCGTTGCATCGCTCTGGCGGCAATCGATCACCATCTGCAGGAAAACTCCAAGACGCTGAAAGTGCCGTTCACGGAATGGCAGTCGAACAGCGCAAACTTGCCTCGCTTCGGGGACGACCCGCAGCACGTGTTGTTGTCGTTTCTGCCGGGAACGGAGAGACAATTATCGCAGCAGGGCATCAGCATGTTCGCTTTGCACTACTATTCACCGTGGCTTGGCGCACTCGTTCCGCAGCGCGACCGGCTCGGAAAGCTGGAGGTTCGATACGATCCGCGAGACATTAGCCACGTCTACGTCCGAGATCCGCAAACCCGGCAGTATCGGCCCGTTGAGCGGCGCGATGGTCGACTGAAGTCGCTGACGCTGTGGGAGTTTGAAGCGGAGCGCGCCCGTCGACGCAGGGCAAACCAGCGTTCGAGCGTCGAACAGGTGGCCTTCCGCCGGGAAATTGCCACCATTGCCGCTGCAGCCAAACCTTCGAAGAGCCAGTTGCGCGATGCCGTTCGCGCCGCGCATGCCGCCGCGACGGTGAAGCCGTATTCAGCGATGCGGCCACCAAAGCCGGCGACAGCCGAGCATCCTGTCCGTCATAAGCGCACTCTGCCGGTCGAAGATTGGTGACCGGACATGACGGACCATCTGCTTGAGAATGTTCGCTCCTATCTTGATCGTGATCCGGAAGAACGCATTGCCTATGTCCGAGCGTCGCGCTGGGTCGGACATCAGGTGGCGCAACGCGGCCATGGACGGCTGGCAGACCTGCTCTCGCGACCGCCGTCGTTGCGCACGCAGGGTCTGATGCTGGTTGGTCCGTACGCCAATGGCAAGACCATGATTGCCGAGCGGTTCTCCGTCGAACATCTGCGCCACTCGCCCGAGCAGAGAATATGGATGATCCAGACCCGCGAGGGAGCTGGGCTCGGACACTTCTACGGCAGCATTCTCCATGCGCTGCGAGCGCCCGGCGGCGATCTTCATGACGTCGGCCGCAAAGCTGAGCAACTCGATCATTTGCTGGCAACCCTCAAACCGAGGATGCTGATCTTCTACGAGTTCCACAATGCGCTGCGCGGACGCACGCGCGATGTCGAGGCTGCCTTTGCCTTTCTGCGGCGGATCGGGCGCCAGTCGACATATCCCCGGTGTTGATTGGCGAGGTGGCCGTATACGACTTCATCAACACCACCAGCGAAATGGCAAGCCGGTTTGACCTTTTTGCCGTTCCGCGGTGGCAATATAACGAGGAGTATCTGATGCTCCTCGACAGCCTGGAAGCGGCCTTGCCTCTCGCCAATGTTTCGGATCTGTCCGGCGAACGTTCGGCGCGACGCATATTCGACCTATCGGAGGGATTGATCGGCGAAACCGTCGCCATCGTCACGAAGGCGGTAATCGCCTCGATACGCTCGGCGGCAGAAAGAGTCACCAAGGCAGGCCTCGACGAACTCCGCTATGTGCCGATCTCGCGGCGGCATGGCGCTGCCCTGCGCGAGGATCTACTGTGATGACCCTCGAGGGCGGTCCGACGATCGCCATCCGCGAGCGATACGACGAGGTGGTATCGGACCGGTGGCCCGGTTTCGTCCGACCGCAACGCGACGAGTTGCTCTCCAGCTGGGTGCATCGGCTCGCATTCGCGAACGGCATTGCCCCCCGGTCCTTCGGCCGCGTGCTTGGCTTTAGCGGGGGGATGTGGTCTCCATCCCTCGACATGAATTTCCAGACTGACGCGGTCAATATCCTCAGGGCGCACACCGGCGTTCCCCTGCCACGACTTTCCGCGATGTCCCTGAAGGGATCGCCACTGAAACGCCTGCTCCTTCCTCTGCGCGATGACGGAAGCCGCCGCGGCCCGACCTGGCTTCAATTCTGCCCGCAATGCCTAGCGGAGGACGGCCAGCCGAATTTTCGCAAGCACTGGCGATTGGCGATCAAGATCTCATGCTCGAAGCATCGATGCGGATTGCGCGATCGATGTCCATTCTGCCGTAACCGGATCGCAGCCTTCAATCAGGCAGCGCTCGTTCCACAACACTATTGCGCGCGCTGTGGGTTCGATTTGCGTCTGTCATCGAAAGTACCTGTCAGCCCGTCGGCACGGCTGTTGGATCAGTGCATTTTCGACATCTGCAAGCTCGAGGCGATGACCGGATCGCTGGACCGTAGTTCCCTTGTTCGACGCCTGCTGCACAGTCCCGGCATTTGTTCACTGGATCCAGCAACCCCACTCGTCAATCTATCTGCATCAGCGCGCATTCGGTGCATGGGACGGCTAGCAGCGCAGCCCAACGACTGGCTCACGGATGATGATGACATTGCTGTCTCACACTGCGACGGTCCATTTTGCTGGTGGGAGGTCTCGCTCCATTGATTGGGCTGCTTGCGGATCGCCTCGACAGGCGGCATCAGCAGCACGCGCGCCGAATTCGCCGAAAGAGGACCGCTGACCTCGCAGCGTTGTTGCAAGCCTACCTCCGGGTAACCAGTCGCCGGCCCATCCGCAGATCGTGAAATGAGGCTCGCTACCGCGGGCTGGTCCAGCGCGTCTTCATCCTGGGTGCGCGCACATCTCCGTGAACCCACTTCCAATCCCCGCGACAGCATGCCAGAACTGGGCCATGACCGTCCTGAGGATCGTCCATCGTCTGTTTTTGATCGTCGCCCTGCTCGCGGTCATTGTCGGCCCGACTAGCATCGGGTTGGCAAGCAGCGCCATGGCGTCTTCCAGTGCCGCGATGATGGAGGCTATGGCCAGCGCCATGCCCGGAATGCAGATGGCGGAAGACATGCCGTGCTGCCCGGAACAGCAGCCCGTCAAACCCGACTGCGCCAAGGGATGCCCGCTGGCCCTGGTTTGCACAACCTCGATTTTCGCCCATGCTCCCGACCTCCATGGCTGGTCGTTCGCGATCTCCTGGGTGTCGCATCGGTACGATCTCCTACCGGCGTCGCAGTTGACGTCCGCACTCATCGAGCCTCCGGCCCGACCTCCGAGAGCCTGATCTCAAGCCATTTTTGAACGAGCCTAGGTTCGCGCCACGCGCTTCACTGCGTCCGTGCTGATCCGATGGCGATCAATTTTGACCCGAGGACGCGACCAAGGCATCCGTCCCGATGAGATCGAAAATCATGAACAAGACTTCTCTTTCCGCAGGAGCGATGCTCCTTTCCGGCGTGCTGATCGTCGGCTCCGCCACTGTGACGCTTGCGGCCTCGCAGGATTACGAATTCCAGCCCGTCTCGACCGATGTGAAACAGGGTCAGGGATCGCTAGTCTCCGTCCGCCTGATCGACAAGCGCACGGGTAAGCCCGTTCCCGACGCCGTTATCTTCACCACCCGCATGGACATGGCTCCGGAAGGCATGGAGATGATGACGACGCCCGTGGAGGCCGCGACCTCTACGGAACCGGGCGTCTATGCCTTCAAGACCGACTTCGCCATGGCGGGCGGCTGGCGCTTCAAACTCGCCGCCAAGGTTCAGGGCGAACCTGACACCGTTCAGGGCGAACTTGTCCTGAAGGCAGCGCCTTGAACACGCCATCTCGTGTGGCAGTCACGCTCTCCTTCGCCGTATTGCTCGGCGGGGGAGGCTATTGGGCTGTCACGAACGATCTTGGCGCGCGGTTCGGCCTTCACGTCGTCGAAGCGGCTCTCGCCACGCCCGCAGCCTCTATGCTCGCACCGAGCGGGGCGATCATCTACTACCGTCATCCGGACAACCTTCCGCAGTTCTCCGCAATGCCGAAGAACGCCGACGATGGTCGGCCGTTCATCGCCGTGCATGCGAGCGAAGATCTAAGCTTCGCCGACACCGCGCCCAAGCCCGCCGAAGCCGCCGCGACCGTCGGTTCCTCCGGAACCGCGCCAGCGAAAGGAAAACTGCTCTTCTACCGCAACCCGATGGGCCTTCCGGATACCTCCAAGATGCCGAAGAAGGACTCGATGGGCATGGACTACATTCCTGTCTTCGAGGGCGATCAAAGCGATGCCTCGACTGTGAAGGTCTCGCTCGGCAAGCTGCAGCGCACGGGCGTCAAGACGGCCACCGCGGAGATGGCCAGTATAAGCCGCAAAATCCAAGTGCCGGGAACCATCACCCTCGACGAACGTCTCGTCAGCCTCATCTCGATGCGAACGGACTCTTTCGTCGACGATGTCGCCAACGTCACGACGGGCGATCACATCAGCAAGGGCGAAAAACTCTTCCGCTTCTATTCGAGGGAGATCGCCGCCGCGGCGTCTGAATATGCCGCCGGCCGGGGCGATGCGCGTGGCAACGGCGACGCGGGTTCGGCGCTGCGCCTGAGGAACCTCGGGGTTCCGCAGGAGGTCATCGACAATATCGCAAGCACGCGTCAGGTGCCGCCGAGCATCAGCTATGTCGCTCCCCGCGACGGCATCATCCTTGAGCGCATGGCGACAACGGGGATGATGGCCAAGCCCGGCGACGTGCTGTTCCGCATCGCCGATATCTCCAACGTCTGGGTGCTCGCCGACGTGCCGGAATACGATTTGGCCTCGGTCCACAATGAAGCCGAAGTCCATGTAACGGTCAGAAGCCTTCCCGGCCGGACGTTTGAAGGCGTGGTCGATCTGATCTATCCGCAGGTCGACATGCAGACGCGCACGACCAAGGTCCGCATCGAGCTTCCCAATCCCGATGGCCTGCTGCTGGCCAACATGTATGCCGAGGTCGAAATTGAGGCCGGAGCTCCTACACCCGTCGTCGCCGTCCCCAACAGCGCCGTCATTGATACGGGCGACCGCCAGGTCGTGTTCCTCGACAAGGGCGACGGTCATTTCGAGCCGAAGGATGTCAAGCTTGGCGTCCGCGGCGAGGATCAGACGGAAATCACCCAGGGCGTCGCCGCTGGGGACAAGGTGGTGGTTGCCGCCAACTTCCTGCTCGACGCCGAAAGCAACCTGAACTCCGCGCTCAGCGCCATGACATCAGAGGAGGCGAAGCCATGATCTCCCGCGTCATCTCGTGGTCCGCCCACAATCTTGTCTTGATCTTCGTCGGTGCGGCGCTTGCCGTCGCAGGTGGCGTCTACGCGCTGCGATCCCTGCCGCTCGATGCCATCCCGGATCTCTCCGACATCCAAGTGATCGTCTACACCGAATATCCGGGCCAAGCGCCGCAGGTGGTTGAGGACCAGGTCACCTATCCGCTGACGACGTCGATGCTGACGGTGCCGAAGTCGAAGGTCGTGCGTGGCTTCTCGTTCTTCGGCGTCTCCTTCGTCTATGTGATCTTCGACGATGGCACCGATCCCTATTGGGCGCGAAGCCGCGTTCTCGAATATCTGAACGCCGCGCAGAGCCGCCTGCCGCAGGGCATCACGCCGACGCTTGGTCCGGATGCCACAGGTGTCGGCTGGGTTTATCAATACGCCGTTGTCGCCAAGCACTTGTCGCTCGCCGAGTTGCGATCCCTGCAGGATTGGGTGGTGCGCTTCGCCGTTTCCAAGTCCGAAGGCGTGTCTGAAGTCGCAAGCGTTGGCGGCTTCGTCAAGCAGTATTCCATCGTGGTTGATCCGGCCCGGCTGAAGGCGCAGGGCGTCACGCTCAACGACGTTGCCAATGCGGTGCGCGCCAGCAATACGGATGTCGGTGGCCGCACCGTCGAGCTCTCCGAATTCGAGTTCATGGTGCGTGGGCGCGGCTATCTAAAGGGCATCCCCGACATCGAGAACATCGTCCTGAAAAGCCAGAACGGCGTGCCGCTCAAACTGAGCGACGTCGCCAGAGTGGAGCTTGTACCCGACGAACGCCGCGGTATTACCGAACTGAATGGCGAAGGCGAGGTCGCAAGCGGCATCGTCCTGCAGCGGTTCGGTGCCAACGCCCTGACGGTCATCGACAATGCCAAGAAGAGTCTCGAGTCGATCAAGAGCAGCCTTCCGGCCGGTACCGAGATCGTCCCTGTCTACGACCGCTCGACGCTGATCGAGGCCGCGATCGAAACGCTGAAAGGCACGCTTGTCGAGGAATCCATCGTCGTCGCATTGGTTACGATTGCCTTCCTGCTGCATGTCCGCAGCGCTCTCGTGGCCATCATCATGCTGCCGGTCGGCATCCTGATGGCCTTCATCGCCATGAAGCTGCTGGGCATTGGCGCGAACATCATGAGCCTCGGCGGCATCGCCATCGCCATCGGCGCGATGATCGACGCGGCGATCGTGATGATCGAGAATGCACACAAGCATCTTGAGCGAGCGCCGCCCGACAAGCCACGGGTGGAAATCCTCGTGGAGGCCGCAAGCGAGGTCGGCCAGGCGCTGTTCCTCAGCCTGCTGATCATCACCGTGTCGTTCCTGCCGATCTTCACGCTGGAATCACAGGAAGGCCGCCTGTTCGGTCCGCTCGCCTTCACCAAGACCTTCTCCATGGCGGCAGCAGCTCTGCTCTCGGTAACGCTGGTACCGGCCCTGATGATCCTGTTCGTCAGGGGATATATCGTCCCGGAACATAACAACCCCCTGAATAGATTCCTGATCTGGATCTACCGTCCGGTCATATCGGGCGTTCTCAGACTGAAAACGCTGACCATCCTGACAGCACTGGCCATCCTCGGGGTCACTATCTGGCCGGTCCAGCACATCGGCAGCGAATTCATGCCCAATCTCGACGAGGGCACGCTGATGTACATGCCGACCACCCTGCCCGGCATATCGATTACCAAGGCGGCCGAACTGATGCAGACGCAGGACCGCATCATCAAATCCTTCCCCGAAGTGCAGAGCGTCGTCGGCAAGGCCGGCCGTGCGCTCACCGCCACCGATCCGGCGCCGACCGAGATGTTCGAAACGATCATCACGCTGAAGCCGAAATCCGAATGGCGGCCGGGGGTGACGACCGATAGCCTGAAACAGGAAATGGACGCGGCGCTGCAGTTTCCCGGCGTCTCCAGCGCCTGGACCATGCCGATCCGCGCCCGCATCGACATGCTCTCGACCGGCATCAGGACGCCTGTCGGCGTCAAGGTCTACGGCACCGATCTCGGCGAGATGGAGAAGATCGCCCGCCAGATCGAGACCGTACTGAAGACGGTGCCTGGAACATCCAGCGCCTATGCGGAGCGGGTAATCGGCGGCTATTATCTCGACATCGTTCCCGATCGGACGGCGCTCGGCCGCTATGGCTTGACCATCAACGACGTTCAGGACGTCGTCGGCACGGCGCTCGGCTCCGAGGTCGTCACCTCGACGGTCGAAGGCCGGGAACGCTACGGCGTGGCGATCCGGTATCCGCGGGCGTCGCGAAGCGATCCGCAGTCGATCGCCAGGGACGTGCAGATCTCCCTGCCGGGCGGAGGCACGGTGCCTCTCGGCGAGGTAGCGGACGTCAAGCTGACCCGTGGGGCGACGACCATTCGCACCGAGAACGGCCAGCTCGCCGTCTACATCTACGTCGACATCGCCAACCGCGACCTCGGCGGCTATGTCGCCGAGGCCCAGCAGGCGGTTGCCAAAAGCGTGAAGATGCCCCCCGGCTATTCCGTCGCCTGGAGCGGCCAGTTCGAATATCTCGAACGGGCCGAGGCGCGGCTCGCTATCGTCGTTCCTCTGACACTAGCGCTGATCTTCCTGCTGCTCTACCTCAACTTCAAGGCACTGACGGAGACGCTGATCGTTATGCTGTCCCTGCCGTTCGCACTGGTCGGCGGCATCTGGCTGATGTGGTGGCTGGGCTTCAATGCATCCGTCGCGGTTGCTGTCGGATTCATCGCGCTTGCGGGCGTCGCGGCGGAGACAGGGGTGATCATGCTGATCTACCTCGACCACGCGATGAAGGAGCAGCGCGAAGTCTGCGAGAAGGAAGGTCGCGTCTTCTCGAAGCTGGATCTCAACAGGGCGATCATGGTCGGGGCAGTCGAGCGCGTACGGCCGAAGATGATGACCGTCGTCGCCATCATGGCGGGGCTGGTGCCGATCCTCTGGAGAACCGGTACGGGCTCGGAGATCATGCAGCGTATCGCGGTGCCGATGATCGGCGGGATGGTATCGTCGACGTTATTGACGCTGATCGTCATTCCGGCGGTCTACGGGCTGGTCAAGGGGTGGCGGCTGCCGACTGCGGCTGCCGCCGATATATCTGTCACTGAGGACGACCAACGTGGTCTCCAGGCCGCAGAGTGAGAATGTGGCCGGAGCCGTTAAGCGGCTCCAGCCGATCGCCCTTCGTTGTGATTAAGGCCATCGGCAGAAAGCTAGGCGCAGCAGGCGCTCTTTCCGACCGAAGGTCCACAGCAGGTGGATGTTTGGGCTTGTTCGGCGAGCCACCGGTCGCGCGGCTTGCAGCTTGCCGGCCGAGGCGAAAGGTCGACATGGACGGCGCCGGCGCGGAGCGTCGGCACTGCCGCGCAATAGAGCTGCATCGGCTTCACGCCGTCGCTGACCTCAAACGTCAGCTTGGCCGAATCATCGAGTTTCACATGCTGCGTAACCTTGCGGATGATCGCATCGAACTTGCCGGCCGGCATATGGGTGCAGTCATCTTCTTCGATATCCCAAACCTGAATGAAGATCTCGCTCCAGGCTTCCGGATTGGCGCCGCAGTCGAGAGCCGAGAACTGGCCGGCCTTGACCTCGGTGACATGATAGCCGGGCTTCACCGGCTGACCGTCATAGTAAAAGACCAACGGAGAATCCTCGGCGCCTGAGAGAATGCTCATCAGCTCGCCGAGGCTGATATCGTTCTTCTGCATTTTGCTGTTGTCGATGGCGTTCACTTGCGCTAATCCTCGTTTCAATCATTCAAGGATTGTTGAAATATGGACCAACGTCAAGCCCTGATCGCATTCGGCGCATTGTCCCAGGAGACGCGACTGCACGTCATTCGAATGCTTGTCGTCGCCGGCCCTGAAGGCATGGCGGCTGGTGCGATCGCGGAGAAGCTCGAAGTCTCGCCGTCCAATGTCTCCTTCCACCTGAAGGAGCTGGAACGGTCGGGGCTGATTGCCCAGCAGCGGGAATCGCGCTCGATCATCTACACGGCGAATTATGAAGCGCTTGGCGGCCTTGTCCGCTTCCTGATGGAAGACTGCTGTTCCGGTCATCCGGAAATATGCGCCCCGGCCGCCGAGGTTGCGGCCTGCTGCACCCCTACAATGGAGGAGAAACTGCAATGACCACAGACCGCGTTTACAACGTGCTCTTTCTCTGCACGGGCAATTCTGCCCGTTCGATCTTGGCCGAATCCATCCTGAATACGGAAGGCAAAGGCCGCTTCAAGGCCTATTCAGCCGGTAGTCAGCCGAAGGGCGAGGTCAATCCGCATGCCCTCAAAGAGCTTGTGACCCTCGGCTATCAATCGACGGGCTTCCGCTCGAAAAGCTGGGATGAGTTCGCAGAAGCCGGCGCTCCGGAAATGGATTTCATTTTCACGGTCTGCGACAGCGCCGCCGGCGAGGCCTGCCCGGTCTGGATCGGCCATCCGATGACCGCTCATTGGGGCATCGAAGACCCCGCTGCCGTCGAAGGCAGTGAGATCGAGAAGAGCCGCGCCTTCGTGCAGGCCGCCCGCTTCCTGAAGAATCGCATCATGTCCTTCATAAGCCTGCCGATCGCCTCGATCGACAAGCTCGCCCTGGAAACGCACCTGCGCCAGATCGGCACGATGGAAGGCGCCAGCATCAAGCAGTCCAAGGCGAGCTGATGAGCGTCGATTTGAACCAACAGCCCTTGGAAGGCGATGACGAAAGCCTGCGTGCCGCACTTTCTGGCGCCGGGCTTCCGATCGATGACCTGACAGACGCCGGCCGAAGCTTCTTCCGATTTTCGCGTGACGGCGAGACGGTCGGCTTCGGCGGGCTGGAACTTTACGGCGAGGCCGCACTCCTGCGGTCTATCGTCGTGCTCTCCGATCGGCAGGGTTTCGGTTTCGGCCATGCGATCACCCTTGGCTTGCTCAACCAGGCCCATCGGAGGGGTGCGGGCGCTGCCTATCTGCTGACGGAATCGGCAGCCCCCTTCTTCCAATCGCTCGGCTTTCGCCCGATTGCCCGCGATGAAGCGCCGTCTGAAATCCTGACGACGCGGCAGGCCGCAAGCCTCTGCCCGGCATCGGCCGTCCTGATGGTGCGGAGCCTGCTGGCATGAGCGCGGTATTTCCGCTATCGCGCCGGCTGGTCGCCGAAGCGCTCGGCACGCTGCTGCTTGTTGCGACCGTCGTTGGTTCCGGCATCATGGCCGACAAGCTGACGGACGATACGGCACTTGCGCTGCTCGGCAACACGCTGGCAACCGGGGCAATGCTCGTCGTGCTGATTACCATCCTCGGGCCGATTTCCGGGGCGCATTTTAACCCGGTCGTATCGATGGTCTTCGCGCTCAGGCGGGAACTGTCCGGCTCTTCCCTTCCGGCCTACATCGCAGCGCAGATCGTCGGCGGCATTGCCGGTACCGTGCTTGCCCATGGCATGTTCGCGCTGCCGCTGCTGCAGGCTTCGGAAACCGTGCGCACCGGCGGGGCGCAGTGGCTCGCCGAGGTGACGGCGACCTTCGGCCTCGTCTTCGTCATCCTTTCGGGCATCCGCTTTCGCGCTGATGCCGTGGCGTGGCTGGTCGGCCTCTATATCACAGCCGCCTACTGGTTCACCGCATCCACGTCGTTCGCCAATCCGGCCGTGGCCATTGCCCGGTCGCTGACCAACACCTTTTCTGGCATCCGGCCGATCGATCTGCCGGGCTTTGTCGTCGCTGAAATCTCCGGCGCCCTGCTGGCGCTGATGCTCGCGGGCTGGCTGCTGATAGACGCCCGCAACCCTGAAACCCTCACCAAGACGGAAACCGCCCCATGAACGTAACGATCTATCACAACCCTGAATGCGGTACCTCGCGCAATACGCTGGCGATGATTCAGAACGCCGGCATTGAGCCCAACGTTATCGAATATCTGAAAACCCCGCCGTCGCGCGAAGAACTGGTGAAGATGATTGCCGATGCCGGTTTAAGCGTTCGCGAGGCGATCCGCGAGAAAGGCACGCCCTATGCCGAGCTCGGCCTCGACAACCCCGATTTGACGGACGAGCAATTGCTCGATGCGATGCTGAAAGACCCGATCCTGATCAATCGGCCGTTCGTCATCACCCCGCTCGGCGCGCGCCTTGCCCGGCCGTCCGAGGTCGTGCTGGAAATCCTGCCGGAAACGCATCAGGGCGCCTTCACCAAGGAAGATGGTGAGAAGGTATTGGACGCCGAGGGCAAGCGCATTGTCTGATCTGCCCGCCGTCTCCCCAGTGCACCTGCACCAACTCGACATGGAGGCACTGCGGCCGCCGTTCTCGACGCACAAGCCGCGCATTCTGATCCTCTATGGCTCGCTGCGCGTGGTCTCCTACAGCCGCTTGCTGGCGCAGGAAGCCGGACGGTTGCTGGAACATTTTGGCTGCGAAGTGCGGATCTTCAATCCCGAAGGCCTGCCGCTTCCCGACGCCGCGCCGGTAACACATCCGAAGGTGCAGGAACTGCGTGATTTGTCGGCCTGGTCGGAAGGCCAGGTCTGGGTCAGTCCGGAGCGCCATGGTGCGATGACCGGCATCATGAAGGCGCAGATCGACTGGATCCCGCTTTCGGTGGGATCGGTCCGGCCGACCCAGGGCAAGACGCTGGCGGTGATGCAGGTCTCTGGCGGCTCGCAGTCGTTCAATGCCATCAATCAGCTGCGGGTTCTCGGCCGCTGGATGCGGATGATCACCATCCCGAACCAGTCGTCGGTGGCGAAGGCTTTCCAGGAGTTCGACGCCGACGGCCGCATGAAACCCTCTTCCTATTACGATCGCGTCGTCGACGTTTGCGAGGAACTGGTGAAGTTCACCTGGCTGACGCGCGATGCATCCGACTACCTCACTGACCGCTACAGCGAGCGGAAAGAGGAGGCCGAAAAGCTCGAACAACGCGTGAGTCTCAAATCCATATGAGCACGACCCTCGCCGAGAAGCCGCCTGTCGCCGCAATCCTTGCGCTCGGTCTGACGCAGATCATCGGCTACGGATCGCTCTATTATAGCTTCAGCATTCTCGCGCCTGCCATGGCGCGGGATTTGAACTGGTCGTCGGAATGGATTTTTGGCGCATTGTCCGCCGCTCTCCTGATCGGTGGTCTCGCCGCGCCGACGACGGGCAAGAGGATCGACCGTTTTGGCGCTGGCCGTGTGATGACGTGCGGCTCGGCGATCGCCGCCGCTGCCCTTGTGGCTTGCGCCTTCTCTTCCGGTAAGGTCGCCTTCGTCGCGGCGCTGATCGCCATCGAGACGGCATCCAATCTGGTGCAATATGGAGCCGCCTTCGCACTGCTCGTACAGATCAAGCCGAAGGTCGCGCAACGCAGCATCACCTATCTCACGCTGATCGCAGGGTTTGCTTCGACGATCTTCTGGCCGATTACGAGCGCACTTCACGCGCATATGTCATGGCAGGCGGTCTATCTGATCTTTGCGGCTCTCAATCTTCTGGTTTGCCTTCCCACCCATGCGTGGTTGTCGCGCAGCGTCAGCGAAACCCGCAAACGGGATAAAGGCGAAACGGTGAAGCACGTCGAACCGAGCCTTCCGCCATCGGTGCGTACACCAGCATTCATCCTGATGGTCATGGGCTTTGCCCTGGAAAGCTTCGTCAACGCGGCACTGCTCGTGCACATGGTTCCCGTTCTCTCCGGGCTCGGGCTTGGAGCCATGGCAGTGATGGTCGGAACGCTGTTTGGTCCGTCGCAGGTGCTGAGCCGCTTCACCAATATGGTCTTCGGCGGCGGTCTGTCGCAGTTGACGCTGGCGTTGATCTCCGCCGTGTTGCTGCCGGCGGCGCTGGCCATCCTAATCGTCACCGCCCCCTCGGTTCCAGGCGCAGTGGCGTTCGCGGTCGTCTTCGGTCTCGGCTCCGGGCTGAGCAGCATCGTCCAGGGCACTCTGCCGCTGGCGCTGTTCGGTAGCGAGGGTTACGGCCAACGACAGGGACAAGTGTTGGCGATCCGATTGGTGATCTCGTCGGCCGCGCCATTCGTCCTGGCGTTCCTGATGGAGAACATCGGGGTGCTGTGGTCGCTCTCGGTTGCGGCCGTGATTGGTGCCATTGCCGTGGTCGCGTTCATCGCGATTGGCCGGTTAGCGCACCTGCTCGACCGATCGCGTCACACTCTCGGTCGCGCTGAGACCTGATCTTTTCCAGCTCCTTTGGGACCGGCCGGATGTTTGCCAGGCGCCTAGTGCCGCCAGACTTTTACTGCCGAGATCAGCAGGATGACCGCCAGGGCGGGCAGCAATATCGCGTTGGGGACGATGCCAAGCAGCAGGCCGCCGATAAACGTGCCGACGATCGATCCGGCAGCCATGATGAGCAGCAAAGCCTTGTTGCGGCCGATGACGGAAAAGCTCTGGTCGCGACTGTAGCGGGTGAAGCCGACCAGCATCGTGGGCAGGCTCACCGCGAGCGAGAGGCTACCGGCGAGCTTGATGTCCGCGCCGAACAGGAGGACGAGCGTCGGGATCAGCAGCTCGCCGCCTGCGACACCCAGGAGTGCGGCGACAATGCCGATGATGAAACCAGCGATAACTCCGGCAATCATCTGGGCTACGCCCGTCAGCAGCGGTTGGCCCGCTGTGGCATGGTGGCCCAACATCAGGACGATGGCGATCGCCACCAGCATAATGGCGATGACCTTGTAGAGTGTCTCCGATCGGAGTCTTGTTGCCCAGCCTGCGCCGAACCAGGCGCCGATCAGGCTTCCCGCGAGGAGGTTGAGAACGATCGGCCAGTTATCGGCTATGGCGCCGAAGGGAACGGTACCCGCCCGGAAGGGAAGCGCGGTCGCGACGACGACGAGGCTCATGGCCTTGTTGAGGATCACCGCCTCCAGGGCTGCGAAATTAAAGAACCCGATCAGGATCGGAAGGCGAAACTCGGCGCCTCCAAGACCTATGAGGCCGCCGAGGGCACCAATAATGGCGCCTCCACCGAAAGCAGCAGCGGGATGACGGGGAAGTGATGTGTTGGCGGCGTCAGTCATGGGCGATATGTATGCACAAATATCACGAGGCTGGACAGTCGGAATGACAGAGGGAAACACAGAAAATTGTCGTCGTTGTCTTGCGAATGGTTTGTCTGATTCGGAGCCGGCGGCAAGCAATCGGTCCCAATACCTCATGCTGAAGCCGACCATGCCGAACCCGTCCGCGATGGTCATTCCCTACCGGCACGTCGAGACGCCGTTCCAGTTCACACCGGAGGAATGGGCCGACCTCGGTGAGATGCTGGCGGAAGCGAAACGCCGACTCGACCAGTTCCGGCCGGATGGGTTCACGATCGGATGGAATGTCGGGGCGACCGGCGGCCAGCATATCTTCCATGCGCATATGCATGTGGTGTGTCGCTACGAAAAAGATCCGAGGGCTGGCCAGGGAATTCGTGACTTCTTGCGGTGAAGTGTCATCACCGATGGACGCTCAGCTAGCCCGCGCCTCACATGACGACATTGGGCAGGCTGAAGCACGCCTCGATCCCGATTCTTGTCATCGTCGAGATCGCCGGCTTCGCGAGCCTTGTTCTTCTTAGCTGTCGTCGGCGTCCTGGTCGACTGGTTCATCCTGCTCGTCCGAGGCTATCGGGATATCGTCGTCGAGCAGCATGTCCTTGCTGAGCAGTCCGGCATCCTCGAGCGCTTCGATGTTCAGCAAATCGCGCAGGGTCTCAAGCCCGAACTGCGACAGGAAGGTCTTTGTCGTCACCAGCGTGTAGGGTGCGCCCGGCTGCGGGCTGCGGGGACCGGAGGACACGAAGCCGAGCGATCGGAGATGGGCGATCGTGTCGCGGCTGACCTCCTTGCCGGTGATCTTCGAGATTTGGCCGCGTGTGACAGGTTGGTGATAGGCGACGATCGCCAGCACCAGCAGATCGGCCGGCGACAGCGAGCGCCCCTACTGCTGGGAACCGGTGACGCTGCGGATCGCATCGGCGAACCGGCTTCGGGTCCGGTGCTGGCAGCCGCCGGCCACCGAAACCAGTTCGTAAGGGCGGTCACGCAGTTCCTCGCGGATGTCGTCGATCAGCAGGTCGATGCTGCAGTCGCGTCCGACCAGGAGGGCGAGCATCTCGCGCGCCACCGGCTCGGCCGACGCGAAGATTGCCGCCTCGACTCGCCCCATCCACTCGCGCCATCGCAGTGCCTCCGGCAAATCTACAAGTTCGGTGTCGAGCCCCTCTGTCGGTCGCGGTCGCCGCCCCATCATCTATAACCCGTATAGCCGGGAGGTGGACCGGCCGGTGAGCTCGCGCGCGCCGCCGAGCGCCACCAGGCGATCGAACAACCGTCGGCTCGAACGGTCACTCGTCGTCTTCCCGGTTTTCGCCGGCTGTGCGTTCTCGCTGATCAGAATCGCCACCGTCGTATCGGCATCCTTGCTGCGTAACTGCGGCGCCACATCGAACAGGCGCGATGTCCTGCGGCAAAGATCGGCGTAAAGATCCACGGCAGCAGCGGCACCACGGGCGTAGGCAAAATGGAAGCCTTCGACCCAGGCCTCCGCCCTGCCCTCCCGCAGCGCCCGCCAGTCGTGTGCTCGCAACATGCTTGACAATAGCGGCACTGGCGCCGGCCAGCCGAGCCGCCGGGCCGCATCCGCCAGCCACATGGCCAGCGGTCGGGCATCGGGCCGGCGACGGCTGACGTCCAGTGCCGTCGAGGCGGCCGCCCGCACCACGTCGCCCACACCGCTGCTATTGCCGACCGCAATTTCGATTGCGAGCGTCAGAGACGGGTCCTCCGCAAGCTCGAATAGTGCCGGCAGGCGTGTCGGCCACTGCTCTGGGCGCATCGCTCGCGGCTCACCCAGGGCGCGGAACGTGCCGAGCAGCCGACCGGCGGGGCCAGAATCTTGCCTCTTCGGCCGAGGTGGACGAACGCTATGTGCAGAAGCAGCTCGGCCATGCCTCCGCCGAGATGACGCGGCGCTATCAGCGGCGGCGCGACCGGTTTCGGGTCAATCTCACCAAGGTATCCGGGCTCTAACGGCCCTCCCCTGCCCCAAATGAAGCGGGCAGCTCAAGTTCGGGCATTTCAGAGGAGCGGATCACGTCAGCCGCAGCAGCTTTTGGTCTGCGCCGTTGCCATGTCCTTGACAATCACGCAGTCGCTGCCCGGTCCGCCGGCACAGGCGTCATCGCAGCGCGTGACGAAACCCTGCAGACGGGTCTCCAACGCGCGCAGTTCGACCATCCTGGCGCGGACCTCATCAAGATGCGCCTGGGCGATATCTCGCGTCTCGACACAGTCCCGCTCGGTGCTGATCGACAGATCCACCAGCACACGAACCTGTTCGATGCTGAAGCCGAAGTCACGGCACTGCTTGATGAAGGTCAGCCGGCCGATGTCGGATTCGTCGTAGTTGCGCTGGCCGCTTGCCGTCCGGTTTGCAGTCGGCAGAAGTCCTATTTCCTCGTAGTAGCGGATCGTCGGCGTACTGGTCCCCGTCGCCTTGGCAAGGGCGCCGATGGTGAACACGCGGATGTGAACGTTCATGGCAGATTATCTCCTTGCCCTTCAAGTTACTTGAAGGAGTAGGCTTCGACCAGCCTGAAAATGGGAGGTCGAGGATGAATGCCGGATTTAAGTTGACAGGTGCTGCGGTTGCGGCCTGTGCCGCGTGCTGCGCGGTCAGCGTCGTGCCGCTGGTGCTCGCCAGCACCAGCACCAGCGCTGTTCTGGTCGGCAGCGCTCTTGTCAAATGGGGCGCCGTAGCGGTTCTGCTTGTTGTGCCTGCAGCCGGCCTGTTGCTGCTGTCACGCCGCAAGGCTGCGCCACAGGCCACCCTTGAAAACCAGATGGCTGCAAACGGCTGTGGCTGCGGCTCTTGCAGCACCGACGTCAAGCAAGAGGCACCGATTGCCTGCAGGCTCGACGCCAACGAATTCAAGGCCCGGACCGAGCTCATCCGCACGCTGACGTCGCGCCATCTTCGCCAGGCAAGCCGAACCGCCCTGCGCCTGAACCTGACCTATGCGCCCGAAGCGCTGTCCGAGGTCCGGGACCTGGTGCGGATGGAGCAAGCTTGCTGTGCCTTCCTGACCTTCGATCTGACGCACGACGCCACTGGCGTATTCGTCACCATCACCGCGCCACAGGCCGCAGCTGCTGCTGCCGACGACCTGTTTACACACTTTGCCCCTGCATCCTTTACCATGGAGACTTCAGCATGAACCGCCGCCACATTCTTCTTTCCTTCGCCGCTATCACCCTCGCGATCGCAACACCGATGTTTGCTGCCGGCAACGACCCACTGCCAGGCTTCAAGGAGGCAGTTGCAGCCGGCGGTCCGGTCCTCGTCCACGTCACCGCGCCCTGGTGCGGGGAATGCAGACTCCAAAAGCCGGTCGTTGCCAAGCTTCTCGGCACGCCTGATTTCAAGGAGATGAGAGAGTTCAAGGTTGATTTTGATACGCAGAAGGACGCGCTGAAACTGCTGCACGTCCAGATGCAAAGCACATTGATCGTCTATAAGGGCGGCAAGGAGGTCGACCGGATGACCGGCAAGACCAACCCGGCCGTGATCGAGGCAATCATGCGCAAGGCGCTGTAAGTCGATGCTGCTCGCGCTGCTCGCCGGTATCCTCTCTATCCTGTCGCCCTGTGTTCTGCCGCTTGTCCCCGTCGTGCTGACCGGTGCCGTGGCGGAACATCGGCTTGCGCCGCTGGCCTTGGCCGCCGGCGTGGCGCTATCCTTCACGGCGATCGGTCTGTTCGTTGCCACGATCGGATTCTCGATCGGCCTGGACATGACAGTCTTCCGCGCCGTCGCGGCCGTGCTGCTGGTCGTTGTCGGCGCGGTGCTGGCTGTGCCGCGTCTGCAAACTGGCTTTGCCACCGCGGCGGGACCCGCGAGCGACTGGACGCAAAACCGCTTCAGAGGGCTGTCCACCTCGGGCATCTCGGGGCAGTTCGGTGTGGGCCTGCTCCTCGGCGCTGTCTGGACGCCATGCGTCGGCCCCACGCTGGGTGCCGCCTCGATCATGGCGGCCAGGGGCGAAAATCTCAGCACGGTCGCTTTGACCATGCTGGCATTCGGCATCGGCACCGGCTTGCCATTGCTGTTGCTATCGGCGCTGTCGCGCGCAGCGCTGCTTCGCTGGCGCGGGCGCATGATGAGCACAGCCAGCGGTCTCAAAATGGCGCTCGGCGTGCTGCTCATTCTTGCCGGCGCTATGACGCTCACCGGCTTCGACCGTACGGTCCAAACAGCCCTGCTTGACGCCCTGCCGAACTGGGTGCTGTCCCTCACCACTGCCATCTGAATAGCCAACCTAAGTGTCTGGCGCCGCCTCCCGAATTGTGAAAATGTGACAGGCATGTTGACCTTATTTGCATATGTGGGCGCGGCCCTCGCTGAAATCGCCGGCTGCTTCGCCTTCTGGGCCTGGCTGCGGCTGGACAAGTCTCCGTGGTGGCTGGCGCCCGGCATGCTGTCGCTCGCGGTGTTCGCTTACCTGCTGACCCTCGTCGACAGTGAGGCCGCCGGGCGCACGTATGCGGCCTATGGGGGCGTCTATATCGTCGCCGCAATCTTTTGGCTTTGGGCGATCGAAGGCCACCGCCCCGACCGCTGGGATCTGACCGGCGGAATGGTCTGCCTGATCGGCGCCGGCATTATCCTGGCCGGGCCACGACCTTGAGGCAATACGGTCGAGCACGCCATGTCAGGTCCGAATAGCCCGCAATTCGAACGTCGACGCGACCGCTTCCAGGTCAATTTCACCGGGCCATCCGGGCTTTGAAAGGTGCCCTCCCTTCCCCGCGGGAAGCCCTTAGGTCGAATAGTGAGGGCTGAAATTTCAGCTTAGCGCTTCAATTGAAATCGGGAGTTAAAAGCCACATCGGCATTCGTCACGACGGCGAACTGATCAGCCTTTTCTCGAAAACGGCACCAGCTTGCCGCTCTGCAATTCGACAGCGCGCTTTTCTTTCTGCAGCAATTGCGGCGAGACATTCCATTGGCAACCGTTGTCGCCATGCACCGTCACCGTTTTGCGGTTCCGACGGATGACAATCCCGGCCTGCGTTTGCCCACTGTTGTCTTTGAACACCACGCGCTCGCCGATCGATAGTTCAAGTAACGCGTGCGTCGTCTTCTGCTGATGCAGAAAGTGAAGCCGATCAACGACCGCATCGTGTAATGCGATCAGTTCCGCTTCACTCAGGTCTCCAAGCTCGATCCGGTGCATCATGGGCCTCCGTTCACCGCGATCGTCTCCCCGAAACTTTCCCAATGCAACGCCGATCAGCGGCTACCCACAGTATCCTTCAGCCAGCTATCATTCGGCTTTGCCACCCGTTCTGCCCCACGTACCGCAAGACGCCCGAGGACGCCGCGATCTACCTCTTTGTCACAAAGAAAGAGTTTCCTTATAAGGAAGCTAACTGACAGTTTTCTTCCGCCACCGACCGGCGGCGCGCTTTGACATGCGGCAGCCACTCCCATCACTCCCGACCCCTAAATCGCCGCTGATAGGCAGGGTCATAGAGCGAACTTTCGCGAAACTCGTCAGCGGCGAGCGATGGGCCGACGAAAATGATCGCGGTGCGCTCGATTGGTGCTTTGATGACCTTCTCTTCGATATCGGCCAGCGTTCCGAGGACAATGCGCTCGTCTGGCCAGGACGCCTTGACGACGATCGCAACCGGGCAGTCGGGGCCGTAGAGCGGCGCCAGTTCTGCCACGACCTGATGAAGCGCGTGGATGGCGAGATGAATGGCAAGCGTTGCGCCGGTCGCGCCGAATTTCGCAAGGGATTCGTTGCCGGGCATCGGCGATGCCCGCCCGGAAACACGCGTCAGAACAAGGCTTTGGGCGATGGCGGGGATCGTCAGTTCGCGGCCAAGGGCAGACGCTGCAGCGGCAAAGGCCGGAACGCCAGGGGTCAGCGTATACTCGATGCCGTGCTTCTGAAGTCGGCGTATCTGTTCGGCGACGGCGCTCCAGACCGAGAGGTCGCCGGAATGAAGCCGGGCGATATCGTCGCCGGAAGCGGCTGCCTTCAAATATTCGCCCTCGATCTCATCGAGCGACATTGGTGCAGTATCGACGATACGGGCACCCGGCGGGCAATATCGCAGCAAGTCCGGCGAAACGATCGAACCGGCATAAAGGCACACGGGGCAGGCGGCGATCAGGTCGCGGCCGCGCACGGTGATGAGATCCGCAGCACCTGGGCCTGCGCCGATGAAATGCACCGTCATTTGTTATCCTCTTTGCTCAAGCGGTTTGACCCAGGACCACTGCGTCACCGGCATTGCCGGGCGCCATCCGGTCATGGTTCCGACCGGGGCCGCGCGGGCAATATCGATGCGGGTCAGCAATCCACCGCGACGCGCCTGTTGCGCAAGCAGGATCGCCTCCATTTCGGTCGTTACGGCATTGGCAACCAGCCGGCCACCGGCCCTCAAGGCCGAAATAGCGGCATCGACGACGCCGGGATCGCTGCCGCCACCGCCGATAAAGATCGCGTCCGGGCTTTGAAGTGCGGCGAGCGCCGCCGGTGCCTCGCCTTCGACGATGACAAGGCCGGGAACGCCGAAATTGCCGGCATTTCTTCGAATACGCTCGGCTCGATCTTTTGACGCTTCGACGGCAATTGCCCGCATGGATGGATGCGCCAACATCCACTCGATGCCGATCGAGCCGGATCCGGCCCCGATATCCCAGAGGAGTTCGCCGTGGCGCGGTGCGAGAGCCGACAGCGTCAGCGCCCGGATTTCACGCTTGGTTATCTGTCCGTCATGCTCGAAAAGAGCGTCAGGCAGGCCCGCCGCGAAAGATTGGATGCGAGCCCTGTCCCCTGCGACGACGTCAACGGCGCAAACATTCAGCGGATCGACCTCAATCAGCGAAAATTCATCGGCAGTTTGGGCTGACAGCCTCTCCCGCGGGCCGCCCAGTGCCTCCAACACAGTCAAACGCGACAATCCGAAGCCTGCCCCGTCGAGCAGTCTTGCAAGCTGCGCTGGCCCTTCCCCATCCGAAGTCAGGGCCAGAATTTTCCGACCGTCGTGAAGGTATGGTCGGATCAGATCCAGCGGCCGGCCGTGAAGCGAAAGGGTCGCGACATCCTGCAACGGCCAACCAAGACGAGAGGCGGCCAGGCTGAAGGCGGAAGGTGCGGGGAAGACGTTCATTTCGCCCGGCTCGACAAAACGCACCAAGGTGGCGCCAATGCCGTAGAAAAATGGGTCACCGGAGGCAAGAACGACCGTCGGCGTCCCACGCCTTGCCAGGACGATATCGATCGAACGCTCTATCGGGCTGAGCCAGCTGTGGCCCTTACCTTTCATGAAGGTAGACACAAGCTGCAGATGACGCGCGCCACCGAAGACGACGGGCGCATCCGAAATCAGCGTCCTTGCCGCATTGCCAAGTCCGGCTGGACCGTCCTCACCAAGGCCGATAATGGTGAGCCATCTTTTTGAAGAGACAGAAGGCGTTTCAGACATGGGCAAGATCCGCATTCTGATCCTGGGCGGCACGACGGAGGCGCGGATGCTTGCGCGAGCGCTCTCCGTTCGATTGGACCTTGACGTTATGCTCTCGCTTGCCGGCAGGACCCTGGATCCCCTGCCCCAGCCGGTTTTCGTGCGTTTTGGCGGCTTCGGCGGCGTTGAAGGCCTCGTGGCCTTTCTGCAGCGGGAACGGATCGACCTCATGGTCGACGCCACCCACCCTTTCGCCGAAAGGATCTCGACAAACGCCGGCGCGGCGGTCAGGCGCGCTCAAGTGTCGGCATTTTCCTTGCGCCGCGCCGCCTGGTCGCCTGTCGAAGGTGACCGCTGGCTTGCGGTCAAGACCGTAAGAGCGGCGATCGCCGCGCTCGGCACGTTCCCCCGCCGTGTCTTTCTGGCGATTGGCCGCCAGGAAGCAGACGTTGCGAATGCCGCGCCCATCCATCATTATCTTGTCCGCAGCGTTGACCCGGTCGATCCGCCGCTCGGCGCACCTTACGTGGAATATATCCTCGCCAGGGGGCCGTTTGCCCTCGTGGCGGAGCTGCGCCTTTTGCAAGATCACCGCATCGACGCCGTCGTCACAAAGAACAGCGGCGGCACGGCGACCTACGCAAAGATCGAAGCTGCCCGCGCACTCGGCTTGGAAGTCGTGATGGTCGAGCGCGCGCCCGCCGGCGATATGCCTGTCGTCGAAACCGTAGAGGCTGCGCTCTCCCATATCGATCACCTGATCCGCGTGGAGATAAAGCGTGGAGTATAGACGAGGTCTGTTCCGGCCGGCCGGTGTATGACGCGGGTTTCGGCCGAGCCTATGATCACGCATGTCGCCATATCGGCCATGGACGCGTCGGCGTCCTTGAGAGACCTGACGGCAATCCGCTCGTCGTTGCGACCCGCTGCCCGTCCGAAGATGACGGGCGTTTCAGCGGGAAGGATTGTGCGCAGGATCTCGAACGCCTGTCCGAGTTGCCATGGCCGCGCCTTGCTGATCGGATTGTAAAGCGCAATGACGAGACCTGCCTGTGCCGTCAGCCTCAGGCGGTTTTCGATAATATCCCAGGGCTTTAGGTTGTCAGATAGGGAGATCGCGCAGAAATCGTGGCCAAGCGGAGCGCCAATGCGAGCGGCAACTGCCAGCATGGCGGTTATCCCTGGCACAATGACGAGATCGACCGCCTTCCACGCCTCAGGCCCCTGGTCGATCGCCTCGCAAACGGCAGCAGCCATGGCGAATACACCGGGGTCTCCACCCGAGACGACGCAGACGCTTGCGCCTGCTGCCGCACGCTGCAGTGCTGCCTTCGCCCTGTCCAGTTCCTCGCGATTGTCGGAGACGTTGCAAGCCTGATCTGGCCGAAGCGACAGGCGATCGAGATAGGGGCCGTATCCGAAAAACTCACCGGACTCTGCCACGGCCGACCTGGCTTCCGGCGTCATCTGGTCCGGGTGACCGGGACCGGTGCCGATGACGAAGAGACGCCCACTCATGATTTCTCTTTCCAGCCGGGAACGAGGATCAGCGAAAAATAGGGCGCCTCGCTATCGTCGCGCTCGCAAAGCCGGATCATCGCTTCGTTCTTCATCGTGCCGCGCTCGACATAGACGGCTTCACCCAGTCTTTTCGATGCTTCGAGCGCGCGCCGGATCTTCGGCAGATTGCGCCCGACCTTCATGATAACCGCAGCCTCGGTGTCGCGAAGGCGCCGCGCAAGCTCCGCTTCGTCCATCGTGCCTGGAAGAACGCAGAGGACGTCGTCGCCCTGCACGATCGGTACGCCGGCAAGCGACCAGCAGCCCGACATCGCCGTTATGCCGGGGATGACCTCGGCTGAATAGCGCGCTGCGAGCCGCACATGCAGATGCATGTAGGACCCATAAAACAGCGGATCGCCTTCACTGAGAATGGCAACCGTTCTTCCCGCGTCGAGATGATCGGCAACCGATTTTGCCGACGCGTTGTAGAAGTCGGCAATCTGGCTCTTGTAGCCGCTTTCCTCTCTCCCGATCTCCGTCGTGACGGGATAATAGAGCGGCAGCAGCGTCACGTCGGGTCTCAACAGATGCTCGACCACGGCCCGTCCGTTGCCGTTGCGGCCCTGTTTGGCGAAATAGGCGACGACATCCGCACACTCCAATGCCCTGACTGCCTTGATCGTCAATAGCTCGGGATCGCCCGGCCCCGTGCCGACGCCGATCAATCTTCCGACTTTGCCCGCGGTCATAGGCCGCGCCTTGCAAGGGCGTTGATCGCTGCCGCGGTAATCGCGCTGCCGCCCAAGCGGCCGCGCACGATTGCATAGGGAACGCCATAGGAATTTTCGGCAAGCGCATCTTTTGATTCGGCCGCGCCGACGAAGCCGACCGGCATGCCGATGATGGCCGCGGGCTTGGGCGCTCCGTCGCGCAACATCTCGAGCAGATGGAAAAGTGCTGTTGGCGCATTGCCGATCGCAACGATGGCTCCGGCCATGCGGCTGCCCCACAGGTGCATCGCGGCGGCAGAACGGGTATTGCCATGCTGCTTGGCAAGCTCGAATGTGCGCGGATCATGCAGCGTGCAGATCACCTCGTTTGCAGAGGGCAGCCTGGCGCGGGTAACGCCATGAGCGACCATCTCAGCATCGCAGAAAACCGGGGCGCCACCGCTCAGCGCGGTCCGAGCCGCATCGACGAAGTCGCTCGAGAAGGTAAAATGCGCCGCCGCCTCGACCAATCCGCAAGCGTGGATCATCCGCACGGCGACCTCCTTCTCCTCGTCCGAGAACCGCGAAAGGTCGGCTTCGCCTCGAATGATCGCGAAGGAGCGCTCATAGATGGCGTTCCCCTCGCGGATATAATCGTATTCCGGCATTCCTACCCCTGTCGTAGCGCTGTGACGATATCGTCGGCCGCCAGCCGTTTAAGGCAGGCACTCACCGATTCGCCAGCGTCTTTCTTATCATGAACCAATCGAGCCACCGCCTGGAGGGCCGATTGAAGGCCGTTCTTGCCGATATAGGCCAGAGGCTTTGCCGATGCGACCCCGTTTACGACAAGTCCATAGCCTGTTGGCGTACCGACGACGGCAATATCAGCTGAGCTGGGATGGGCGCAGCCTTTCGGACAGCCGGAAAAGTGGAGCCTGATGCTGCCGTCGAGCAGTTCGCCCGCCACGCAGAGGAATTCTGTTGCTGCCGTCTTGGTGTGATACAGGCCGGAGGCGCAAGCACCCTCGCCGGCACAGGCCGAGATGGCTTTGGCTACGTCCTGCGGATCGATCAGAAGCCCAAAGTTGGCCGCGGCCAACTGCAGCGCTCTTGCTGTTTTCTCGTCCAATCCAAGCACCAGCATCGTATGGCCAGGCGCCACCCGGACCTCCTGCGCCCCATGGCTCTCGGCAATATTTGCCACCGCGATCAACTCTGCAGCACGGATTTGTCCAAAACCAAGTCCAAGGCCCAGCACGACTTGGCCACAGGCAAGATGATGGAGCCCCACCGGTGATTGCGCATTTATCACAAATTCGGCCGGGATGGCAGCGCAGGATAACAGGCGGGATATCGCCTCGACATCAAGATCTCGTCCCCTGGCGCCATGCCCGAGGCTCGCCACGGCTTTCAGCATATCGAGTACAGCTGGAATTGCATCCGCCTGCGGCACCGTCCCGACATACCGGGCGGTTTGCGCCGTTCCGCCAATCGCCACGTTCCACGCCGGCGCTTCCTTCGCTCTGTGGACCGCCTTCAGCCGAATATCAGCCGACAGCCCGTCAAGGCCGAGCAGCCCACCGCCGTCAACGACGATGGTGAACTTTGGCGCCAGCAGAAGTGGCGTCTCGAGCCCTGCGATCGTCTGGCGGAGGCTTGTGGCCAGCGCGCGCGCATCAGCTATCTGATGGGGGTCAATATCTGAAAGGGGTGGAACCTCAATCGTCAAGCCGGTTTCGGCGATGATGCCTGCGCGGCTGATTTCGTCCGAAAGCGGCCCGATAGTCCGAGATTTCAACCCGCGCAGCTGCAGATTGCCGCGTGCAGTGATCTCGATGATGCCGTTGCCATGCCGTCCTGCCGCTTCGGCAAGCAGCCGCAACTGGGAAAACGTCAAGCCAGCGCTCGTCGGGCGCAACCTGACAAGAAGCCCGTCGCCGGTCATCATCGGCGTTGAAAGCGAGGGGCAGGCTCCCCTTGCATAGGAGGAGGACGGCGTGGAGATATCGGATGCGCATACCGGGGCAATCCAAGAGCCGGCGCTGGCATCCTCGAATATCTGCCCGTTGATGACGGTCATGCGAACATCCTTCCTAGAGATGTCCTTACATGATCCCGCAAGGCTGGCAAATAGTTTGACCCTCGGGCGACGCATGCCGCGCGGCGTGTCATTCCTCGAAATCGCGGCCCTTGCGCAGCAGATAGATATCCATGATCCACCCGTGCCGCTCTCTTGCTGCCGCGCGCGTGGCAATGATCTCTTCGCAGACATCCTCCAATCGCCCGGCGATCAGGATCTCGTCCGGCGTTCCAACATAGGCGCCCCAATAGATGTAGGCGTCTGGATCGTCGATCTTTGCAAATGCCTGCTCTCCGTCCAGCATGACGACCGCATTGTCCGCAAGCCCGGGGAGACTTTCCGCCAGACGCCGGCCGGTGGTAATCTGGACAGGTTTGCCAACGAGGTTGAGAGGGATGCGATGGCTGGCCGTCAGGGCCTGGATACTCGTGATGCCTGGAATGACGCTATAGTCAAAGGCCACATTGCCCCATGCCTTGACGCGCTCGACAATCCGGATGGTGCTGTCGTAGAGGCTCGGATCGCCCCAGACCAGGAATGCAGCAACACCGTCGTCGGGGACGTTCTCCAGCAAAAGATGCTCATAGGTGGAAGCGATGCCGCCGTGCCATGCATCGACACTTTGAGCGTAACTGTGGCCGGTGGTGTCCCGGGCCGCGACGTCGTAGTCGATGATGCGGACGTTGGGGGCGATTATGTAGAGCGAGCAGATCTCTTTCCTGACATCGGCGAGCTTGGTTTTGACTTCGCCCTTCGAGGGCACAAAAACGACTTGGGCCTTGTTCAGGGCATTGATCGCCTGCACCGTCATGTGCTCTGGATTGCCCGATCCGATACCGATGATATAGAGATGTTTCACGTTTTGACCCTCGCTCCACCCGCTGTTTGCCGGAAGCCCGCTGTCATTTCAAGAGCCGTTGCTGCTCCTCGATCACTTCCGAACGGTCGATTTCGGCCCTAAAGCCGGCGATATTGCATGCCAATGCCGAATCGTGTCATTTCTAATACGCTTTTTGACGATATGCTGACAAAAAAGCGCATCGAAAAGGAATGAGTGTTTTGGACACCTTAGGCGTATCACCCACGGACGTGAGAATTGAACGACACGCGACACAGCTGTCGCGGCAGCTCAAGCTTCTGCGGGAAAAACTCTTCCCGCCTTTGTCGCAAAAGGCGCTACGTACTTTCACGTCAGGCGAGGCCGCTCAGATGGTCGGCGTCTCCGACGGCTATTTAAGGCAGCTCTCACTTGATGGCAAAGGACCGTCCCCGGAAACGACCACAAGCGGACGGCGTTCCTATACGCTTGGTCAGATCAACGAGCTTCGCCAGCATATGGCAAAGGTTAAGCCGAAGGACGCCGGCAACTACGTTCCGCGGCGACGCGCCGGCGAAAAGCTGCAGACGATCGCTGTGACCAATTTTAAGGGTGGCTCGGCAAAGACGACGACGACGTTGTACCTTGCGGAATATCTGGCGCTTTGCGGATACCGTGTCCTGGCAATCGATCTCGACCCCCAGGCATCCCTGTCGTCGATGCTCGGTTTGCAGCCGGAATTCGATCTGGAAGAAGGTGATACGCTTTACGGCGCCATCCGCTATGACGAGAGCCGCAAACCGCTGCGTGATATTATCCGCAAGACCTATTTCGACGGTCTCGATCTCGTGCCGGGCAACCTGGAACTGATGGAGTTCGAGCACGAAACGCCACGGGCGCTTTCCGATCGTCAGCGCTCCAACGGCGAGATGTTTTTCAAGCGCGTCGGCATGGCCATTGGCGAGGTCGAGGATGACTACGACATCGTCGTCATCGACTGCCCACCGCAGCTCGGCTATCTCACGCTTGGTGCGGTCTGCGCGGCAACCTCGCTGCTTATCACCATTCATCCGCAGATGGTCGACGTCGCGTCAATGTCGCAGTTCCTGCTGATGACGTCGGATCTGCTATCGGTCGTGCGCAAAGCCGGCGGCGACCTGCAGCACGACTTCATCAAATACATAGTTACGCGCCATGAACCCTTCGACGCACCGCAGTCCCAGATCGTCGCCCTGCTGCGAAGCCTGTTTAGCGACGACGTTCTGACTGCGACGATCCTGAAGTCAACGGCAATCGCCGATGCGGGTCTGACGAAACAGACCCTTTACGAGATCGAGCGCGGGCAGGTCAGGCGTTCGACCTACGATCGGGCATTGGAATCCGTGAACGCGGCCAATGGCGAAGTCCTGGCAAGCATCCATAAAGCGTGGGGGCGCACATGAGCAGACGCGACCGACTAAAGGGTCTCTTCAACGACACTGCCCAGGAGTTGGCCGCGGCCAACTTCGATGTTTCGGCGCGCGGTCCGGCAGGCCCCGTACGCTCCATGGCGTTGACGCTCGGGCGGATGGAGGAAGAGACGAAGGCGATGCAGGAGGCCCTGCTCTCCGGAGAAAGGATCGTCGAACTTGATCCGGATCTGGTCGATGTCTCGTTCATCCGGGATCGTCTCGGCGATGTCACGCTCGACATGGACGACGAGCTCGTGCAGTCGATTGCCGAGAACGGCCAGGAAGTTCCCATTCTCGTTCGCAATCATCCAATATCCGAAGGACGGTATCAGATAGCCTATGGGCACCGTCGTCTACAGGCCGTCAAACTACTCGGCCGCAAGGTCTTTGCGATCGTTCGCAAGCTCGACGATGTCGATGTGGTCATCGCTCAAGGCATCGAAAACTCCGCGCGGCGCAACCTTTCCTACATCGAGCGGGCAATCTTCGCTGTCAACCTCGAAAAAAGCGGTTTTGACCGCCCAGTCATCATGCGGGCGCTTGCCACGGACAAGACAGAGCTCTCCAAATTAATCTTTGTCGCAAGGGCGGTGCCGGCAGATATCGTCAAGGCCATCGGCGCGTCACCCGGGATAGGACGACGCAAGTGGATTGCATTGGCGCAGTCGATGACCGAGCAGGCCGTCGCTAAACTTTATAAGCTGGTCGCCACCGAAGCCTTCGAAAAGATCGAATCAGATCAGCGCTTCGAGATGGTCGTCAGCGAATTGACCCGTAGGCCGGTGAAAGCCGAGCCCACTGAATATGAGTGGAAGCCGAAAACCGGCGAGGCCATCCGTGGCGTCATCAAGGCCAGCGGTACGTCGTTCACCTTGGCGCTGAAAACAGCTGATGCACCGGCGTTCGGCGACTTCCTCTCAAGCCGTTTGGATGAGCTCTTTGAAGCTTACCGATCCGACAAATCGAAGAAAGCAGGAGACTAAACCGCAAAAGAAAAAAGCCTCCGAACGTTGCCGTCGCGGAAGCCTTTCTCATATCTGGACAATCTGAGATTCGCACTTCCTCGAAAAACTGTCAAGCGTATTGGGCACCATTTTTGGTGAGCTGATTTCTTTTGCCTTGAAAAAGGTGATGGAGATGGAATTTGGACGTGTAACGACGCCTTTTGGGCGGCGGCCGATGACGCTTGGCATGCTCGCAAACCAACTGAGCACCCGCGAGAAGGCGCCTGTTCGATCAATCGACAAGTGGAAGCTGTTTCGTGCGCTTTGCGAAGCAAGGAAGGCCGTCGGCATCTCCGACCGGTCGCTTGCCGTGCTGAACGCGCTGCTCAGCTTCTACCCAAAGACGGAGCTCTCCGAGGAGAACGGCTTGGTCGTATTCCCTTCGAACAGCCAATTGTCCCTGCGGACGCACGGAATGGCCGATACGACGTTGCGGCGCCATCTGGCAGCGTTGATCGATGCCGGCCTGATTTTCCGCAAAGACAGTCCCAATGGCAAACGATATGCGCGCAAGGGAAGGGGAGGGGTCATCAGCGACGCCTTTGGGTTCAGCATTGCGCCCCTGCTTTCCCGCGCCGACGAAATCCAACGTCTGGCCGCAGAGGCCATCACCGCAAGACAACTGGCAAAACAGCTGAAGGAGCAAATATCCCTTTGCCGACGCGACATCGCAAAGCTGATCGAGACGGCGCTTAGCGAGGGTATCGCGGGCGACTGGGCGGAGCTGCAGCTTCAGTTCGACGCGCTTTCCCACAGCCTTCCTAAGGCGCCTCTGACACAGGAAATTGCCACTCTTCTCGAAACGCTCGACACTTTTCGCGATCGCATCGTTAAATGCCTCGAAACGCACATAAATTTATCGAATGAGAGCGGCACTGACAGCCATATTGGCGGGCATATACAGAGTTCAGATATTAATCCTATATCTGAATCTGAACGCGACATGGCGACGGTTGCCAAAGCCCCATCTCCCGCGATCAATCGCAGAAACCTGTCGCGGGCAAATTCCTTTCCGCTTGACCTTGTGCTGCAAGCCTGCCCGGAAATCAGGATGTATGGGCCTGCGGGCGGGATTTTAAGCTGGAAAGACCTGATTGTTGCCGGACACGTCGTTCGATCGACATTCGCCGTCAGTCCTGCCGCCTATCAAAGGGCCTGTGAGGTCATGGGACAAGAAAATACCGCGACAGTCATTGCCTGTATTCTCGAGCGGGCACCCCAAATTAGCTCGCCCGGCGGCTATCTTCGCGATCTGACGCAAAAGGCCGAGGCAGGAGCATTTTCTCCCGGACCGATGCTGATGGCTTTGTTGCGGGCGCGCGGGAACGACGCTAAACTTGCCGCATGACGCCCACGATCGAAGTTGCGATTGATAGCCTGAATTTTATAGGGCAGGACCTTTCCTGGGTGGGGGACGGAATGGCAGAAATCAAGGGTGAGTTAGCTTCCTTAAATCTCAGAAATATGAACTATGTCAAAGCCTTGAGATTTCGACAATCTGGCTATGAAATCGTAACCGGGGCAAATTTCCGGGCGGGGGATTCCCACGGCGGACGAGTTCTGACTCAATGGGCTGATGAGCTCTGGCCGCGATGATTCTTTTGAAACGATGCCGCTTGCTGAACTACGGTCGCTGATCGTCGGTCTTGTTGGCGACGTGCGCATGTTGCGGTCGGAAGTGGACGCGTTGCGCGCGGAAAATAGTCAGCTTGTGGAAGTCAACGGCCCACTGCGTTTGGCCAATGAGGCCATGAAGGTCGAGAATGGCACGCTGCGTGACGAGATTGCCCGGCTGAAGAAGCTGCCGCCTCGTCCGCCGATAAAGCCGTCGGGCATGGAAAAGGCGACCGAGCAAGATAGACCCAGCCGAAGCGGCGACAAGCGAAAAGCGCGCGGTGCCAAACGCGATCGCGACAGGCTCGACCGCGAGGTTGTCGTCAAAATAGAGGTGCCGCCGGGATCGCGTTTCAAGGGATATGAGACCTGCCTGGTGCGTGACATCGTGCTCTGTGCCGAGGTGGTGCGATATCGTCGAGAACGCTGGGTCACGCCCGATGGAAAGACGATCATTGCACCGATGCCAGATGGGGTATCGGCAGGCTTCGGCCCGACCTTACGGCAGTTTTGCCTGATCATGCACGCACAGGGACAGGTGACCTGCGAGCGGCTGACATCGATCCTTGCAGGGATTGGCGTCGACATCTCCAAACGTCAGGTCGTCCGATTGCTCACCGCTGGTCTCGATGTGTTTTGTGCCGAAGATCAGGCGGTGTTGCGGGCCGGCTTGCAGTCGGCGCCGTTCGTGACCGTCGATGATACCGGTGCGAGGCATGCCCGGCACGCGGCCTACACCACTCATATTGGCGGTAATCGCTTTTCTGTCTTCCGTACGGGTCGGGCGAAATCGCGACTGAATTTCCTGTCTCGGCTGAGAGCCGGTTACGAGGATTATGTCATCAACGACGACGCACTTGGCTACATGCGCGAGCGCGGCGTCGAAGCGCAGATCATCGCAAAACTTGCCGCTCATCCAAACAAGGTGTTCCCATCGCAGATGGAATGGCTCGAACATCTGGCGGCATTGCCAATTGATGTCTTTGATCGCTCGTTGTTACGCGCGCTCAGTGAAGGTGCCCTATGGGGCTCGATCCGGGATCATGGCCTGCTCGACGACACGGTCATCGTTTCCGATGATGCCGGACAATTCCGTGTTGGCAATCATGCTCGATGCTGGGTTCCTGCCGAGCGGTTGGTCCACAAGCTGATGCCGGCGACACGAAAGCAGGAGAAATCCGTCAAGACAGTTCGCGATCTCATTTGGCGCTTCTATGGCATCTTAAAACAATTGAAAGAGAAGCCCTCTCCTGATTTGGCGCGAGCCCTTGGACGTCGCTTCGAGCGGATCTTCACTCTCGTGACTGGCTATGAGGTGTTGGACAAGTTGCTGCGACGATTGCATCGCCGTAAGTCCGAATTGTTGAAAGTGCTGGATTACCCGGATACCCCACTGCACACCAATGCCTCGGAAAACGATATTCGAGCATGGGTCACCAAGCGCAAGATCTCCGGCGGCACGATGAGTGAAAACGGCCGCCACGCTCGCGACGTTCTGCTTGGTCTGATGAAGACGTGCATAAAGCTGGGCGTCGCGTTCTTCACTTATCTTGGAGATCGGCTTGGCTCGTTCACGTCAGGGCCTCGCATTCCGCCGCTTCCCCATCTCGTGGTAAGCCGCGGTTAACCGGCCCCTCAGATCGCTTTTGACAGATCCAGCGATGCGGATGATCAAAACAGAAACGCATTTAGGAGACGAACTTTGGAAGGAAAACGGTGGGACCAATACGGCCTAAGGGAAGCGCGCCTGTCGGCGACAATGTCGAAAGACCCGGCGCGAAAGGTGGGAGCCTGCATATTAAGGTCCGATGGGACGGTTGCCTCCAAAGGCTGGAATGGTTTCCCTCGTGGATGCAATGACGATCCAACGCTATATGAGGATCGGCGCCGGAAGCTTCTTCGAATTGTACATGCAGAGGCTAACGCGATCGTCTCAGCGGGACAATCCTTGAAAGGTTGCACGCTGTATGTGAGCCCTCTCCACCCCTGTGCCACATGTGCTGGTCTCATAATCCAGAGTGGCATCGTCCGGGTGGTAACCGACCACATGTCTGATTCACCCAGGTGGAAAGAGGCATTTGACGAAGCACGAGAAATGTTTGGGGAGACTGGAGTCATAGTAGAAGTCGTGGATCCAGACATCTTGGACTGAGGTCAAGCGCCTCGCTACACCAGCTTCGAAGGCCCCGATCGGGTCCCGGATCGGTATTCGTCTCCTGTTGGATGCGAGATGCCCCGGCATCAGCATTGTGCCCGGAAATTTGCCCCGGTTACTATGAAATCGTGCCTGAAGGTCCGTGGGCCAAAATTCGTGGCGCAACAGGATTTTCCGAACCAGGCGCCAAGAGGGCGCACCGGCTTCTCGGTTTAATCTCAGGACTGCAGGGTGGGAGAATTGGCGCGGGCAAGCAACAGAGCGCGCTCCCGGTCAATTCGGCGGCGTGACGGAACTCCGCCCGGGCTTCCGTGCTTCGTCCCAACTTTTCCAACAGATCGCGGCTCATCTCTCAAGGCGTCGGCAATTGCCAAGCCCTGTGTCGGCCCGAACGCAAAGCCGACCGCCACCGCCCGGTTGACGTCAACGATAGGCGAGGGGGCGGGAAGGGTGAGCGCGTGATAATAGGCGGCGATGGCAATCCAGTCGGTGTCGGCGGCTGTCACCGCGCGGGCGTGGCAGGCGGCGATCATCGCCTGCAACAGATAGGGACCAGGCGTTAATGTCAGAACCATCGCGGGGTTCAACCCGTCGAGACCGCGGCGAATGAGCGGCCAATCCCAACGGCTTCGATCCTGATCCAGAAGCAAGATCGGATCACCCGCCTTGTCGATGCGGGCAGCGAAGCGCGAGGCTTGTAGCTCCATCAATACGACGAGCCCCAGCACCTCGGGCTCCTCTGGCATCAGCGCCGCCAGCGTGCGACCCAGGCGTAGCGCCTCGCCACACAGATCGGGGCGCAGCCAGTCTGATCCAACCGTCGGCACAATAGCCCTCATTGAAGATCAGGTAGACGACCTCCAGCACGGCGGCGAGGCGTTCTCGCCGTTCCTCCCCACGCGGCGTCTCGAACGGTATGGCGGCATGGCGAAGTGTCCGCTTGGCGCGCACGATGCGCTGGGCGACGGTGGCTTCCGGAAGCAGGAACGCGCGGGCGATCTCGGGCGTCGTCAACCCGCCTAGCAAGCGCAAAGCCAGGGCGGCGCGTTGCTCGGCGGGAAGGACCGGATGGCAGGCGGTGAAGATCAACCGCAGCAGGTCGTCGTTGATGTCCTCGTCGAGCACTACTTCGATGTCGGGCGTCTCGCGTTCCAACTCGGCAAGGTCGTCATTGCGGCGGCAATGGATATGCGAAGCAGGAATACCGTTCAATCTTCGTCGCTGCAGACAGCCCTGGCCATACGGCGACGCCGCATCCGTCATGAAAATTGCACGTTCAGTTGCTTGTCGGAGGACAACAAGGAGTACGACAGATGACCAAACCCTGGACTGCAAGCAGAGGCGCCATCAACGCTGGCCTTGGCGAACTTGAAATGGCCGCTACCATCAACGCGCTGCTGGTCTATCCAATTGGCCTTCTGGTCTTTTGCCTCAAGCAGACGGCGACCCGATCAAGCCTTTTGCGATCGGCGTTTGCAAGGATATTCGTCCGCTCTTAAGAGCGAATACTTTGGTAACCTCGCTCCGCCGGGCGACCTCTGCCGATACCCATTCCAAACGCTACATATTTGCCTGGGCTCAGCCGGATGCACGTCGCCGCGATATCGGCAGCAACGCGATGTCTCCGGTCAAAGTAGTGGACCGGGAGAGCTGCGCAACTCATCTTCGAAAGCCTGAAAAACAGCCTGTGCGAGACAGTCTAGATCAGCCCGTCTTCCGTCCGATTGGGCCATTGGCACGAACCAAGGACATCAGCATCGGACCGACAGCGAACTCTTCGTTTTCGGTTCGCCGCGTCAAATCGCGCAGGTAGCCGCCTGCTGAATTGACGAGCTCTCCCCTTTCGAGAATGCACGCCACGACCGTTGCGGCGTTCTCCGGCCCCATGACAGCCGCCGCTTCCTGGTAGGCCGACGGACTAACTCCGAGCATGGTTCGCACGACAACGGCTGCCGACATGAGATCGCGCCAGTTGCCGATGCACCCACCGGGGCCATAGGCGGAAATCTCTGGGCAAGCCCGCAAAACGAGACCGAGCGGGAAGGATTTCAAGTTAGCGCGTTCTCCGGCTATTGCTCCCCGCCGGTCGCCAGAGGCTCTCTTGTCGCCGGGTCGACGCCGTGCGACGGACATATCAGCCTCAATGGTCATCGTCTTGGTGACCGGTTCGGCTTTGTCCGCGATTGGCTCGCCCTGCGTCGTTTCGAAGGCTGGTTCAAGTTCAAATATAGATTCGGAATCTGAATTCTGAATGTGACGCTCATTTTGATAGGGATTGACGCTTTGTTTTATTGTTTTCAGCTGCATTTCCAATCGGTTGACGACATCTTCGCGTGCAGTGGCGAGGTCATCGAGCAAATTTTCGAGCTCTGAGGTGGTCGGATTCCGTGGAAGCCCCTCGATCAGGCTGCGAAACCCGGCGTAAATGCGTTCCCAATCTCCTTTGAGGCGCTCGGCGATCGCAGTCTCGATCAGTTTTGTGATATCGCGCCGGCAAAGGCTTATGCGCTCGCGTAGCCGCTGAACGTGAAGCTTTCCGGCAACCACTTCGGCGGCTAAGTGTTCAATCTCGTCGGCGCGCGCAAGCAGTGGCGCAAGCGAAAAGCCGAACGCCTCGTGTAACTGCCCTTCCCTGCCGCGACGGGCATAACGCTTGCCGTTGGGGCTATCCTTGCGGATAACAAGGCCAGCCTTGACCAGGCCGGCAAGATGGCGGCGGATCGTCTGTTCGGCCATACCGTGCGAGCGTAGCGAAAGCTGTGCGTTCGATGGGAAGACGACCAATCCATTTTCCTCGGAAAGGTCGTTCTTCGGATAGAAGCTGAGCAAGGCGTTCAGAACGGCAAGCGCGCGGTCGGTGATGCCGAGCAACGGCCTGGCTTCACAAAGCGCGCGATAGATCTTCCATTTGTCGACCGTCTTGGCAGGGTCAATCTGGCGACTCATCATCTGAGTTGCGAGCATGCCAAGCGTCATCGACCGCCGCCCGAAGGGCGTCGTCATATGTCCGCTGTCCATTGTCTTTCACCTTCTTCAAGGCAAAAGAAATCTGCTCACCAAACGGCGCCAAGACTCTTGACAGCGATTCCCGGAAATGCGATTCTCAAGCTGCGAGACTTTGAGGAAAGCTTCCGTGACGGCAACGTTCGGGGGCTTTTTTCTTTTGCGGTGTCGTCCTTCTCTTCATTTACGTTTAGAACAGCCCTTGCGGCTCAGCCTTGCTCGGCTTGTCGATCCGCAAGATAGGATTGGTGTAACTGCTCCAGCTTGGCGGCGACGTAGTCTGCAAACGCCGGAACTGCCCTGTCATCGAACACCAGATTTATTTTCGCGCCGGCTCGCTCGAGCGAGGCAAGCTTTACGCCCTGCCCGCTGTTGATTGCCTCCGGCTTATTCTTCGCCCGCTGTGCCGATAAGAACGCCATCACCTGGCCAAAGCGGCTGTCAGTGTCGGTGTCCTTAAATTCCCGGCTCTCCAGCAAGGTATCTAGTGTCGAGGCCTTTTTTGTCTGGGCGAGGCGCTCGGCCAGCGCGATCCAGCGCGGGCGCCCGGCTTTCGGCGCTGGTCCAATTGCCTCAATTACCCTACGTGGCACCGAATGGGCGACACTCATGAGCTTGGAGAGCTGCGTTTTTTCCATGCCAAGCGAGGACATGATGACGCGGCGATCAAACCCGCGCGCCTCCAGAGCGAGGGCGAAAAGACCGCGCTCGATATAACTGAGGTCCGAGCGGGCCGAATTCTCTTGACCCTGTATCACCACGAGTTCTTCGTCGGTGAGGTTCTGGACGACGGCCTTCACCGGGCGCCCGAGCGATGCGAGAACTCGAACGCGACGGTGACCGAAGGCGATCTGGTAGCTTTCCGGCTTTAAAGGATGCGGGCGCACCAGAATTGGACTCTTTTGTCCGGATTCCCGAATTGCATCGGTTAGCCTCTGAAAGTCCTCACCATCATCTAGCAGACGGTCGGCGACGAATGATCCTTCGATCTTGTCGGCTGGAATCTCCACGACAGCCGAGCCGGCAGCGACTAGCGCTTTCGCATGGTCGGCCGCGCTCGCAATATTTCCAAGCGAACGGCCCATAGCGCCAACCGCACCGGAGCGGATGTGCTGAAGCCTTTTTTCCGGTGCTATCTCAGCCTGCGGCTCATTGTGATCGGGCTCAGAGTTGCCACCTGGCAACTCATGCTCGCGCCTGGTGAGCATTGCCTTGAGAGTCTCCTTCCTGCTCATATCGCCCTGCCCCAGGCCTGCCTGATCAGACCCTCAATTTCCCCGTTGACGGCATCGAGCGATTCAATCGCCCTATCGTAGGTGTTTTTCGAGAAGTTCTCTCGTCCGACTTCATACAAGGTCTGTTTGGATAAACCTGCATCGGAAACCGCCGTGGACTTCAGCATGGCATTCGTCAGAACGCGCTCGCGAAACAATGAGCGCATGAAGCCGACCATCTGAGCCTGTGGGCCGTCAGACGGCTCGTAGCGCGTCACGACGTAGCGGATGAAATCATAATCGAGATCACCGCCTGCCTCTTGGACGACACTCAAAAGGTCGGACGCCATCAGCAGGAACTGGCACATCGACATTACGTCGAGCATTTGCGGATGGGCTGTGATCAACAGGCCAGTCGACGCGCAAAGGGCTCCGAGGGTCAGGAAGCCGAGCTGGGGCGGGCAGTCGAGTACCATCACGTCGTAGTCATCGGAAACGGTACCAAGGGCGGAAGCGACGCGTCCGAAGAAGGGCTCGATCGAGCGTTCGGCAAGCGCTCGCGGCGTATCGTGTTCGTACTCCATGAGCTCAAGGTTGCCGGGGACAAGGTCCAGCCCGGAAATGTAACTTTTGCGAATGATCTCGCTCAACGGTCGGCGATTGTCATCGTACCTGACAGCACCATACATCGTCTCGTTCGGTCCAATGTCATATTCCGGCTGATAACCGTGCAGAGCGGTAAGAGAGGCCTGCGGGTCCAGATCGACGGCCAGGACGCGATACCCCTGCAGGGCCAGATATTGCGCCAGGTGAGCGGCGGTCGTTGTTTTACCACTGCCGCCCTTGAAGTTCACCACAGCCATTACCTGGCAATGTTCGTCGCCACGTCGACGAGGCACATACTGCTTCCCCTTGGAATTCTCGTCGAGAACGGTGCGGATCTGATTGATCTGGTCGAGCGTGTATGACCGCCTGCCGCCGGGACTTATCGTCGGTTGAGGGCCCTTGCCGTTTAGTGAAAGCTGGCGGAGATAGGCATCGGCGATACCGATGAGCTTTGCCGATTCCACTGACGAGAACGAGCGTAGCGCCTTGTGCGACACCGGCGGGAAGAGCGCCTGCCGCATTGCCAACAACTCCTCGGACAGAGCGGCTCCATCGGCCGCAATAATCTCCGTCATCAGGCGTTTGGGTGCGAGTGGTTCCGCGAGCTGACTACGAGCCTTCGCCATAACTACGATAATTCTCCCTAGTGGACGAATATTCCGTAGGCGAACGTGCCCCGAGTCGCAATACTTGGCAAGAAAATAAGGGTTAACGAACGGACAACAGCGTGCCCAGAGAATTTCGTGGTCCGAACTCTTCGGTCCCCGAGAAGAACGAGCCTGATCAACACCTGCGCGACGTCGCCGCATCGAGATCTCGACCCGCGTCCAGACACGTCACCTCGCCAGTTGTGTGTGGCGTGATGGCCCCGACACCACCCGGCTTCCAGCCAGGTCTGCTTCATTCAAGATTCAAGGCTCGAGTGTCCTGCGTCAAGCGACGTAGGCTATAGCGCCGGGACGGCCCGGGCTTTGTCACTGGCTGCCACCGGTCCAAGCCTCCGAATGTCGCCGTCGAGCGCCCTTGGTGGATAATGGCGGGCGGGTCATGGTCGAGCCGACGCGCTCGGCAGGCAGGCGCGAGGGAACCCTGTAAGGGGTCAAAAGGCGCACTCGGCCGCGGTCGCGGTCGGCAGTTGCCATGTGGCAACTTTTGTTGGGCCAATGCCCCGGTAAACTGAGTTGCCATGTGGCAACTTATTCGGGCTGGCCCCAGCCCGGTAGGCGTGTCGTCACAGCATTGCCAATACGGCTCTCTTCAGCGCCTTCCATACTCCGCACTTTGTGAACATCCAGTCCGACGTATGTGATAGTCTCGTCCATGGCCCGTCTCTATGTATGAGGCCCTACGAGAGCATCGCTCTCGCAGCCGGGATTCAGGCGCATGTCAGGACACCCTGCGGTCCAACAGGCCCTCCGCAACCAGTACTTCGAGTCTCCCGGTCTCCCCAGTCTCCATGTCCCTGCCCAAGCGTAATCTGATCGAACCGTCGTGGTTCGTACCCGTATGCCCGGTCGTGTGGGAGGGGGCGGCGTCGCGAGGCGTCCCCTTATCGCGACCAACCCCAACTGTCCACATAACCTAGTCCGTCGAGCTTTCTGGCATTGGCGGCTTGGTGGTGGCTCCAGGCGTGCCCTTCAACGTATTGGCCTTCGCTTTCGACGCCTTGCTGACCTTCAGCGCGCGGCTCGCTGCCTTTGCCTGCTCCAGCATCATCTCGATTTGAATCTGCTGGATTTCAGTCAATCGCTCCCATTGGCGATTGAGAAGATGATCAACCTTTTCATGGAGGTGGCGGATTTCCAGTTCGGCTTTCAGGTTGACCTTGTAGTCGTTGAGTGCGCGCAATCGATCCTTTGCTTCCTGCCGCCGTTGGCTCATCATGATGATTGGCGCCTGCAGTGCCGCAATCGTCGAAAGGATCAGATTCAACAGAATGAACGGATAGACATCGAAAGCTGCTGTCGCGCCTAAGGCTAGATTTATACCCATCCATACCGTCAGGAACAGGCAGAACGAGATTATGAAGGTCCAGCTGCCGCCGAATGACGCAACGATATCGGCCATTCGGTCGCCGATTGACCGATGATCCTCGTAATCTTCTTCGATATTCTCGGCCAAGGTGTCATGCGTCTTCAGACTTTCGACAACCTCGTCCTCGAGATTTGAAAGCTCGCCCCGCTCGTCCCTCAGCAATTCGGCGATATACTGGCCGCGATAATCGTCCATCGCCTTTCGGCTGATATAGTCGTCGGAGCGGATTCCCGGGTGCTTCTGGCGCATGAACTCCGCAAGAGACGGGCGTAGATCGTCGAAATGCACAGCGTCCTTCTTTTTGAGCACCGCGCCGGTAATTGCATCGACCAGTTTGACGGACTTCGCTTTGGCCTGGGCAAGGCTTTTGGTGTAGTCGTGCATCTCAACGGTCGCGGCTTCGCCTTCGCCCGCATCGAAGTCGACTATTCCCTCCGCCGAATCAAATGTCTTCGCGTCTGTCATTTAAGAACCCCTTTTTGTAGTTTCCCGCCCGTCTAACCAATGATCAGAACAAGAATATGACAGTTTATTAGCGGTGAAGATCGGGTCTTGGCATTATACAGTCCCGTTGTTTGCCGCTTGACCGTTGAAGGCTAAATCGTTCCGAAAGCCTATCCGGGACATTCCTGGAAATCCGTCGGATTGTTTCCAACGGCGAACGATTCCAGCAACCTTTTGGGCACCATCATGTTGCCTTGCAGTATGCATCTTTCAGTGGACAAATTCACCGGCTGCCCCTTCTATGACGCGTGACCGCGCTCAGATCATCAGCTGCGCCGCCCGAGCGTTCTTCCGTTCGGCGTTGTTGCAAAAGCTTGCCGCCTGGGTCAGTGATTTGTGTAGCGACTGCTGCATCGCTTCGGCGAGCGGAATGCCGCGGTTGGCGGCCTCGGTTAGATAGCCAGAACGCAAGCCATGCGCCGAGAACATCATCGGATCGAGACCGGCTTGCCGGACCCGAGCCTTCAGGATCAAGTTGATCGATTGCGGCGTCAGGGGCCGCCGGTCGAGATTGCCCCAGTGTTTGAATGGCAGCGCTATCGCATTGTTCCCGCATTGATGCCCAGAGAGATACTGGAGCGGGCTTCTACAGGCGATGCATCTATCCATTCACTAGGTAAGGTCAACCAGCGCTTTGCCTATCGAGGCTAGGGGCATTGCTTCGACATCGTGCTTTAGGGAGAAAGTTTCCTGCCCAGGGTAAACGACGATACGTCGTGCTGGGTCGAGATCTTCGCATGCAAGATAGAAGCCCTTCTCGAGTTTCGGCGTCAGGCTCCGCTTGATTTGTATAGCCCAAGGTCGTTCACCCGGGGGCGTCAGAAGGAGGTCGATCTCCGCACCAGCCGACGTCCGGTAAAAATTGCACTGAGTTCCGGGCGGTGCTGCTGCAATCAACGTCTCGATCACTAACCCTTCCCAGCTTGCCCCGGCGCCCGGGTGTCCGAGTAGGTCCTCCTGAGTGGTCAGTCCCAAAAGGGTGTGGATGATGCCGCTATCGCGAACATAGACCCGCGGTGATTTGACCAGGCGCTTGCCAACATTCGCATGCCAAGGCTCAAGGCGTCGCACGAGGAGTAGATCAACCAGGAGATCGAGATAGGAGGCGACCGTCTTGCCATCGACGCCGAGGGAACGCGCGAATTCTGCGGCATTCAGAAGTCCGGATTGACGATGTGCGAGCATGATCCAGAAACGCCGCAATGTCTCGGCAGGAATACGAGGACCAAGCATTGGAATGTCTCGTTCCAGATAGGTTCGTATGAAGTCCTGCCGCCAGCGCTGGCTTGCACGATCATTTTCAGCAAGGAAACTATCCGGGAAGCCGCCTCGCACCCATAGCGTATTCAGATCATCAACTGGCACTTCCAGGCCGTCGATCGGACGCATTTCAAGGTAGGCGATGCGACCGGCCAGCGTCTCACCCGACTATTTCAATAGATCGATGGATGCGGACCCGAGCAGGAGGAAATGGCCAGCCTTCCTCCCATTTCGCCGACTCCGATCGATAAGCCCACGCAAATTCTGAAAAAGATTTGGTAGCCGGTGAACCTCATCCAGGATAACAAGCTTGTCGCTATGCTGGCTGAGATATAGTTCTGGCTCGGTGAGTTTGGCGCGGTCGGCATCCGATTCCAGGTCGAGATAGATTGATGGGCGCTGTTCGGCTATGGCGAGAGCCAGCGTAGTCTTGCCGACCTGACGCGGGCCAATGAGCGCAACGGCGGGCCTCGAATCGATCAACTCAGTCAGTTTTTGTAGATATTCGACGTTCAATCATCCTTGCATTGATGGAGTATAATTCCGCAATTGCAAGGAAGATTGTTGATGCCTGGGCTGCGTCGGCTGGCGCGTCGCGCGTCGTTCACGTTGCTGTGCGCTAAAGGCTCGCCGCGTCGGTCGTTCGGAACGCCATCTTTAACCCAAGGTCGATGACTGGATTGATTTCTACCGCGACCGATGGCGTGGGGCCTTAACTCCAACGGTCGATGAACGGCAGCGAAACGCAACATTCACAGCCTGTTCAGCGCGCCAATGTCATCAAGTAACCAGAAAGAGCCTTACCTCCCAACACAGGCTCTGATGGAGTAGCCGATGAAAAAGATCATTCTCTCGACACTTGCCACACTGGTCGCGACCGGCAGCATCTTCACTTCCTATGGCTCCGCGAGCGCACATGATTATCGCGAGCACCGGCACGGCGACAGGGGTGCTGCCATCGTTGGTGGGCTGGCGGCGGGGCTCATCGGCGGACTGGTTGCCGGTGCTCTCATCGAGGATAGGGATCGTCCGCGGTATGATGAAGGTGCAGATTATCGCTACAGCCGCGGCCCGCGCTATGAAGGTAATGTCGGTTATCGCGACTATGGTGACTCGGGCTACCGTTACAGCGGTGGTCCGCGTTACGAGGACAACTCCGGTTATCGCGATTTTGACGGAACAGGCTATCGTTATGACAGTGGTTGGCGTTGATACAGACCACGTAGGTTTCCAGCGTTCTATGACGGCGATCTGAATTGCCCTCGTAGAACTTTTGCGCCAACTGTGCGATTTGAGGGTCAGTTCCGTCAAATCACCAGCTTTGCGGCCCGCCCGTTCTTCCGTTCTGCATTGTTGTAGTACCTTGCAGCCTGCGCCACCGATTTATGTAGCGACTGCTGCATGGCTTCCTGAAGCGGGATGCCGCGGTTGGCCGCTTCAGAGTAGTTTCGATCGCCAGATCAGAGTAACGCGGCTGGCCTCCGTTTGTCTTGCGTCGGTCGATGGGAGGCGTTGGGCTTATGCGGCATGCTTGTTGAGTTCCCTTATAATTTCACCCATCTTTCCATTTGGCATGCACCCGGTTTAAAGTCCGGTTTATGCCGGCCGCCCGAAGAATACTTACAATTCAGTGGGTCAAACAGAGATGGAAATGCGGGTCATTTCCTGGTTGAATTCAACAGAGAGAGGGCATTTGGTCGCCGTCCTCAGGCAGAGGGCTTCATCCAGTCTCCGCTCAAACCGCTGGATCCCGGCCCTGCGGCGTTGCCATCTTCCGGCGACAAGCGCTCCGCGTGCCATTCAAGTCCCGTCGCAACAACCGGAAACGACGAAAATCGTGTAAGGAACATCAACTCGATAGGAGCAGTGGCTAGCGAAACGATTTGGGGTCCCGTATAGTCTTCTCATGGCAATGGAGGTTGCCTGAGGAGGACTTTATGAGCGAAAGAGCATTTGGTTTTTTGTTGGCCGCTGAAATGTCCGCCCTTTTCTGGGCTGCGTTAGTCATGGTGGTATTCTCGACCTCGTAGTTGAAGGCGAGGGGCCGCTGGCGCTGAGCCGGGGAAGGGCTCAGCCCCCTGGGCGCATATGCAATTGGCGCTCGTCCAATCATGCTAAAGTGATTTGGAAGCGCCGTGGAGATAAGCCGCCAATCGCAGACAGGTAGCGCTTGTTTGTCATCGCGCCGCAACTCCCTTATCACCATGGGGAGATTTCCGACTTCGAATAGGCCGTTCCACCCTAATTCTGAACGCCGTCAGGGCCCGGCTGCGCAGGCGTGTTTTTGATGTCTTGCTGCTTGTTCTCGCTTCTGTCCGTCGGTGCCGATTGCGTCGGCTGGCTGGCCGGAGCGCTGTTGTCGATTTTGCTTGGTTGGGCGATCGAGCCTGTTGATTCGATATGCTGACCCCGCATTTCGACTCCTGCCCAAGCGATCGCAGCCAGAACCAGAGCAGCAATCAGGATCACGAAAACGCGCATTCCGCGTCCGCCTTGCCTCGCTTGGGTTGGCGAAAGAGATGCTTTGGCTTTGATCGTCGTCATGGCTTGCACCCTTTCGGGTTGTTGATCTTTCGATCAAACCCTCGCCGCCACCTATAGTTCCAGGGTTGGAGCCAATCAGATCGAACTACGTCCAACAGTAGGCGTAGGGACGTCGCTCCTCAAAGTTGTCGCGCGCTGATGCTTAGGGTTGCGCGATTTCAGGGGTGGGCTCTGATGCACTGCCTAGGCCTTCACGCGTTCGATCCTCGCAGAAATTCGAGCGTCAATTCGTCGGCCTCGCCTTTGAAGAAGCGCTCCAGGGCGCGGTTGAACACAGCATCGTTGGAGACGGCTGCAAACAGCGTCATGCAAGATCTGAACTTGGCATCATCGGGATATCCAAGGACATCCCTTGCGTTCACTCCCTTGAGGTCAAGCATCGCGCGGGTCATTTCAGTGAGCCGGGAATAGAGAATGTTGTCAGAAAGATAAGCCCTGGCTTCCGCCTCGGATCCAATGGCATATCGCAACGCCATCGGCGAGATGCCGAGCCCGCTGACCTGCGGAAACATGAACCACATCCAGTGTGAAAGCTTCTTTCCATTCCGCAGCTCCGCGAGCGCAGTTTGATAGACGCCTTCCTGCGCTTCCCTAAAACGACGTAGATCGTAGGTGTGCATACTGGTCATGTCTGAAACTCAGAGTTCGACTTTGACATTGTCGCCCATATCGGGTGTTGCGAGGGAGACCGCCGTTGCGGCCATTTTCATTCGGCCCCAGACTTTCCGGTCTTGCGTTCTGGGCAATATTTTTGTTCCGAGCATGTTTCGGCCATCAATTTCAGGAGAGGGCCGATCGGTCCAGGCTTGGTGATCGTAACAAAACGCAAGCCGTATTAAAGAGAAATCGACAGCGGCCAACTCATGGTGAGCCGAGCACCCCACGCCACCGAAGCCGGCAACGATGAACGGCTTTTAGCGTTGATTTTCCAGATAGATGGCCAGATCGCCCACCAGACGGCGGGACTTGCCGATATCGGCGTCTTCGGCCGCCTGCTCGAGCTCTGCGCCGAAATCGGTGATGGCTTGGAAGCCGAACGCCCCGCCCGATCCCCTCATATTGTGGCCAAGGATCGTCACCGCCTCAAAGTCAGCCCGGTCCAGCGCGTCGCCCATGGCGATGGCATCCTGTCTACAACTCTCTAGGTAGGCGGGGACGCGGGCCGCGAGACGGGCGCTTGGCTGCCGGGATACAGAGGATTCCCGGAGGTCATCGTGTTGCCGAACGTGCAACGCGCTCGCGGAGTAGTCCTTGATCGCCTGCAGCAGGACATCCTGTTTGATAGGTTTAGTCAGATAGGCCGTGCATCCCGCTGCCAAGCAAGCCTCTCGGTCGCCCTTCAAAGCTGACGCGGTCAGGGCGATGATTGGGGTTGGCGCACGGTCATTGGCTTTTTCCCAAGCTCGGATCGTGCGTGTAGCGGTTAGACCGTCCATGACGGGCATCTGCCGATCCATCAGCAGCAGGTCATAGTGGCCGGCCCTGAACATCTCGCAGGCGATTAGCCCAGTCTCCGCGACATCGACGAAATAGGGCGTATCTTCGAGGTACGCTAAGGCGATGATGCAGTTGTCCGGAGAATCCTCGGCCATGAGGATGCGCAGGGTAGGCAACGGAGCCTCTGGGCCGGCGCCGACGGGCGCGCTGACAGGCCGCTTGGCGGCGACCCAGATCTCGAACGGGACGGAAAAAGCGAAGACGCTACCCCGCCCCATTGTGCTGGTCACCCAGATCTGACCGCCCATCAACTCGACCAGGCGCTTGGAGATCGTCAGGCCGAGGCCTGAGCCGCCGAACCGGCGCGTCGTGGAGGAATCGGCCTGGGTGAAGCGCTCGAAGACGCGCGCGAGCTTGTCGTCGGCGATGCCGATGCCGGTGTCCGACACCGAGAACCGAAGAGCGGTCGGGACGGTGCCATCTTGGTCCCTTTCGACCTTCAGGCAGACCTTGCCAGTCTCCGTGAACTTAATGGCGTTGCCGAGCAGGTTGAGTAGCACCTGACGGAGGCGAGTCGGATCGCCGACCAGATCGTTGTAAACGTTCGCCGCGATCTCGCAGACCAAGGCCAGCCCCTTTTCCTGTGCCTTGGGTGCCACCATCTCTATCACCTTCTCGAGGTGGTCGCTCAACGAGAAGCCGGTCTGCTCGAGGTCGAGCTGCGAGGCCTCGACCTTGGACAGATCCAGGATGTCGTTGATCAGGTTTAGAAGGTTGTCGCCTGAGCGGCGGAAGATCTGGACGTATTTGTCCTGCTCGGGCGTGAGCGAAGTCTTGGCCAGCAGGTCGGCGATGCCCATGACCGCGTTCATCGGCGTGCGGATCTCATGGCTCATGCTGGCGAGGAATTCGGACTTCGTCCGGCTGGCGCTCTCGGCGTCGGCCTTGGCCTGCTGCAACTCGGCCTCAACCCGCTTGCGTTCGGTGACGTCGCGCGCTGCCGCAAAGACACCCTGCAGCGTACGGCCTCGGTCATAGAAGGTGGTGGCGTTGTAGGAGACCACGGTCTGCTTGCCGTCGCGCCGTCGCACTGTCAGCTCGTAATCGGTGAGCGATTTTTCAGCGAGCACGCGCCGGATCCCCGCCTCGGCGCGCTCGGGGTCGGTGAAGCAATCCTTGAACGGCGCGCCGATCAGCTCGTCGCGGGTCGAACCGGTCAGCGCCTCTGTCTGTTTGTTGACGTCGGTGATGATGCCCGCGGGGTCGGTTGTGATCAGGGCGTCGATGTTGGATTCGATCAGCGAGCGGGTGTAAAATTGCTGATCGCGCAGGCGCTGGTCAGACTTCTTCTGCTCTTCCTCGACCAGTTTTCGCGCAGTGTTGTCGGTGCCGATCAGCAGGTAGCCAATGATGGCGCCGGCGGCATCGCGCAGCGCCGTTACCGAGACGACAGCCGGGAAACGGGTTCCGTCCTTGCGGATATAGGTCAGCTCGTAGATGTCCTCGATGCCGCGCGAGGCCTTGAACACCAGGGCTTCGAAACCGGGCTCGATCGGGGTCGCCAGTTCCGCGCTCAGGGCACGGGCCCGGACGACCAGTTCTTGGGGATCGGAAATGTCGGCCGGGGTAATGGTGTTGACGACGTCGCCTGCCGCGTAGCCGAGCATGCGCTCGGCGCCGACGTTGAAGATCTGGATCACGCCCTTGGCGTCGGTGGCGATGCTGGAGAAGTTGGCGCTGTTGAAGATCGCGCTTTGCAGCGCGCCGGCTTTCAGCAGTGCCTCTTCAGCCTCCTTGCGCGCGGTGTTGTCGGTGCCGATCAGCAGGTAGCCAATGATGGCGTCTTGAGCGTCGCGCAGCGCCGTCACCGACACCACGGCGGGAAACCGGGTTCCGTCCTTGCGGATATAGGTCAGCTCGTAGATGTCCTCGATGCCGCGAGAGGCCTTGAACACCAGCGCTTCGAAACCGGGGTTGATAGCGGTTGAAAGTTCCGCGCTCAAGGCTTCAGCCCGTGCGATCAGTTCCTGGGGATCAGAGATATCGGCCGGCGTGATGGTGTTCATCACCTCGGCGGCCAAGTAGCCGAGCATCCGCTCGGCGCCAACGTTGAAGATCTGGATCACGCCCTTGGCATCGGTGGCAATGCTCGAGAAGTTGGCACTGTTGAAGATCGCGCTCTGCAGCGCGCCGGCATCGACGATCGATTCTTCCGTCAGGCTGGAGATGGCGAATCCAGTAGCCCGAGCGAGCGGAGCCTCCTCGCCTGTTTCCGTCTTCGAAATAGAGATGGAAAATTCCTAACTCAAGATAAACGGGCCGTGACGCTTTCAAATTGAAAGGTTCACTCGAAACTAATGGAGCAGCTTGCGCACGGCGAACTCCAGCTGCGCCGGTGAATATGGCTTCTGTATGAACTGGCCACCCGCGACGAACATGTCGGTCATATCATCGGTGAGCGTGCTACCGGACGTATAGAGCACCCGCAAGTTCGGCCTGATGCCGATGGCTTGATTGGCGACATCGTATCCGCCCAACGCCAGCTTGTTGAGGCGTATGTCAACGAAGAGTGCATCGATATGCTGAGTGGCGGAAAGGTGTAAAAGTGCGCCGCTGAGGTCCTCTGCAACTAGCGGCGTATGTCCCAGATCCTCGAGAGCCCACTCGGCGGCCTGACGAATGAACATTTCGTCCTCGACCAAAAGAACAACGGCCATCAAAGGGCCATTGCGTGTGATCGTGGCATTTCAAATATCCCCAACGCGTCCCCTGTTTGGCTCTCAGCGTGCTACACGAAACCCGTGAACCATGCAAAGGTTTACGGCGATTTCTGACATTATCTCAGAGCCACTGTGCGCGACTTGCCCCAATGGCGGCGGGCAACAAATTGAAGCGCGCTCGGACGACGCGTCTCGTCTTATACGGTTTTCGTAGGAGCAAACACATGACGGCAGAGCACTCGTGTCGATTGTTTGGTGGCCAGAGGTGGCGCCGATCTTAATTGGCGGCCATCGGTCCGGCAACTTCTGGTTCAGACATGGATCACGCCAGCTCTCGTTCCGGGATTTGCATCGGCGTGACTGAACTTGGCATCGAGCTGCCTTGCCATCGCATCAACGATCCCGGTGCCAAGGCCTGGCTTCGAAAGTGTCGGATCGGAGGGAATGCCGACCCCATCATCGCTGACCGATAGCGACCATCCAGCCTGATCGGAATGGTAGTCAACGATGATCTTGCCACTTCGATGAGCGGGGAAGGCGTGCTTCAGCGCGTTGATGACCAATTCCGTTACGATCAGGCCGAGGCTGACCGAGACATTGGCCTTGGCGCTACTGTCGTCGACGTTCACTTCGATGCAGATTTCTTCCGGGTCGAGGATCATCGAAGCCCCGAGGCTTTTACAAAGCTCTATGAAATAGGGACGCAGTTGCACATCCCCCTGACTTGACGTCGCAAGCTGGCGCTGAACGGCGGCAATGGACATCACGCGGCCATGGGCAAGCTGTAAATGCGAGCGGCTCTCTTCCGACTGGACCTTGCGGGCACTCTGCAACAGGATGCTTGCAATGATCTGCAGGCTGTTGGCGACACGATGCTGGACCTCCTGCAGCAGGATTTCCTTTTCGCGCAGCAGGTCGTTTTTCAGCCTTTCGGCAAGGCGGGCATCGGTAACGTCGGCGATGGAAAGGAGCACGCGGACGCCGTCGGTGTCATCGTAGTCGAGTTTCTGGGCGTTCAGGACCAACCGTCGACAGCCTTTGCCCTCGCGCTTCAGGTCCATTTCGTAAGCGTGGATGGCCGCACTTCCAGACGCCGTGGCTTCCAGCAACGATGACAATTGCCGCACGTTCCATTCTCCATGACCGAGCGCGGCCAATGGGCGATTTGAAACCAATGCCGGATCAATCTGGAACTCGCGGCAGAACGAGGCACTGCCGGCGATCACCATTAAGGTGCCATCCAACAGCAACAGCGGCGCGCTGGACGAGGCGACGATTGCAAGGCCAAGGCTCATCACGCCATTTGGCGGAGGAGATGCGGCAATTGTCATGAATAGTGTCCCTTGGGGGACCGGAGGCTCGCGGAGCGAAAGCCTTCCCCGGCTAATACATTGCTGGGTCGAGCTGCAGTATTTCTTTTGGTTCTTGGAACCTATCACGGATCGCCCTGAAAAGTACGGAAATCGATCAAAGCCGCTTTTTGCCTGGGTGCCTGAATGGAACGAAACCCACGGCCGCACATTACTCATCGTTGGGGTACGACAAGGGCAACGCACCGCGCAGCCAAGCGTGATGGAGATGACCAGGGTTCCTCAGCCACGAACGAAAGACAAGCCTGTGGGAACGATCCTGATAATTGTAATTTTGATTTTGCTGTTTGGCGGTGGCGGCGGTTATTACGCACACGGCAGATATGGAGGCCGCGGTCTCGGTGGCATTCTTGGTCTAGTTCTGGTCATTTTGATTATCCTGTGGCTTGTGGGTGGCCTTCACGGCTTCGGCAGCGGCGCTATCTGATCGCGCATCGGCGCCGAATGTGACGAGCAGCGTTGGCAACGTCGATCGCTCTTGAGCCGACGGTTGCGCCCCGTCCACGGCGACCACGTTTGAGCCCCCCATGCTGAATCTTATATTTGAGATTTCAGGGTCTCGGCAAAAAAATGACAGTAGTCGCTTCCAGTGTCGTTTCGCACCGGCCTTGTTGTAGACGGTGTTGCGATCCGGAACGTTCAGCCGCGTTGCATGCTGATGTAATTCTCGGATCGTGATGCCGTCTTCCCGCATCCGCCCGGACGAGGGGATGAGTTTCATCATGGGGCGCCGAGACCACGTGGACAGCTGTCGTTTGGCACTGAAAGTTTCAGATATTCGGCCTTTTCGACGAGTTCACGTGCCTTTGGCAGCACCGTGCGGAGGATAAAACCCGCTACATTGAGGTGTTCGAGTGCAGCGGCACGTGCAATTACCGCTTTCTCCTCCGGCGGGATCCTAAGCTCGATACGATCTGGTTTCGGTCAGTGGACGGGCCATTACATTTCTCCTGCATAAGTGTTGGTATGGTACGGATTCATTCCGTACGCAACTTGACCAGCCGCATCAGATGATCCTCCGGTGGCCGCCGAGGAGAGCGAGCAAGCAATTCCGGCTCGGCGAGTTTCTGGCTCACCATACGGTGGACTGCACGACGCAGTCGTTCGACAGTCCAGCCATGACCTTTCCGATTGAGGATCCGGACGACATCGTCCCAACTATGCTGTGGGCGCAACTGCCGCACGGTCGGCAGCCATGCCTGAGCCGACACAATCAGTTCGTCCAGATAGGCGCGGCCACGAGCGGCCGAGACCGCCCGCGCCGCCTCAGGCCGGCGCTCCCGAAGCCCAGGATTGCCGGCAAGTCTGCCGCGCGCCTTGGCAGCTTGCATGCCGGACTTGGTTCGCTCCGCGATGAGCGCACGTTCAAGCTGGGCCACGGCGCCGAGCACCTGCAAGGAAAACATGCCCTGCGGCGTGGATGTGTCGATTGGATCGCGCAGGGACCTAAAGTGGATGCCCCGTTTCTCGAGATCTTCGATGACGTCGAGCAGATGGCTGACCGATCGGGCAAGGCGATCCAAACGAACGACGACGAGCACGTCGCCGGCGCTGAGATCTTTCAGCAGCTTGGTAAGGACCAGTCTTGCGCGTGACGCGCCTGATCCGTGCTCCTGATGAATGCGGTGGCAGCCGGCTGTCAGCAATTCGTCCACCCTGCGCGTCATTGAGCTGATCGTCGGTCGAAACCCGGGCGTATCCGATCAGTCTTTGGGCGAGGGGAGGGGGACTGGCCTTTATCGCTTTCGTCATTGATTTTCGACCTGCTTTTAGTGGCGTTTGTACAGATAAGGAATGGGTGAGAAAAGGTTCCTTTGTTTACGCGTTGGATCAACGCCACCATTGCATTACATGAGTACGCGCCGTATATATCCTGAAGTATCTATATCATTCAGGATATGAAATGCCGGAATGGAAGGTCGAGTTTCATGACCGATTCAAGGGCGAGATCACAGATCTCCAGGCGATGTCCGGGTGGAATTGCTCGCACAGCTTGTGCTGCTTCGCGAAAAGGGGTTTCGACTGGGACGACCTGAGGTCGGCACACTCGAAGGTTCCAAACACGCGAACATGAAGGAACTGCGCATCAAGGTGTTGAAGGTTCAATGGCGGTTCGCCTTTGCCTTCGATCCGGAACGAAAGGCCGTCGTCCTCTGCGGAGGTGCGCAAAGTGGCATGAGCCAGAAGCTGTTCTACAAGCGGCTGATCGACCTGGCGGACAGACGATACGATGAGCGTTTGGGCAAGTTGGAGAAGAAACATGGATGATCTCGATAAGCTGATACAGTCGCTCCCCGACGAAGAACAGCGCGCAGTTGTCAAGCGCACTGAGGAGCTTGTGACTGCGCACAATCTGCGTGAATTGCGGACGCTCGCTGGGCGGACGCAAGAAGACGTTTCTGCCGGGACCGGTTTTAAGCAGACCAATGTCTCGAGACTCGAGAAGCGCGCCGATATGAAACTTTCAACGCTTCGCGACTATGTCGAATCCCTCGGCGGCACTTTGAAAATCGTCGCGGATGTTGCCGGCAAGAAAGTCGATCTTTCCAGCATTGCAGAACGCTCCCGACACGGATCAAAGATCTGAGCGAACCAGTGGTAGGGGATGGCCCTTCCAGGCCGGCGGACTTGGTGAGATTGACGCGGAAACGGTCCCTACGACGCTGATACCCGCTTACAGTACTTCCAACGTAAGCGCGTAGGATACCCCATCTATCTTTCGGACTGCTGATCGGCGATTTTCGCTACAGCTGGTATGCCCTTCCTTTCTGGACGCTTCTGCGCAACGACCCAAGAGCTGTGACTGCGTGAAATTGAGCGATTGCAAAACTTGCTCGCCAGGTTGGCTGAAATCGCCTCCTCACCAACAAGGTTGATCTGCCGATCGTGCCGTGTTTTGAAGTAGGCAAATTGGCGGCGGGGCTTTGACAACAGGAATGGCAGAACAGTTTGACATGTTTTCGGAGCAGGCTCCACGGAACCAGGTGGTTGCGCGTGGCCCCTCCAAATCCGCCAAACCCGACAAACATGCCATCTCCATGAGTGAAGAGGATATGGTCCGACATCTGTCGGAAACGGGTCGATATCGGATCCTGCAGAAACTTATGCCGCGCGCAATCGTACCATCTGCCCGACCAGCGTACCCCCTCAAGGGCATCATTCTCGACACCGAGACCACGGGCCTCAACGCTCGCAAGGATGAGATCATCGAGATTGGCGTGATCGCTTTCACCTTCGATGCGACAGGAAGCATCGGTGACGTGACCGGCATCTATAGTGGACTTCAGCAGCCAAGCGTTACCATTCCCCCCGAAATCACCAAGCTCACCGGGATCACAGATGATATGGTGGCCGGGCAGTCAATCGATATGGCTGCGTTGCAGGCGCTGATTGAACCGGCTGATCTGCTGATCGCCCACAATGCCGGTTTCGACCGGCCATTCTGCGAGGCATTTTCTCACCTGTTTTCCGGTAAGGCCTGGGCTTGCTCCAACTCTGAGATCGACTGGTCGTTGCGGGGATATGAAGGCACCAAGCTCGGATATCTGCTCGGGCAAGCAGGATATTTTCATGAGGGTCATCGTGCGGTCGACGATTGCTTTGCCCTTCTGGAGGTCCTGGCTCGAGAAATCGACGGACCGGCTTCCACCGCTTTCGCCGAGCTCTATGAAGCAAGCCAAA
>NZ_JBFRFF010000027.1:0-92012 GCF_052114685.1 Rhizobium sp. 2YAF20 | reverse complement strand
CCAGAAATCCCAGTCAAAAAACCACCAACGAGACAACCGCCTTCCAGCAATCACCCCAATCCCGCACCACAGTTTCTCAAGAAACCCTAGAGCGAAGGAAATCGTCGCCAGCAGCGCCGCCGCCCTCGTCAGTGATCGGGCTTATAGACCCTACCAAACGAACTAGTCAACACAACACACACATGTTTTTTGACAATTTTGTAACAAACTGATTTTGTTGTGTTTTTAGAGATGTCTGCGATAGACCGCCGTGAACATCGGCGGAGGTTGGGCAACGGATCAGGAGCCGAGGCTTAAGATTTTGTCTAATTGGTCAAAAATTGCCGCCAGAGGAACGCTTTCGAAAGATTGGAACCGAAAGCAGCCTTCCGGTGTTCTGTCGTCGGACCCAACGCAGGAGATCGCCATGGCTACCAGCACCGACGACATTAGGAATTCGATGAGCAAGGACGTCGCCGCACTTCAACAGGAAGTGTCGCGCCTGCAGAAGATGATTTCAGCCCAGGGTACGGAAGCATATTACGAATTGCGGGACCGAGCGGGCAAAGCTTACGACGAGGCTGCACCCAGAGCCAGAACCGCGGTAGCGCAAATCAAGGCTGGCAGCACTGCCGCCGCGCAAGCTGCGCGCGACAATGCGACCGCGACGACAACGGCGCTACTCCTTGCCGGAGCCATCGGGTTTCTCGCCGGCTATATGCTTGGGGGAGCTACCCAGCCGGAGCCACGTCATTGGTGGAGATAGGGCCCTTGACGGCCCTGTGCCTTAGGTGCGGAAGCGCCCTTCTCTGAGGCCCGCGCGCAGAGCGCCGGGCCTTCGCCTGATGACACCATGATGCCCTGTTCCAGGTCTCACAAAAACCAAGATTTTACTGCGTAGTAAAATCATAAAAAGCTGGGAGGAAGGACCATGGGTATCGCGAGGCCAGAGTGCATCGTCGAAGTCAGCGTCAACCGCGCCGGTGTCAACCGCGCGGTCGGTATCATGAGCATGCGTCAGGCGCTCGAATTGCCTGACATTCCGGACCTCTCCTATACCCATCCGGACCCGATCAAGGCTGCGGCCGGTGTGGCGCTCAGCCGGCAGGAGCTTGCAAGTTTCTTTCTTAATTGAACAGCGTCCGCCCGAGGTTCCCTGTCCGGCGCCTTTGCGATGACGACATCTGCACGAGTGCGACCCGCTTGTTTCAGAAGCCGTGATTTGCGCTGTGCGGAAAGGCGTGCGAAAGGATCGGCAACATCCAGTCGGGACAGGCGGGGAATATCGAGTGAACCAGCGGCGTTCTCCGCAAAGCGCACAAAGAGGCACGAAGGCCCGCGATGAGGCGAGCGGCAAGCGCGCGACGCTTGCGCGCGCCTTGTCGAAGCTTGGTTATTGTTCGAGAACGCAGGCCGAAATTCTGATCGCGGAGGGACGTGTCAGCGTTGACCGACAGAAAGTGACCGATCCGGCCACCTGGGTCGATCTTGACCTTGCCCGGATCGCGGTCGACGGCGCGCCGGTTACAGCGGAAAGAAAGCTTTACCTGATGCTGAACAAGCCGCGCGGGCTGGTGACGACGCGTCACGATCCCGACGGCCGACCGACCGTCTATGATTGCCTCAAAAGCTTCGATGGCCTACATATTTCGCCGGTGGGCCGATTGGACAAGGCAAGCGAAGGGATGCTTCTCTTTACCAACGACACGATATTGGCGCAGGCACTGCTCGACCCGATCACCCATGTCACCAAGACCTACCATGTCCAAGTCGACCGGATAATGGAGCCGGCACTTCTGCTGCGAATGACGGCGGGCATCATGGATGACGGCGAGTTGCTAACAGCGACGTCGGCGCGCCTGCTGCGAAGCGGCGATCGCAATGCGTGGATCGAGGTGGAGCTCAAGGAGGGTCGAAACCGGCAGATTCGCCGCATGCTGGAGGCCCTCGGCGTCGAATGCCTGAGGCTCGTGCGCGTCGCAATCGCAGATCTTGTGCTTGGCGATCTGGCAAAAGGCGAGGTTCGTCCGCTGAGCGATAGCGAGGTTCGACTTCTACGCCAGCGGGCCGGCGTAGAAAAATTGAAGCGGAACTAGATAGCAAGCAATATGGATGCCATACAGCCCCACGACTTCTGGCAGGAGATCCATCCGCCCAAACACTTTCCCCCAAACGGTGATTTCGTCGATGCCTATGTGGCCGAGTTCGACGACGGACGGCAGCTGCGGTTGCCTATCCGCATTCTTGCTGAGGGCGATCGTGCACTGGCGTCATTGATCGTCAATCAGGCAAGCTTCGCCGTGCAGGATGCATTGGCGACAGCCCTCGCGGAGCAAATTTCCGGTTATAGTATTGATTTGGTCGTCGGCCTGCCGACGCTTGGCCTGACGCTTGCGAGTGCGGTCGCCCAAAAGCTCGGGCATGACCGCTATGTACCGCTCGGCACTTCAGCCAAATTCTGGTACCGCGAGGAGCTGTCGGTTTCGCTCTCCTCAATCACCACTCCGCACCAGCAGAAGCGCCTCTATATCGATCCGCGAATGCTGCCGCTGCTCTACGGCCGGCGAGTGGCCCTCATCGATGATGTCATCTCCAGCGGTGCTTCCATCGTCTCAGGCCTGGAGTTGATGACCACCTGTAACGTCGAACCTGTCGTCATCGGCGCGGCCATGCTGCAATCGGAGCGCTGGCGCCAACGGATCGGCAGCCTCGAAGGCAAATGGGTGGACAGGATAGTCGGGGTATTTTCGACGCCGATCCTCCAACGCTCGGCAAGTGGCGGTTGGCAACCCGCTCGGGCGTGACCGCGACGCTTTGCTTGACATCGGCGACAGGCAAATTAAGGGTCGGCACGGAAGCATCCGGCAGCTCGGATGCGTGAGCCTGATTTGGTGGACGCCTTGCGAATTCTCTCCGAAGCCCATTTTGCAGAACTGCCCAACTATTACGGCGGCAAGGTGCGCGAGAATTATGACCTGCCTGACGGTCGCCGCATCATCATCAGCACCGATCGGCTGAGCGCCTTCGACCGCATCCTGACCTCCATTCCCTATAAGGGGCAGGTCCTGACGCAGACCGCCCGCTACTGGTTCGAAGCGACTAGGGATATTTGCCCGAACCATGTGCTGGAGTACCCCGACCCGAATGTCGTCATCGGCAAACGCCTTGACATCCTGCCAGTCGAGATCGTCGTGCGCGGCTATCTGGCAGGAACAACAGGGACGTCCATCCTGACGCTCTACAAGAAGGGTGAACGGAAGATGTACGGGATGCGACTGCCGGATGGCATGCGCGACAACCAGATATTGCCCCAGCCGATCATCACCCCGACCAGCAAGGAATTCGATGGGGGTCACGATGAGCCGCTGACGCCGGACGAGATCATCGGGCGGGGGCTTTTGACCGCGGCCCAGTGGCAGATCCTTTCGGACTATGCGTTCGCGCTGTTCAAGCGTGGCCAGGAGATGGCACGCGCCCGCGGGCTGATCCTCGTCGACACAAAATATGAATTCGGCACCGATGAAACCGGTGCCATCATTCTTGCCGACGAGATCCATACGCCGGACAGCAGCCGCTATTGGCTGGCCGACAGCTACCAAGCAAGCTTCGAGAAAGGTGAGCGGCCGGCGAGCTTCGACAAGGACTTCGTCCGAGCCTGGGTGGCAGCGCGATGCGACCCCTACAAGGACGCGATCCCTGAAATCCCGCTTGAACTCATCGAGCAGACGTCGAAGGTCTATATCGCCGCATTCGAGGCGATCACCGCGACCACGTTTGTTCCCGACGATCGCGGAAACACGCCGCGTGAGCGGGTTCGCGCAAGCCTCAATTCATATTTTCCCCAGAACTGACGCAGGGTTAGCCAAAATCCTGCGCACATGGATCGTAGCCAAATTGGCCGTCGCAAGCGAATCAGCTACAGCTTTCGCGCCGGATTCGCGGTCGCTAGCGGTATGCTTTTTGCAACACTTGCTAAAATTCGTTATCCGCAGAGGCCATTTCGTCCCCTAGGGACGCCAATCGGTCGCAACAAATTGCGATAGGGACTGTGCTATTGCGAAACTGGTTGCTAGATTGCCGCGACTGCGTCGTACGATCTGCACCGTTTGCTGATTGGCGAGTTCGTGTGACACGAAGCCGTGAAGGCTCCGTTAACATACTGATGATGTGTTTAGAATTGTGGGAAAAAAGTGATGGTGTCCATTCGTACAGCCGCCCCTGCCCTGCTGCTTATCCTTGCAGGCTGCGTTAGTGGGCCGGATCATAAGCCACCGGAAATGCCCCTGCCCGCCAAGTTTTCCGAAGGAGGCGCAAAGCTCAACGGCGACGTCGCCAACACGGCCTGGTGGAATGCATTCAACGACAGGCGCCTCGAGGGCTTTGTGACGACGGGCCTTGCCCAGAACGTCCAGATCATGCAGTCGATCGAAGCGACGAATTCCGCTCAGTCGAATGTTACCGTGGCCGGCGCCGGATCGCTCCCCAGCCTGCTTGTTGGCGCTTCCCATACGACCAGCGGCCAGATGGGCAACTTGCGCACCCAGAGGCTGACGCAAAACACATCCAGTAGCGATGTGCAGGTCTCGTGGCTGCTCGACCTCTTCGGCCAATATCGCAGCGCCAGAGAAGGCGCGCTGGCTTCATTGGATGCGGCATACGCCACGGTCGACGTCACCCGTCTTGCCTACCTCAAGGATCTCGTCACCAGCTATGTAAACGCCCGCTATTTCCAGGCGCGAATTTCCATTGCGCAGGAGAACCTCAAATCTCGTCGCGAAACGCTCGAATTGACGAAATTCCAGCTGGATGCCGGCGCTGCTTCACGCCTCGACGTTGTCCAGGCCGAAGGTCTGGTCAATTCGACGCTGTCGGAAATCCCGGGCCTCGAGATCAGCTTCCGCCAAGCCGTGCATCATATTGCCACGCTCCTCAACGTGCCGCCGGCAACCGTTATCGCCGACATGCAGAAGGGCTCCACTCAACCGGTGTTCCGCGGCAATGTCAGCACCGGCGTTCCGGCGGACCTCATTCGCAACCGGCCCGATATCCGCAAGGCCGAGCGTGAACTGGCAGCGGCTACCGCAGAGATTGGCGTGACCGAAGCGCAGCTCTATCCGACAATCTCACTTAGCGGCGCGATCTCGCCCTCTTATGTCCATACTTCTGCCAGCCATGGCGGCTTTACGACCTGGTCGTTTGGCCCGACCCTCAGCCTGCCGATCTTTGACGGCGGTTTGCTGCGGGCTAACGTCAAGATTGCCCAGTCGAACGCACGTGGCCAGTATCTCACCTGGAAGCAGACAGTACTGACAGCGGTCGAAGAGGTGGAGAATGCCTTGTCGGCCGTTGCTCGCGACGCTCAGACGGTGTCGGCGCTGCGTGCACAGGTCAAGTCCTACCAGGAAGCGCTCGAACTTTCGACTGCCAGCTACAAGGACGGCGCCTCCTCGCTCCTCGACGTGCTGGACGCCCAGCGGTCGGTGACAAGCGCGCAGGAAAGCCTGGCAACGGCAATCCAGCAGAGTGCGACAGACTATGTCTCTTTGAACGTCGCGATCGGCGCCGGCTACGTTGCCGCCAGCCCTGATGCGGCAAAGCCGGTAAAGGTCGCCTCCAAGGCGCAGTAAGCAAAGCAAGCGCGGCATTTGTTGCCGGTGTGATCAAAACCGCCGCGACATCGTTCGCGGCGGTTTTGTTTTGGGCAAACAAAAAACGCCCCACAAAAAGCGGAGCGCCATGTACAATCCAGATAGACAAAAAGGCCGGAATGACCCGGCCTTCCGTCATCCGCCTTCACGCCAGTGCCAGTACATCCGTGGTCAAAGGGAAAGCGAAACTGCAGCCAGATTGATGCCGAAAGGTTAACACTCGGTTAACTGCTTTCCACATCGCCAAGACGTGATCCGGGGCGTCGCCGCCTCAGAATTCGCGTCTGGAACGGTGCATGGCTTGGTTTCTATATGGTGCTGGATTTCACATGCGCAAGCCTAAGCCATCAGATTGGATGGCCAGCGGCAGCCGCCGGGCTATCGGGCGTCTGGCCTAATGCGTCGTCAGATGCGCTTCCCGCGTGGCGGAGATAAACATCTCGCGGGCTTCTTCGGCGGAGCGACGACCATCTACTGCTGCGCGACAAACGCTCCTGGCCGCCACGTAAAGGGGGCCACGCCGATCGGGCCACATTTCCGACAGGCATCGTAATGCCTCGGAGGGACCGGTCACCGTTTTGGCGCCGCCCTGGGCAAAGCCGACTTCGATGGGGTTGCTCCACTTAATATGCCGCATGAATATCTCTCCTCCACACGTTACCCTATCTGGGATGCCATCCTCCCAGACGGCCATATCAATATAACCTCAATCCGTGCAGACGGAAATACAGCGGAGCGAAATTGATCGCTATCGACGATGGTCCCGCGCCGGGCGCCAGCCATCGTCTGGAGACAGGGCTAGAAATTCGAGCGGGCGCCGTCAGCGGCGACCATCTGGAATGTGGTGCCGTTGGTGACGATGGAGGCACAGCGTGTGGTGCCTTCGGGAGAGCGGATGCAGATCTGACCGTCGGTCACCTTATATCCCTTAGAACTGCCGGCTTTGTAGGTAAACCCATTCGGCTTCAGGGTTCCGGCAGCATGGGGGCCAAGATGTTTGACTATCTCAGCCTTCGTCGCCGGACGCATGGCAGAGGAGGCCGCCATGGCGGGGAAGGTTCCGATGATTGCCACTGCTGCCGCATAGACCAGCGTCGAAAAAGCATTCTTTGCTATATTCATAAATAATCCTGCCGAAATCGAAACGAACGGAACTCCGAACGAGAACCAACGCAACAGGAGAAATAAGACATCAGGATGTCGAAAGATATAGCTTTTGCCGCAGCGCACAAAACAGCCGCAGCGTTTTCACCGCGGCGGCAGTTTGGCGTCGGCCTCTATCGGGCGAGGCTAGCCTTGCGTTGGCCGGCGTCAATCCGTCGGCTTGCCGCTTTCCTCTTCCTCGAATGTCAAGGCGACATCGGCATTTGCCGACAGTCGTACATCATTGCCTTCGATTTCGGACACGAGCCCAAGGGAAATGAAGTGGTGATGACCCTTATGGTGTCCTTCGCCGCTGTCCCTTTTTGTCAGCTTGATGCGACCGCCTTCGACATGGTCAACCGTCCCAAGATGCACGCCGTCGGCACCGATGACATTTGCATGCTCTTTGATTTGTGCAGCGTTGATCATTTTACTCTCCGTTGTTGAGGGTGGGATAAAGCACGATGCCGCTTTTGGGTGCATCGCTTAAAAATAAAATCTGCCGGTCTTCATTTTTCAGAAGGGTGGCGTGGCATATTCCCTGCTGACCAACTTCAGGCTGCGATCAGGCTGAAGAATATAGGTCTCATAGACATCCCGGCCCAGGGTATCGACGAAGTTGTGCCGCAATCGGCTGCCGATAGGCGAAAGCAACAGCTTCGTTCGCGGCTGGCCGCCATAGGTGATGCTACCGGGGATCGGCTGCAGAGGTTCCGATGTCTGGCTGCAGGCGATAAGAGACAGAAGGCAAAGAAGAGCGAACAGATCGCGGGTTATCGCCATATTTTCAAAGCCCTTTTTTGCGCCCGCCTGCACACCTCGAAAGGCTGAGGGAGGGTTTACCCGACTACAGCGGGTAGCTAGGGCGCAAGCACCAGGCGACAAGATCCTGGACTGGGATTCAACGGAACTGAAGCCGCGGCCACACGTTTATTAGTATGAGTGCATAGATACAAACTACAGAAGGAGTAGGTAAATTGAGAACCGCTCACAAGATTGCATTGGCAGCGTCGTTGATCGCAGGCTCGCTGCTTTGCGCGGTGGGACCTGCTTCAGCGCTTCCCCTTTCCCGCCCATTCACTCCGGGGGAGATGCAGATCATCCAGGTTCAGCGACACGGATCCGGAAACAATCAATATTCCGGCCATTACAACGAAGACTGGAGATACCACCATCATCATTATAACGACTGGCATCGCAACCGGTGGGAGCGTGACCGCTACTACGGTCACTATTATCGACCCTATTACTATCATCCCTACTATGACCCTTACTACAGACATCCGTACTGGTATGGGCGCCATTACGGGCACAGCGGTATCATCCTGGAATTCTAAGGAATGGGAGCCCTGTTTTGGGGCTCCGGGGTTTCTCCCGCCCCAAAACTGCCGGCTTCGCGATCAGGGCCTGAAAATCGACCGTAATCGATCGAGATCCTCGACCTTCAGCTCGTCGGGCGGGATTTCGGGACGGCTCAATACTTTGAACCAATCGGCAGCCCGGCGGATGTTGGCCGCGTAAGGCTGCGGATATTCACTGAGACCCAGCACCCATTCCCGAACCGTTTCACGCTCGATGCGCCCGACGCTGTAGCGTGCATGGATGCTGCTCGCAGACGAAATCAGATCTTCGACATTTTTCAAATGGTATTCCTTGAGCGTTCGACAACGACACTGTCGTCAATGCAGCGGCGTTTCCGGCTCTTCGAGAAAAGATCTGATACCGTCACGCTCCACCGTTGCGAGGAACTCCTCGTAGGCTTCCCGGTCTGTGGCGAACGGTTCTTCCCACACCGTCAGTCCCTCGTCCTGATCAATGACCTCGAGCGACCAGGCTCCGGTGCTTCCGGCGGCACGAAAAATATCTACCAATACCGTCACGCCGTCCTCGGTGAACTCACCGGCGAAGTCAGAATGTTCCTGTTTCGGGTCTTCTTCCGTGTCCGTCATGTCTCTATTCCTCGAAGCGCCGTTCAGAGCCGGTGAAGCGTCCAAGGACTATCTGGAGCGCCATGAAGTTTCAAGCTCGCGCTCCGCTCCAGAGAGGTATTCCGATCAAATCAGCGACCGCCACATCGGAGGTGTAGAGCGGATATCCGAGGTCCCGAAGCTTTTGCAGCACCTGCGTGTCCATCTGGACATGCTGGCGCACCAGGTTTGCCTTGTGGTAGCTATGGCCGCCAGAGGCTGGATTGATGCCTGTTATGATGACCGCCGTGGCGCCATTATAAAGCGCGAAAAGCACGGCGTTGATCCCATTTGAACACTTCGAATCCGCGTCGAGCTCGAAGCACTTCAGGCCGACCACCTTGTCGAGCAGCGCCATTCGCTCGTACCGGTCGACGATCTCCAGTTCGCCATAGCGATAGTCGAAGGCCTTCAGGCCTTCGATCAGCCGCTGCCGCTCTTCCTTCCGCCAGAGCAGGACATAGAGCCGCCCGGTTCTTTGGCCGGTCAGCACCCTGCGCACATGGACCGCATTGGTGTTGCGACCTTCAATCTGGTTGAACTGCACCAATGTCACATCCGGCGCTGCTATGCCCCAGGCTAAGGTTGCCGCTTGCGAACCGTTGATGGTGATCACGCGAAAGCTGTCGTCGAAACCGGCAGGCTTGTTGGATATGGGCGCTGAGCCGACGACCAGAACCGGCCCGCTGAAAGGCATCGCAAGTGTCGGCGGCTGCGGCTTGCGCAACCGGTACTTCACTTTTCGGTAAACCAGTTTCCTCAAATCTGAAAGAGACGCGACCATGCGTTCCTCCCCATCGGCACATTCAGACCACCGGCTATCGGCGCTTGAACATTTTCGGCTTTAGACTTCGGGTGAAATTATCGAATGCTCGAATGAAATTGGTCAGGGAAATCAATTTGTCAATTTCCCCGTTCGCATTGCCGAGCCGCTCGGAGAGGACGTCTGCAATGGCAAATGAAATCTCAGAGGGCGGGATGTCGGGAAAGCGTTTCGCCAAGGCGGCGTAGGGATTTCTGTCCACCCCGCCATGCACCGTGATTTTACCGAGTTGGGCAAAGAGGCGCAGGAACACCTGTTCGAACGTCCAGTCGTGAACGGCGACAACCCGCCATTTTGCGCTTCGGCGCGCCGAAAAGCCGGCAAGCACGACAGACCCTGGCAATCCGAGGTCGCTCAACCAAAGCGCCATGGCAAAGCCAGAGGTCGGCAGTTTGTCTTCCGGGTAGAAATCGCCACAGAAGCCCACCAGGTCGAGATGGCCTGTGGGGTTGTTTTCATAGTCCGCGACTGTGTTGAGTTTTTCGTCTGCATGAATGCGCAGGTTCATGATTCCAAGAAATCGATCCCTGGGGAAAAATTTGACGACGTCGCCAACCTCACCTCGATAGACGATGTTGGCACCTCTTGGTTGACCGCGTGAGACCAACAAGGAATGGCCCGTGAAGGGCTTGTCGAGCACCTTGTAGACCTTGTTGAAAAAGACGAAGAGTGCAGTTTGAGGGAAAGATGCCTGAAGTTCTTCTATGCGGACCTCGCTGCTGTTTGCAACGAGAACGACATGCGAGAATGCCGCAAAGATCAACCGCCAATCCTGCGAAGTCGTTAGCCCCAACGTCGCGCCTGCCGGCGGCTGCACGGCAAATTCGGTCAGCGGACCTGCCGCCGTATCATTTCCCATTACTATCTATTTCTGCTGAACGAAGAGCATGCGCTCGCGCATGGCGAACCATTCGTCGGCGTAGTCGTCGTTTCGATATTCGTTGAAATAAGGCCCGCCATCGGTGAAATGGACGATCTTGGCGTCCTCCCTGCGGTCGTATTCGTTGACGAGGTAGTTCCACGTCACCGGCAGCTCGCCGATCTGGTCGTCGCTTTCCAGCCACTTGAACTGATGCAATTCCAGCCCTGTGGCGGTGTTGACGTAGTCCTTGGTCAAGGCCCGGCATTTGGCATTGTTAAAGAGGATGAAGCTCGACCAGTTCTTCTTCTCATACTTGGTCTGCGTCTGGCCGAGGAACTTCGTCTCCACCTTAGGCTGATAATCGTGCTTGACGCACATCGCCGCATAACGCTCGTCCCGAAGCTTCCACAACTCGGCAATGTCGGCGCGCGCCAGCATGTCGCAATCCATGAAGATACTCCATCCGTCGTAATTACTGAGGTAGGGAACCAGGAAGCGCGAGAAGGAAAATTCGGTGGACTGCAGCGGGTTTCGCTCCCGGGTGAAGATGCCCCTGAGGTTGTCGAGAACGATCGGTGAAAACTCCACCGGAATGGAAGAGCGTTCAATTATGCTCTGCGACAAGACATGGTAAGCAACGACTTCTTTCGAATCGAACCCGACAAATATCCGCGCAACATTATCCGACATGCTCTCTCCGCAAGTGTCCATGAGCTTTGGGATCCGGGCGGTACGCCGCCAGGGGTGACTGCCCAGCACTGCAGTTCAGACCACCACCTTGCGGCGCCCGTGAACAGTTGGACCCCATCGCCTTCAAAAATTATCGTTCTGCGGCACCGATTGTCTGCTGGGCAGAGCCGAAACGAAAGCGAATCTAATGCAATGATATCTAACAAAGCAATCGCATTTTTCTATGAGATGTACGCTAAACAAGACAATCGCCATTTAACGGCGCAGAAATTCAATGCTCAGAGCTGTCAAAGCAGAAAGCTCGGTTTGATATGCCCGCTGCAAGAAACGCGTTCTTAACCACCCCTTAATCGTAGGCCCGAAAGGGCTTAGCACCGTTATCGCTCACGTCTCAATCACAACCTGCCAGCACAGCTGGCGGGCGCGTATTCATGCGCCTTAACGACGGCCCACCGCATGATGCCCTTACTGAATTCGACGCCGTCAACGATGACGGCCGGCCTTGTTCGGGTTATCGGCGTGGTCGACGAGGAAGATATGATGAAGTCTATCGTCATTATCGAGGCCGCGGATGGAGACGCAGAGTTCTATCCGATTGTCGGGAAATCGGTCTTTAAGCGGCCCGTGGTGCCGGTGGTGGGCATAAGCCCGCCGCGCCAGTGAACGACAATGCCCAGGAGGGGCCATACACATCGCTTTCTCCTCCGGCAGCGGGGACCGGTCGACGCCATCAACATCAACGCTAATACAGCTTTTCCTCGCGCGTGCGCAAAGGCGCGAGGGCTGGTTGCGACGAATAGAAATCATCGGTCTGCAATGAAAAGGAGTATGCTCTCGGTGCGCCGTAGGCGCGGGAGGAAATGACAATGGCTGAAGAATGGCCGATGTGGATACTTCAGTGCATGGCTTTGATTGGTTTAGCAGGCGTCTTTATCATCAGATAGGTCGTGTGGCCTCGTTAATTGCGAGCCCCCCTTCATGACACTGCAATCCGGTTGGAGGGCACTAAGTATCCCTTAGCATACTACCTTGGGTATCGGCGTTGGGAATAAACGCTGCAAAACGTGTAGAAAAAAGTTTGCGGATATCGTCACCGGGAAGAGCATATCGCCAGCTCGACGGCGTCCGTAAGCCAAGAAAAAGGGCCGCTGGTTTGGGGGGCAATTCGGCGGCCCAGTGCGGCTGCGTTTTGCGGCCACTAGGCGAGTGGAAAGGAGCCCGCCTGTTTGAATGATATCATTCAACGTTTGAATTTCAACGGTATTTTTTAATTAGTTCAATTGATTATTTAATTTTACGCTTTCGCGATATAGGCTATTGACATTTATATCAGCAAGTGAAGTCGGACCTTGTCAAAATTGTTTGCATTGTTGGAACAATATGAAGCCGTAAACGGGCCACCCCCGCCGCCTTTGCGGTCGCCTGTAACCGGGAACTTGCGAAATCATGAAATCATTATCACTGCGGCTCATCGAGCCGTCGAGCACCCGTGTCTATGAAGCTGCCAACGACAAGGAGCCCAGATCTCGCCGGGGACCCATTATGGTCCGCGCAAAAGCTGGCAAGCTCTTCGCGTCTCCGGAAGAGAATATCTGATTCCCCCGAAATTACGGCAATTCGCCTACATGGTACCGGGAGACGCGGCGCTGACCAAAGCTCAGCGCCGCGCTATAATTACTTTGCTGGAACTGGTGTTGCTGGCGCCGGTGTGGCAGGTGCAAGTGCCGGAGCTGGCGTCGCCGGTGTCGATGGAGCCATTGCTGTTGGGCTTGCCTTCGTCGACGAAGTGGTCGTCTGATCTGTGCCTGGATGGCCGCCGTATTCCGACCACGCAAAACCGGCAACCAACAGTACAACGATGATGCCTACCCAAATTGGCCACCTCGATGACGATCTCTGGTAAGGCTCTGGCGTCGTCCGCAGGTTTGGTTCGTTCGGATTATAGGTCATTTCACGTCCTCCTTGTGTACAGAGAACACGGAAACGTGAGTTTTGTTCCAAAACGGCGCCAACGATGCGCGAACAGCTAAATCGGCAACTACCGACACGAGAAATAATGACTTGCGCGCAACTCGCTCCCGCCGCCCCTTCGCCCGCCCGTTCAACACGACGTCTTGCCATCTGCCCACCCAAACCCCGTGGCAAGTCTGCTGCCATTGACGAGCGTGTTGCTGGCCGAAATCGACATCGTCGACCCAGATCCTAACTTTTCAATCTTGATCTTTGATCTTGATGTAGTAGTTGCAGCCATAAATTCTGCTCATTTAGGGTCGGCGTCTTACAGCGCGTCACCACCGGCCGACCTATATGCTACTAGGTCGTGTTGACAAAGTTTGGTCAGGAGCTTGCGGCCTACCGTGATCCGGATATTCTTCGACGGATGACAACTTTTCCTTGCCCAGTTTATGTATTTAGAAGCGCGGGTTTCGCCCCATCTGGCGACACAGTCGTCAGCGTTGCGCCGCTGGATTGCGTCGTCGCCGTTTACGGTAATGGAGGCATAGTTGGCGAAGGCGGTTTGTCGTCCGCCTTTGGTGGCGCGGCGATCTTTAAGAACGATACGTCCGGGGAATGCTTCGTCGGCGTATGGGGAGCCCGCAACGCTTCACGTTTTCGCAACGAGCTCCGGGCTCATATGCAAATTGCTGTTCACAAGGAAACTCCAGATGCGCGGCTTTCTTTTTGGGGAGCGGAGAAAGAGCGTCCTAAGAAGTCTGTGCGCAAATGAATGGCAACCAGAGTTTCACTGAGGCCAGAGCGAGGAAGCCTGCAAACGATGCGCTCGTCTTGTCATAACGCGTTGCGATACGCCTGAACTGCTTGAGCTTGTTGAACATACGCTCGATGCGATTCCGGTCTTTATAGGCGATGTAATCGCAAGGCGGTGGGTTTTTCCTGTTTGCTTTAGGCGGGATGACGGGTCTCATCCCGTGGATCAGCAACTCCTCGCGCAGGAAATCAGCGTCGTAACCTTTATCGGCGAGGAACAATCTGGGCTTGCCACGGGCATCGCCAGCAGGGCTGGAATGGCATTATAGTCCGAAGCTTCACCACCGGTCAGGACAAAGCCAAGAGGGCGTCCCTGACCGTCTGCGCGGGCGTGGATTTTCGTCGTAAAGCCGCCGCGTGATCGACCAAAAGCCTCCTTATGAGTCCCCCTTTAGCGCCCGCAGCCTGAGAGTGGCCGCGAACTGTTGTGCTGTCTATCATGTGCTGCCAGTCATCCGTCAGCCCCAACTCGACGAGCGTTTCGAGTAAGGCATCCCATACGCCTTGCTCGGCCCAGCGCCGAAAGCGCACGTAGACCGAGTTCCATTTCCCATATCGCTCATGCATATCCCGCCAAGGGCAACCAACTCGCAAGACGTGCAGCATCCCATCCAAAAACAGGCGATTGTCATACGCGGGTCGGGATTTCCTTCCACGCTCTGCAGGCAACAGCGTCTCGATTATGCGCCATTCTGAATCGGTCAGGTCTCCACGAGCCAAAGCATCCTCCTAAAAGGAAGTCTTGAATCATGCTTCAGGCGATTTTGGAATCGGGGTCGGTGACGACTGGTGCGTTTCCTTCTCGAACTCTTCATAGACCTTGCCATCACGAACTGCGATGCAGCGGGATTTATGCTGCTCGTCGAAACCATCAAATATGGTCCACGCTGGCTGGCCCTCGGCGGTCATAAACGAAGCTACATAAAGCCCACCTGTCAACGCAATCGAGAGTTCCGGGAGCCGCCCGTATATCGAGGCATCTTGAACCTTACGGCCGATTAGCGACTTGAAGACATTCTCCCAACCTTCTTCGTCGCTCCAACTCCCGCACAGGATGGCGTTTTCACTTTCAATTCGCCAACTCCACTCGATCATGACTGTGCAGTCGCCCTGTGAATTTCCGACAGACCCACCGCGCATCACTCGGGGAGACAAGCGGCCAAATTCCAAGAAAATCGCCGAGCCATGACCTCGCCAGACCGCTGACAACGGTTGCGATATAAGTGCAGATCGGTATTTCTCGAAAATTGCTGAAGACGGTAGCAACGCATCCCTCCGAACACTTGGTGGGTCAAACGTCTCCATCATGGAGAACTTTGTCAACAGGGCCTAGACTTCTACCTGAAGATACGTCTACCATCTCAACCTCCTAAAATTACTTTGAAAAACCACATTCTGGGTTTGTTTCACGAAGAAATACGGCGACTTTTCCTTCTATTCTTCAATTCCTTGCAGGAGATATTGAAGGTGTTTCTGCGCTTGAGCATCTCCGTGCTCCGCAGCTCTCCGATACCAGAATATCGCTAGACTAATATCCTTCTCGACCCCGACGCCATCAGCATACGCATTCGCAAGATTCACTTCGGCGTGCGGATCACCCTGTTCCGCAGCTTTCCGATACCAATCCAGTGCGCAAGAGGCATCTTTTGGTCTCCCCAACCCGAGACCACACATTATGCCGAGGCCATTTTGTCCCCCCGGGTCACCTTGATCTGCCGACTTTTGAAACAGAATTGCCGCTTTCGAATAGTCCTTTACTCCATCCTCTGAAATATAGATGCCGCCCAAATTAGATTGAGCAGCGGGGTCGCCGGCATCGGATGCTTTTTGAAGCCAAGCGATAGCCAGGTTTATGTCACGAGGAACGCCAAGCCCCCATTCGTACCGAGAGCTCAAATTAACTTCCGCGTGGACGTTTCCTTGCTCTGCCGCCTTTCGATACAATTCAGTGGCTTGCACTTCATCCTTGGCAACGCCTCGGCCATTGGCGTACATTGCCCCTAATGCATTTTGCGCAGTGGATAGGCCCTGCCCTGCCGCTTTCCGATACCAACTTTGGGCCGTATCGAAGTTTTGCTCAACGCCATGTCCGGTTTCATAAAGAAGCCCCAAACCAAACTCAGCTTGAGCGTCTCCGTTTTCAGCCAATGGTTGCCAGTATTTCAATGCGCGATAGTAATCTCCAGCGTTATATATATCCTGCCCCTCGTCGGCATATGCGGTCGACTGAAGCAGAGCCATAACCATTGATATTGCGATTAAATATCCGACGCGCATAACGATACCCAACTTAATATGTGAGTTAGCAATTACGGTGACAACTCATTCTTTCTTGCGTTTTCACCGTTGAATCAATGGGCCTTCACTGCGGTTCGTTACTGCAGTATCCCGTTATTATACTATGTTGATCTCCGCGTCCGAGACGTGTCCACCTGCTCTGTGGGATTTCCGCACCACGAACGCACCTCTTCCGACAAAGCTAGGATTTGAGGTGTAGCACACGGGCGTTGCCGGGATTTTCCTGTCGTGACACTTCCGAAGTGTTGTATGTGTTGGGGAAACCCCTTCGTGCACAATAACCCACATCGTATCCACGGCCTTGGAGAGCTATAACTCCGGTATTTCCATTCCTTATTTGAAATATCCTTCATCATGTAGTTGATTTAAACGAACCCTGACTGCTTCATTCCAAAGATCATCTTGCAATAAAAGAATTCCATCAATAATGAAGTTATAATTTTTCTTTTCAATCCACGTGTCTATTTCCTGTTTTAATCGGATAGGGTTATACAAATGAATATTATATTTTTTTTCTCTTGTATAAATAATTACATCTTCGCGAAAGCCTTTCAAATTAAGTTCAAAAAGCGTCAAGTCGTCATCCGCGTAGCCAAACATTATTTCAAAATCTGATTCTTCGTTCAAAATATTATCCTCATCATTGTGGCGTTAGCCTAATTTGATTCAGTAAAGCTTGAAAATTCTCCATCGTCATCGGTGCTTTTGGAGCAATCTCAAAATGAGTTGCACTATTTCCGCGCTGTATCAGCTCCAGCTCATCGGGAATGCTACTCAGCTCAATCTTATGAGCGCCGCCGAATTTCTCCAAGCCTGCGGGATCAGTATTAACAGAAACACCCCGTCCGGGCTGTACCAGTCCAGTCGCTTTGTCGACTTTTACGTCGATATTTCTGACCGTTAATTTGTCCCCGCCACGATAAACTGACGCCTCTTCGTCATCTTGGTTTCCTCCGTTATCATCCGGATCGGGCGATCCCGCAGCCGCCGACGAACCACCTGTGGTACTGCCATTGCTCCCCGACCCGCTTTTTTGATTATAGACCACCTGCAGACCGCTGGCGCTGGTGAGTTGCTTTGCCAAATCGTCGAGCGTATCCCCCGACATGGAAGCGCCTGCGAAAGAACCGGAGACCAGCGCATAGCCATTGTCGTTGAGCGTCAGCACGAGCGAGACGGTCTGGCCGTTCGGCAACGTGATCTCCGCCCGGCGCTTCAATTCGTCACCGACGCCAGTCAGATGCATCACCGTACCGTCGGCTAGTGTCTGGGTCTGATCGATCTGATCGCCCAGTGAGACCGTCGATCCAAAGTAGAAAACACCGGCCGCAAGTAGCACGGGGATGGAGAGCGCCACCGCTTGGCGCAGAGCTGCGACCGCCTCCGGGCTCAACCGAACAGTGGTCCCGTCGGGGATTGGCATCAGGCAAACCCCAGCTTCCGCATAAGCAGGCGTGATCAGCCAGTCCAGGAGATGGTAGTCGTTCTCGGTGTGCTGCACCCCGCAGCCCGCAGACAACACCGCCTTAACCTTGGGGTCGTTCACGTAAAGTAGGGTCTTTTTGACCGCCTGCTCGTCCTCAGGCGAAAGCTTGTCATCCGCGAGCATCTTGTCGAAGGCATCGTTGAGTACTTGTGCGAGGGTCTTGCCCGCCGCAACCGCTGCCTGCAGGCTCTGCACCGAGACATAAGGCTCGAGATCGATATGCTTGTCCCTGGTGATGACCGATTGCTGGCTCGGATCCTTGTTGATCTGGTCGGCGGGCTTGGTTGCCCCGCTCTGTTCGAGCGCTGCCTGCTGATCGCCGTTGCGGACGGTGATGTTGCCGTTGACGGTGGCCTTGACGCTCTGGCGTTCGTCGTCGAGCTGGTATTTGCCCTCGACACTGGAGGTGTTCTTCGACTGGCCGTTGGCGTCCTTGCCGCTGTAGAGGTCGATGTTGGCGTCGACTTCGTAGGCCTTGTATTCCTTCGACCCCGCAAAGTCCGACCAGGTCAGCGTACCGGTGTCGAGGTTGACCTGGCCGGTGCTAGATATGATGCCGGCCGCGGCCAGATTGGTGTTGCCGCGAACATAGATGTTGGTGGCGCCGTCGGAATAGAGCCCCGCCGGCGTGTCGATCCAGTTGGTGGAACCCTTGCCGGAGCCGAAGCCCGGCTGGACGCCGCCGAGGGTGAGACCGCCAAGCGCCGTGCCGGCGTTGGCTGCCGTCAGAAGCGGCGAGCCGTCGGCGCTCCGGCCGATCGTCCCGCCGGTGAAGGAGAAGCCCAGGGATTGCGAGCTGTTGGCGCTGGTGCCGGTGCTCGGCGTCGAGACGATGTCGAGATTGCCACCGACCGTGCCGTCGATGGTGTCGGCGGCAAAGACCGTGTTGTTGAGGCTGGTGTCGCCCTTCGAGGCGAAGGTGATGTTGTTGGAAGCGCTGACGGTCGACATTACCTGCGTGGTCGAGGCGCTTGACGACTTCGACTGGCCAGCCGACATGCTGGCCGTCGGGGTAATTCCGGTTGCGCCGCCAAGGCCGACGCCGACGGAAACGCCGATGCTGGCGCCCGCCGACTGGCTGCTCGACGAGGCCGTGTTCGTCGCCTCGGCGCCGGCCATGTCGATGGTGTTGGCCGAGATCAGCACGTCGCCGTTCATCGGGTCGGCGGCATGGGCGGCATCGGCGGTGGCCGAGACCTGCAGACCGCGGCTGGTAAAGTCGCCATTCGTCGAAATGATGCTGACGGAATTGCCGCTGATCGTCGGCAGCACCGGCGTCGAGCTTGAAAGTTCCGTCTCCGTCTTCGAATAGGTGAAGCCCGCCGTCAGCGAGATCGATGCGAGGTTCCCGGCTGCCAGGCCGTCCTTCAGGCTGCTGAGCGCATCATAGGCCTTCAGGCCGGCAAAGCCGACATTGGCGGCCGAATAGCCGTCGGTGACATTGCCCAGTTTCGAAGCGAGGTTCTCGATGCTCTGCCCGGCCCCGACCATGCTGGAGGAGACGCCGAGGCTGACACCGGCAAAGAAATTGGTGGCGACCTCGTCGAAGTTGGTGACGTCGTTGCCGGAGAGAATGTTGACGCCGTTGGTGCCGAGAATTGTGACGGCGCCGCCGGCGGCGATCTGTCCCGCCTGGTCGTTGAAGGTGTTGCCGGCTGCAAGCGTGATGTTGCCGCCGGCGCCGATCGTCGACACCGCGTTGGTCTCGGCGCTCTCGGTGGTCTTGTCGGTGAAGCGGCCAGCACCAATGCCGATCGACGCGCCGCTGCTTCCGGCAGACACCTGCAGGCCGAAGCCGGAGCGCTTGTCATCCTTTGAGCTGTCGCTGCTCTCATGGCCGGGCAGGATATTGATATTGCCCGCCGCAATGCCCGTGACATTGCCGTTGGTCGCCGTGATCGCAGAGCCGATCACATTGAGATCGCCCTTCGTGGCGTTCAGGTTGATATTGCCGTTGTAGGCCGTAATCGACGAGCCGACATTGTCCGTCGAGCTGTCGCTCGTCGTCTTGTCATGGCTGCCGTAGATCGAGATGAAGCCGCCGCCGGAACCGACACCGATACCGGACTTCTTCGTCTCCTTGTCGTTCTCGTGCGTCTCCTCAGCCCCCATGACGGTGACGGTGGAGCCGGACATGTTGACGGTGTCCTCTGCATGCAGGGACGAGCCGGAAAGGACGTTGGCGCCACCAGCATTCGAATTGATATCGCCGGTGGCTGAGATCGACGAGCCGACCGTCGCCTCGTCGTAGCTATGGGTGTGGGTCTTCGACGACGACAGGAAGCCGCTTTGCTTGCTGTCGCTTGTCGTCTCGTCGGTGTCCTTGCCGGAGGCGACGATGATGTTGCCGTTGGCTGCACTTAGGTTGGCATTGGCGGTATGGTCTGCATCGCCGGCGGCGATCTGTGATGCCGAGACGGTGATGTCGCCATCCTTGGAGATGACGTTGACGCCGGTCTGGCCGGAGATCTCAGAGCCCTTGGCGATGGTGACGGTCTCGCTTGTCTTCTTCGAGCCCGATTGGCTGGACGACGAGGCACTATCGGTCGCCTCGCCGATGGTAATGTCGTTTTTGGCGATCAGGCTGGCCGCGCCGCCGTTGGCATCGATCGAAGAGCCGATGACGCCGATCGAGCCGTTGTCGGCCTCGACGGTGACGCCGCCATTGTTCGAGGTGATCGACGAGCCGGTGTTGGTCAGCGAGGCGGAGGACGAATTGCCGCTCTTGTAGCCGTTGGCCGCACTGGCGGTGGTCTTGGAATTGCTGCTGGTCTCGTTCGCCACTGCTGCAATCGCAACATTGCCGTTCTGCGAGATGATGCCGATATTGCCGCCGGCGTCGAGCGAGGAGCCGGCGATGAGCACGCCCTGGTCGCCCGAAACGAGCATGGAGCCGCCGGCATTCAATGACGAGCCCTGCTGCGTCAGGCTGGTCGTTGTCGTCGTGGTTCCCTTGCGGTCGGCGGAGACTGTGGTATTGCCAGCGTTACCGCTTGCGGTAATCGCGCCGGCTGCCGCAGAGACGATGTTGATTGCACCGTTGGTTGATGTCACCGACATGTTGCCGCCTGAAGAGGCGGCGCTGGCGATGATGTTGACGCCGTCGGCACCTGAGATGCTGAGACCACCGCCGGCCGCCACGCTCGAGCCAATGAGCGATTGCTTGCCGCCGTTGCTCTCGGTGGCCGCACCCAGCGTCACCGTCTGGCCGGAGAGCGTCGCGCCGCTGCCGGCCGTCACCTTGGTTGCGGCAAGCGTCAGCGCCCCTGCGCCGCCATCCAGATTGAGCGTCCCGCCCGCCTTCACACCGCCATTGGTGTTGACAAGCGTCTGGCCGCCTATGTTCATCGTCTGGGCGGCAAGCACGATGCCGTTGGAGGCATCGAGGTTCATGTTGCCGCCGGACAGGAACGCCCCGCCATTGGTCTTGATGTTGGTGGCGCTGATCGTCATGTCGCCGGCCGCGGCAATCGCACCGGAATTGTCGAGATTGCCGACATTCATGCTGACCGTCTGACCGGAGATGGTGGCAGCCGAGGCGGCGATGTTGGCCCGATCGGCGGCCGACAGATAGACAACGGGCACCAGCACTTCCGCCCCGTCGACGGTGGTGGTCTGGTAGATCACCATTGACTGGGTGAGACTGGCCACCTGTTCCGGCGTCAACGCCTGACCGAGGGCCAGACCATGGGCCTCGGCATAGCCGACGCCATTGTCGAGCAACGTCTTCATCTGGTCGATGGCGTTGTCGCCGGAGATGAAGGAGCCGGCGCCGAGCCCTTGCCCGACCTGCTGGTGCAATTGCTCGTCGACGAGCTGGTTCTCGAAATAGGCGTCGCCGAGGAAGGGAACGCTGGTCTCCGGCGTATAGCCGATGCGGTCAATGAAATAGGCCGAGCCGTAGAACTTCGACACGTCGAGATAGGCGGCGCGCGTCTCGAACAGGAACACCTGGCCCGGAACCGTGCCGCCGACGCCGCCGGACTGCGGCTTGGCAAGTGCTGCAAGCTGCGCCCCGCCCGTCTGCAGGATCTGGGCGAGATTGCCGCTACTGCCGATCGCAACGCCAAGCCTGCCAAGCAGGCTATTGCCGCCGATCGCCGGGCCGCTGCCTGCTGTGGCACCGGCATTGGCGGCCACGCCTGCCAGCGACGAATTGACACTGAACAGCGCCCCGCCGGCCGTCAGGCCATTGAGCGCGCTTAGCGGATTGCTTTGCGCCGTGACGGCATTGATGGCCACCTGGCCGGCCAGCGACCCGGCCGAGGCGGCATTGTTGACGGAGCCGGTGCCCTTGCCGTCGAGGCTGAGCGCGCCGCGCGCCTGGATCGCACCCGACAACACGCCGATGGCGGCAACCGTCACCGAAGTGCCCGCTTGAAGGTCCCGTGACGGGTCGCGCTGGCCGTTCGGATTGGGCGAATAGGTGATGGTCGGATCGCCGTCGATGCAGCCGCGGTTGGGGCCGCTGCAATTCTGCTGGCCGGGCTCGGTGGAAACGACGTCGGCATAATACTGGCAGTTTGTGGCGCTGCCGCAAACGGTCTCGGTCGTTTGGTTCAGTGTTGCGCCTTCATTGGTCAGCGTGCCGTTAAAGGCAAGGCTCATATTGCCGTCGGATTCGATCGAGCTGTAGGAATTGGTGATGTTGACCGCATCGACCACAAGGTTGCCGCCGGAACGGATCTTTGCATCAGCGCCGGCGCCAGCCGCCAACTGATCCTGCAGGACGATCTGATGGACGAGCTGATCGACGCTCTCGGTCCAGCCATAGGTCGCCTCGTGGTCGCCTTCGCCGCTACAGCGCGTCTCGCAGCCATAGGTCTCGGAGATCAGGTCATAGGCATGCAGAAGCGTGTCGGACACCGCGACATTGCGGACGATCTGCGGGGCCGAGGTCGCGGCATTGATGAGGGTGTCGGTGTAGATCGACATATTGCCGCCGGACTGGATCAGACCGGCAGAATTGAACACGGCGGCATTGTGCTGGCCGGCGCCGGCGCCGCGGATGCTGAGATCACGGCCGGCAAGAATGGCGCCTTGATTGTTGGTGAGGACACCGCCGAGGAAGACATTGGCGTTGTTGCCGGCAAAGATGAGGCCGGTCGGGCTATTGGTAAAATTGCCGGCAATGTTGAGGGTCAGGTCGTGGCCGCTGGCAAGCTGTGCCGCATTGATGAGCGACGGCAGCGTCAACGATAGGTCGTGGGCGGCCAGCAGTGCTGTGCTGTCGCTTGCCGTGAGGCTCGCGGCCGAGACGGCAATGTCGCCGGAACCGCCGGCATTGGTGACGGCGTTGACGCTGGCATTGGTAAAATCGGCATTGCCGGAGAGATTGAGCGTCAGGCCGCCGAGCACCAGGTCGCTGCCGGAGAGGTTGGCGGAGGACGCATTGACGACCAGCGCGCCACCGGCGGCGATCCCGTTGCCCCTTGTGCCGGAAAGATCAAGGGCACCGGTGTTGATCGTCAGGGCACCGCCGACACGGGTGGTGCTGGTATAGTCGATCCGGCCGGGGGCCGTCAGTGTTGCGTTGCCAAGGCTTTGCAGGCTGGCATAGCCGATATTCTGTGTCGCCGTTGCCAAGAGATCGCCGCCAGACAACAGCACGTTGGCACTGATGCTGCCGCTCGAAGCGGCAAGCGTCATCGCACCGGCCGGCTGCAGCATCAGGCTGGCGGTTGGCGAGGCGCTGGTGGCAGCATAGTCGACCCCGGAAACAAGGCTGTCGATGGTCACTGAGCGGGCGGCGAGGTTGACGTTTTGAGCGCCAAGCGACTGACCGCTAAGCGTGATCGCGTTGCCGGCCGTCATTGTCAGATCGCCATGCGCAACGGCATTGGCGGCGATATCGTTTGCCGCCGTGGCGTCGATATTGCCTGATGCAAGCAGGCTCGCGACATCGATGTCGGTCGCCGTGGCGTTCAATGTGAGATCGCCTGCCCCCGCAGCATGTGCTGTCGCAGCCTGGGCTTTGAACCCGCGCTTTCATTCAGACGAAGGTGCTTCGTCGGCCAGCGACAATTCGGCAGAGGGCTTCCCAAGGCGATTGTAATGCACTCGAAGATCTGAGCCAAAGCCTACAAGGATCGCAATCGTATCGAGCGGATGTTCAATAGACTTAAACAATTCCAACGCATTGCTACACGTTACGACAAGACCCGAAAATCCTTCGAAGCCTTCCTAGCTTTAGCCGCAGCAAGGATTTGGCTGCCACACTTTGTCAACAGGACCTAGTACCATAGCTCACGGCGCAGCGTGCTCAACGACGGCATTGCCGCTGTCGGTGGTATCTTGGGACCATCCACCCGTTGCTGCCGCCTGGCCGGGAGGGTGTTTTTCAACCACTGCAATAGCCACGATCATTGCCGCTAGAGCTGAAACAAAGATTATACCATACGTCATGTTGGTATCCCGTTTTTGACGATCGGAGCCGCATTTGAGATGAGGGAGGTTAACCGTTGCCTTATCGACGTGGTTAAGTCGAAATCGACGTGTTAACTCCCAGTTAAGCTCTGCTGGATCCGAGTAAGCAACTGCCGTCGGCCTCCGACCACCTTCACATCCGATCGATACGGCCGAGGTAACGCAAATTGCACGGCATGATCCACCGACCCGAGCATCTTGCCGTTAACGCCGATGCTGGCGGTCGTTGTCGTCAATATCCATGGCGCTTGCGACGAACCATATCTCTGGCGTTCAACATGACAACCAGCTTCTGAGATATTTCTTTTTCTAGCCCCCGCATGGCCCTACCAGCGAAGATCACTGGCATGCCGGTGAAGATATCAAACACCGTCCACGAATCGTCGATCTCCTGCTTTACATCGAAACGCCCAAACTTAGTTTCTTGCATCGTTTTTCCCCGCGGCCAACCGCTTTAAAAACAGATCCGAAGCCGAATCTAGAGAGGCGGAGCGCACTTTCCAGGGGAAAGAAAAGCCCGCTGCAGTGTGAACAGCGGGCTTTTGATCGCACCAAGACCGCCGACGCCCGAATCAAGGTGCGAGAACGGACCGGTAACGATGGCGGTCACGGGCGGCAACGCATTGCGCGCAAGGGATTGACGCTCCACGGCTTTTTAATGGAGCGTCTTTAACCACCCCTTAAATCGCCGCATTTACAGTTCAGGCGGACGGTGGGGTCGTCGTGGCTTGCAAAACGCTGCCGGACTTTTCAAAGCCCGGATCAGCATGCCGGGCACCTTGTTCCGCTGGAACCATCGAGGGTACGACCGGTCCGCAATGGCAGGCAAGAATAGATCAGGCCAGAGGATAGAACCTTCTTTCGCGGGCAGGGACGGGCGCGACGATGACGAAGTGACGGTCGATTCCGGCGATCGGATCGGCGGACGGACTGGCGCACGCACAGTCGGCGCCAAGCCCGCCAAAACCCGAAATTCCAAAGGACGCGGCAGAGCGCCGAGACGGGAAGGACGCGGGTTTTTAGGCGCGCTTCGCTCCTTGATCTACTGGTGCCTGGTATTGTCGATCTGGGCCGGCCTCGGGGTCGGCGGTCTGGTGCTCTACTACGGATCGCGCATGCCAAGCGCCAGCACCTGGGAAATTCCGGCAAGGCCGCCAAACGTTAAGATCAATGCGATGGACGGCTCGGCTCTGGCCAATCGCGGCGCGACGGGCGGCGAGGCTCTGGCGCTGCAGGATATGTCGCCATTCATTCCCGAGGCGATCGTCGCGATCGAGGATCGTCGGTTCTATTCGCATTTCGGTGTCGACCCGATCGGCCTTGCGCGCGCGCTGGTCACCAACCTTGCTACAGGCCACACAGTTCAGGGCGGCTCGACGCTGACGCAACAGCTGGCGAAAAACCTGTTCCTGTCACCCGACCGGACGCTCGAGCGGAAAGTGCAGGAAGTGTTGCTCGCCCTTTGGCTGGAGCACAAGTACACCAAGGACCAGATCCTTGCGATGTACCTCAACCGCGTGTTCTTCGGCTCGAATGCCTTCGGTGTCGAGGCGGCCTCGCGGCGCTATTTCAACAAATCGGCCCGCGATGTGAACCTCGGCGAGGCGGCGATGCTGGCGGGGCTTGTCAAGGCGCCGTCAAAACTGTCGCCGGTCCGAGACCCTGCAGCCGCGCAGGCGCGCGCCGAGATCGTGCTGCAGGCAATGCGCGACCAGGGATATATCAGCGACGCCGATATCAAGACGGCGATGTCGCAGCCGCCGACGAGAGCCAAGAGCTACTGGAACGGAGCGCAGAATTACGTTGCCGATATGGTGATGGACCAGCTGCCGGGCCTGATCGGGAACGTCAAGGAAGACCTTGTCGTCGAGACCACGGTCGACCTTACGTTGGAAAAGAAGGCCGAAGAGGCGCTGGCTGACGTGCTCGATCACGATGGAAAGAAACTTGCGGCGTCACAGGCGTCGCTGGTTTCAGTCGATGGCAACGGGGCAATCCGCGCGCTGGTAGGCGGCAGGGATTATGCCGAGAGCCAATTCAACCGCGCGGTAACGGCAAAGCGGCAGCCAGGCTCGGCCTTCAAGCCCTTCGTCTATGCCGCCGCGATGGAGATGGGCCTGACACCGACCTCGGTACGCAACGACGCGCCGGTCAAGATCGGCAATTGGACGCCTGAAAATTACGAGCAGAAATATAACGGCGTGGTGACGCTGGCGACCGCGCTTGCTCATTCGCTAAATACCATTGCCGCCCAGCTGGTGATGGAGGTCGGGCCGCCGCAGGTGATCAAGCTCGCACACCGGCTCGGCATCGAATCGGATCTCCAGGACAATGCCTCGATCGCGCTCGGTACCTCGGAAGTATCCCTACTCGAGCTGACGTCATCCTACGCGGCATTCATGAATGGCGGCTACAAAGCGACACCACATGTCATAACCAAAGTCACGACCGCGGCAGGCAAGGTGCTCTATCAGGCGAACTTCAGCGACCCGCCGCGTGTGCTCAGCGAAACCGTCGTCACCAACATGAACGCGATGATGGAAGGCGTCATGACCATCGGCACGGGCAAGGCAGCGCGCATCCCGGGCTGGCAGACGGCCGGTAAGTCGGGGACGACGCAGTCTTTCCGAGACGCCCTCTTTATCGGCTTCACGAGCAATCTCACCACCGGCGTCTGGTTCGGCAATGACGACGGCAAGTCGATGAAGAAGGTGACGGGCGGCGGCCTCCCGGCCAAGGCCTGGAAGGAGTTCATGGTAGCGGCCCACAAAGGCCTGACGCCCACGCCTCTGTTCGGCGACGGCAGGATCATCGACAACGGCATGCCGGTCGCACAATCGGGCGCCATGCCCGGCGGCCAGACGACGATCAGCAGTATCATTTCCGGTGTGCTTGGTGGGAACGGCGGTCCGGCGACCTCGACGGCACAGCCACAGGCGCAGGTTCGCGCGCCGGCGGCCGCGGGCCAGGCTGCCTCTGCCGATGAACCCGTGGACATGCCTCCTCCGACCCCTGAAGACGACAACAACCCTTACGCAACACGCGGGATGGTGCCGCCGGCCGATATCGGCGAACAGGCCCCCTCCACCCGGCCGCGGAGGACGACACTCCTCGATCTGATCATGGGACGATAGCGGACTTTGCGAGGCCCTTTTTCGCATTGGCTCTTGCATGGCCAGCTCAAGGCTGGTCTGATGCACGAATCCGTTTTTTCGGCGCGCCTGAGGCAACTTTCCGGCGAACTGAAATTTAGGGGACAAAGCACTCGTTTTGCTGGATTCCGGGTCATTTACTGCCTTGCAGTCCGTAAAATCGCTACTTATATACCCGACATCACCGCAGTCATGACTGCGCAATCCTCAAGACCATCCCGTAAGGGGCTGTCAATGGAATGCCTGACCGGGGTTTCGACAGCTTGCTTCAAGGAGAAAATGACATGGCAAAAGTAATTGGTATCGACCTTGGAACGACGAATTCCTGCGTCGCCGTCATGGACGGCAAGGATGCAAAGGTCATCGAGAATGCAGAAGGCGCACGCACCACACCATCCATGGTGGCATTTACCGACGATGGCGAACGTCTCGTCGGCCAGCCGGCAAAGCGCCAGGCGGTCACCAACCCCACGAATACACTTTTCGCCGTCAAGCGCCTGATCGGCCGTCGCTACGAAGATCCGACCGTCGAGAAGGACAAGCATCTCGTTCCCTTCAATATCGTCAAGGGCGACAATGGCGACGCCTGGGTCGAAGCCAACGGCAAGAGCTATTCCCCTGCACAGATCTCCGCAATGATCCTTCAGAAGATGAAGGAAACCGCGGAAGCCTATCTCGGTGAAAAGGTCGAAAAAGCCGTCATCACCGTTCCAGCCTATTTCAATGACGCACAGCGCCAAGCAACCAAGGATGCCGGCCGCATTGCCGGTCTTGAAGTCCTGCGTATCATCAACGAGCCGACTGCTGCAGCCCTTGCCTACGGCCTCGACAAGAAGGAAGGCAAGACCATTGCCGTCTACGACCTTGGCGGCGGTACCTTCGATATCTCCATCCTCGAAATTGGCGACGGCGTCTTTGAAGTGAAGTCGACCAACGGCGATACCTTCCTCGGCGGTGAAGACTTCGACATGCGCCTCGTCGAATATCTGGTCGCAGAATTCAAGAAGGACAACGGCATCGATCTCAAAGGCGACAAGCTTGCCCTGCAGCGCCTCAAGGAAGCTGCCGAAAAGGCCAAGATCGAGCTGTCCTCAGCTCAGCAGACCGAAATCAACCTGCCCTTCATCACTGCCGATGCAACCGGTCCGAAGCACCTGACGCTGAAGCTGACCCGCTCGAAGCTCGAAAGCCTCGTCGATGATCTCGTCCAGCGCACGATTGCACCGTGCAAGGCAGCCCTCAAGGATGCCGGCGTCACCGCAGCCGAGATCGACGAAGTCGTGCTTGTCGGCGGCATGAGCCGCATGCCGAAGGTACAGGAAGTCGTCAAGCAGCTGTTCGGCAAGGAACCGCATAAGGGCGTGAACCCGGACGAAGTCGTTGCCTTGGGTGCAGCCATCCAGGCTGGCGTTCTGCAGGGCGACGTCAAGGACGTGCTGCTGCTCGACGTGACCCCGCTGTCTCTCGGCATCGAAACGCTTGGTGGCGTGTTTACGCGCCTGATCGAACGCAACACGACGATCCCGACGAAGAAGTCGCAGACCTTCTCGACTGCCGACGACAATCAGCAGGCCGTGACGATCCGCGTTTCCCAGGGCGAACGCGAAATGGCACAGGACAACAAGCTGCTTGGCCAGTTCGACCTCGTCGGATTGCCGCCGTCGCCGCGCGGTGTTCCGCAGATCGAAGTGACCTTCGATATCGACGCCAACGGCATCGTCCAGGTTTCGGCCAAGGACAAGGGCACCGGCAAGGAACAGCAGATCCGCATCCAGGCCTCGGGCGGTCTCTCCGATGCTGACATCGAGAAGATGGTCAAGGACGCCGAGGCGAATGCCGAAGCCGACAAGAAGCGCCGCGAAGGTGTGGAAGCCAAGAACCAGGCCGAAAGCCTGATTCACTCCAGCGAAAAGTCGCTGAAGGACTACGGCGACAAGGTCTCCGAGGCCGACCGCACCGCGATTTCCGATGCGATTGCTGCCCTTAAGACTGCAACCGAAGCCTCCGATCCGGATGCCGAAGACATCAAGACAAAGACGCAGACCCTCATGGAAGTGTCCATGAAGCTTGGTCAGGCGATCTATGAAGCCCAGCAGGCTGAAGGTGCGCCGGCCGGTGGTTCTGCTGAAGGCCATGACGATCACGTTGTCGATGCCGACTACGAGGAGATCAAGGACGAAGACGGCCGCAAGCGGTCTGCATAAGCGCGAACCGCGAAACGGTTTTGCGGAAACTTAGATCCGGCTGCCTCAGGCAGCCGGAAATCCATTTCCGGGGTCTATTCCTGCATGGCAAAAGCAGACTATTACGAAACGCTGGGTGTCGGCCGAACGGCGGATGAAAAGGACCTTAAGGTCGCCTTTCGCAAGCTTGCGATGAAATTTCATCCGGACAAGAATCCTGATGACCACGATGCCGAGCGCAAGTTCAAAGAGATCAACGAAGCTTACGAAACGCTCAAGGACCCGCAGAAGCGGGCAGCCTATGATCGGTACGGCCACGCTGCATTCGAGCATGGCGGCATGGGAGGCGGCGGTTTTGGCGGCGGCGGCGCCGGTGGTTTCTCTGACATTTTCGAAGACATTTTCGGCGAGATGATGGGTGGCGGCCGAGGCCGTGCGCGCTCGACCGGTGGCCGGGAACGCGGTGCCGACCTTCGCTACAACATGGAAATTTCCCTTGAGGAATCCTTTGCCGGTAAGACGGCGCAGATCCGCGTTCCGACCTCGATCACCTGTGACGTCTGTTCCGGATCGGGCGCAAAGCCCGGCACACAGCCTAAAGCCTGCGGCACCTGCCAGGGCTCCGGCCGCGTGCGGGCGGCCCAGGGTTTCTTCTCGATCGAGCGGACCTGCCCGACCTGTCACGGCCGCGGCCAGATCATTCCCGACCCCTGCACCAAGTGCCACGGCCAGGGCCGCGTCACCGAGGAGCGCTCGCTTTCGGTCAACATTCCGGCTGGGATCGAGGACGGTACGCGCATTCGCCTCCAGGGCGAAGGCGAAGCTGGCACGCGCGGCGGACCGGCAGGCGATCTCTATATCTTCCTCTCGGTGAAGCCGCATGAGTTCTTCCAGCGCGACGGGGCCGATCTTTATTGCACCGTGCCGATCTCGATGACGACGGCAGCGCTTGGCGGTACTTTCGATGTTGCAACCCTCGACGGCACCAAGTCGCGCGTCAGCGTTCCCGAGGGAACGCAGGTCGGCAAGCAATTCCGCCTCAAGGCCAAGGGCATGCCCGTGCTTCGTTCGGCCCAGGTCGGCGATCTCTACATCCAGATCCAGATCGAGACGCCGCAGAAGCTGACGAAGCGGCAGCGCGAGTTGCTGCAGGAATTCGAGCAAATTTCCTCCAAGGACAACAATCCGGAATCGACCGGCTTCTTTGCCCGCATGAAGGATTTCTTCGATACGCTGAGCGATTGATCGTCCCGATATCGGGATCACAAAGCCGGAGACCCAAACGTCTCCGGCTTTTTTATGCGCGCGCTCGGCGGGAACCTAGTGGTAGGCTGACCCGCGCGGTCTTGCGAGGAGCCTTTGCTATGCCTGACGAATTCCAGCACAAGCCGCTCAACGCAGGCACCTGGGCCGGCTTCATCGCCATGTGCGTCGGCATGTTCATGGCAATTCTCGACGTCCAGGTCGTGGCGACATCGCTGCCGACTATCCAGGGCGCGCTCGTCATTCCGCCGGATCAGATGAGCTGGATACAGACCGCCTATCTGATCGCCGAGATCGTCGCCATTCCGCTCACTGGCTTGCTGACGCGGTTGCTTGGCATGCGGCGTCTGTTCGTCATCGCGATTTTGGTCTTCACGCTGGCGTCGGTCGGCTGCGCGGCTAGCAATGGATTTGCGGAGTTGATCTCCTGGCGGGTTCTCCAGGGGTTTTCCGGCGGCACGCTCATCCCCGCAGTCTTCTCGGCGGTGTTTATCCTCTTCCCCGTGAAGCGGCAGGGTGTTGCCACCACGCTTGCTGGCGTCCTTGCGGTTCTCGCGCCGACGGTCGGGCCTATCGTCGGCGGCTGGATCACTGCAACCTATTCCTGGCACTGGCTGTTTCTCATCAATGTCATACCGGGGATCGCCTCCGCAATATTCGCCTGGGGCCAACTGCCGCGCGCGGCGATGCAATTGAGCGAAGGTCGCAAGCTCGACCTCCTGGCGCTCGGCGCAATGACAATCGCGCTTGCCGCACTCGAGATCGCCCTCAAGGAAGCGCCGCAACGCGGCTGGGCCTCGGGACTGGTGTTGGGCCTGCTCTTCCTCTCTATCGTCAGCGCCGCCGGCTTTGTCAGCAGGACGCTTCACAGAGACAGCCCGGTTGTCGATCTTGCCAATTTTGCCGATCGCAACTTCACCATCGGCTGCATCCTGAGCTTTACGCTCGGGATCGGCCTTTTCGGCTCGGTCTATCTGATGCCGGTGTTCCTGGCCTTTGTCCGCGAGCACAACGCACTCGAGATCGGCACCATCATGCTGGTCACCGGCCTTGCCCAGTTGTTGACGGCGCCCGTTGCGGTTGCCCTTGAGCAGCGCGTCAACGCGAAGCTTCTCTCCGCCGCCGGCTTTGCTGTCTTTGCTCTAGGCCTTGGGCTCAGTGTATTTCAGACCCCGGATACAGATTTTGCAGAGATGGTCTGGCCGCAGGTGATCCGCGGGCTGGCGATCATGTTCTGCCTGCTGCCGCCGACGCGGCTCGCTCTCGGCAACCTTGCAGACGCGCGCGTGCCGGACGCCAGCGGCCTGTTCAACCTTATGCGCAATCTTGGCGGCGCCATAGGCATCGCCCTGATCGACACCGTCATCTATGGCCGCTCGCCTGCCCTCATCCATCAGATCGTCGATAAATTGTCGGCCGGTGACATCGAAACTGCAAAGTTCGTGGGCATTCCGCTGGATCTGTTTGTCGCACGCCCGGCAGGTCCCCTTGATGCCGATACGACGGCGATGCTGCAGCCCCTCGTCGAGAAGGCGGCGCTGGCGCAATCGATCAACGAGGCCTGGGCTATGATCGCCGTATTGACGATCCTGGCACTTGTCTGCATTCCATTCGCCAGGCGGGCGGTGCCATCCGGCAGCCAAACCGGCATACATTGACGGGGTTGTTTCTATCTTGCGACGTTTACCGGGGATAATCGATATGTCTCGCGTTTTGCGATAAGCCGATGATAGGATAGGGCGATTGTGTCCGGATGCCCTTCCACTACGAAAGATGCTGCATGTTTCCGCTTTCTCATATGATGAAATCCTTCATACGCAAGGGCCGCCTTACGGTTATCGATGCCGATGGAAAGCGGCATGAATTTTCCGGCACGTCGGGTCCGGAAGTGACGATGCGGCTGACGGACAAGAAGCTATACCGGACGCTTGTCTTCAACGCCGAGCTTGCCGCAGGCGAAGCCTATATGGACGGAACGATGCGCTTCGAGGAGGGCTCGACCCTTCGCGACTTCCTGACGCTGTTTTCGGTAAACCGCCTGTCGCTCGGCTCCTATCCGATCCAAAAAGTATTGCGCGCTATCAAGATGCGCTTTCGCAAGAGCCAGCAGTCGAACCGCAAGGGCCAGGCGCAGCAGAACGTCGCGCATCACTACGACCTCGGCAATGATTTCTACAAGCTCTTCCTCGATGACAACATGCTCTACTCCTGCGCCTACTTCCGTAAGCCGGGAGAAACGCTGGAACAGGCGCAGCGCAACAAGCTCCGGCTGCTGGCAAGCAAGCTCGGGCTCGAGTCCGGCATGAAGGTTCTCGATATCGGTTGCGGATGGGGCGATCTCGCCCTTTATCTCGCGGCGCTTGAAAACGTCGAAGTCCTCGGTGTGACGCTCTCCAAGGAGCAACAGGCTCTTGCCTCGGAGCGCGCGCAAAAAGCCGGGCTTTCCGAGCGCGTGAAGTTCGAGCTGCGCGATTATCGCGATGTCACCGGCCCCTTCGACCGAATCGTCTCGGTCGGCATGTTCGAACATGTCGGCGTGCATCACTACGACGAGTTCTTCGCCAAGCTGAACTCCCTGATGCCCGATGACGGGCTGGCCGTGCTGCATTCCATCGGCCATATGAGCCCGCCCGGCATGGCAAGCCCCTGGCTTAGAAAATACATCTTTCCTGGGGCCTATTCGCCGGCCCTTTCGGAAGTCTTCGAAGTGGTCGAGCGCAATAGCCTGTGGGTTACGGATCTCGAGTTCTTACGCGTCCACTATGCGACGACGCTGCAACACTGGGCCGACCGGTTTGAGAAAAATCGCGGCGCGGTAATCGCCCTTTACGACGAGCGCTTCGCCCGGATGTGGGAATTCTACCTGATCAGTGCCGAGATGATGTTCCGCACCGGCAGCCAGCTCGTCTTCCACATGCAGCTGTCGCGCTCACGCGACGCCGCCCCGATCGTCCGTGACTACATCACCGACAAGCAGCGCGCCTATATCGAGCGTGAGCAGACGCTGAATCTGTCGATTTGATTTGGGCAGGCACCTCGTCCTTTAGGGATTGCCCGTTAGCCGCAACCACGCTGCCCCTTTCACCCCCACGAGGAGAAGTGCCGGGCAGAGCGAGGCGATGAGGGGCTGCGGGCGGGAAGGGTCGTTGCCTGTCGGATGCCGCAAGCCCCTCATCCGCCCTTCGGGCGCCTTCTCACCGACGCAGAAGGGGGCGCGCTTGCATGCAAACGATCGCCGGCAGGCTTGCCATAGCAGGCCGATCGGCATAGCTCTCAGCCTTCGTTCGAAACTGGATTGTCATGCCGCGCAAGGTCTCCCTGTCCTTCCTCAAGCTCACCGACTTCCGCAATTATGCGGCGGCGGCGCTCGATCTGTCCGATCGGCATGTCGTGCTGACCGGCGACAATGGAGCTGGCAAGACGAACCTGATGGAAGCGGTGTCGTTTCTTTCGCCGGGGCGGGGCCTGCGGCGTGTACCCTATGCCGATGTCACGCGGGTCGGCGCTGCAAATGGCTTCTCGATCTTCACGCGGATCGACGGCATGGAAGGCGAGGTGGAGATCGGAACCGGCGTCGACACCACGGACGAGACCGCGACGCGCCGCCTTCGCATCAACGGGACAACAGCGAAAACGGCTGACGAACTTACCGATCATCTGCGCGTGCTCTGGCTCACGCCTGCGATGGACGGGCTCTTTACCGGTGGCTCCTCCGACCGCCGTCGGTTTCTCGATCGGCTGGTACTGTCGCTCGATCCTGCGCATGGACGTCGCGCCACCGATTTCGAGCGCGCGATGCGCAGCCGCAACAGGCTTCTGTCCGAGGCTCGGTTTGATCCGTCATGGCTTTCCGGCATCGAGGAACAGATGGCGAGCCTTGGCATCGCGATGGCGCTTGCCCGCCAGGAAATGCTCGGACTTTTATCGCGCCTGATCGAGGAGAGCGGTGGGGAAACGCCCTTTCCCTCGGCCTCGCTGAAGCTCTCGGGCTTCCTGGATGGACAATTCCAGCGCGTGGCCGTGGACCTTGAAGATCAATATGCCGAGATGCTGAAAGAGGGGCGCTACCGGGATGCCGGTGCCGGCCGTACGCTGGACGGTCCGCATCGCGCCGATCTTCAGGTGCGGCATGTTCAAAAGGAGATCGAGGCGGAGCGTTGCTCCACCGGCGAGCAGAAGGCGCTGCTGGTCGGTCTGGTGCTTGCCCATGCAAGGCTCGTCGGCAATCTCACCGGCCACGCGCCGGTGCTGCTGCTCGACGAAATTGCAGCACATCTCGACGAAGGTCGCCGCGCAGCACTCTTCGATCTCGTTGACGGACTTGGCGGTCAGGCCTTCATGACCGGCACGGATCAGACCATGTTCTCGGCATTGGGCGACCGGGCACAGTTCCTGACCGTGGCCGATGGCGGCGTATCGGAATGACATCTGGATCGCATGTGATGCATCAGGTCTTTAGTTTATGCCGTATTTTTTTGGAAAATCCGGTTCCCACTTTCCTCAGCGATGCTTTAGCATAGCCGGCATGGACCCTTTGACCCCAGACGAGATCAGCCGCTACCAGCGCCATATCCTGCTGCCCGAAATCGGCGGCGCCGGGCAGCAGAAGCTCAAGGCGGCTCGTATCCTGGTGATCGGAGCCGGAGGCCTTGGCGCCCCCGTGCTGCAATATCTGGCCGCGGCGGGCGTCGGCACGCTCGGGATCGCCGACGACGATCGCGTCTCGCTATCCAACCTGCAGCGGCAGGTGATCCATGACACAGGCTCGGTCGGCGAAATGAAGACACAGAGTGCTGCCGATGCGATCGCGCGATTGAATCCGCACATCCGCACCCTGCGTTTCGACGAACGCTTTTCGTCGGAAACCGCGGCTGCGCAACTTGGCCGGTTCGATCTTGTGGTCGACGGGTCCGACAACTTCGACACCCGCTATGCCGCCGCTGATGCAGCCGAAGCAGCGCGCAAGCCGCTGGTGACGGGGGCGGTCGGCAGGTTTGACGGTTCGCTGACGGTGCTGAAACCCTATGAGGCGGGCCCGGACGGCGTTCTCAACCCCTCCTACCGCGATCTCTTTCCGGCGCCGCCGCCGGCGGGCTTGATCCCCTCCTGCGCCGAGGCGGGCATCATCGGAGCGCTCACAGGGGTGATCGGAACCCTGATGGCGATGGAAGCCATCAAGCTTGTGACTGGCGTCGGCGAACCGCTGGTCGGACGCCTGATACTCTACGACGCGTTGTCGGCTCGCTTCGACACCGTGCATTACAGGCGCAGGCGGACAAAGGGCGAATGACGGGCACGACAATCATCCGCATCGATCAATATTTCGAACGATGGGACGCTTTGCTCGGGCTCATCCTGGACTCTTTTTCCTACATGAACGGGATCATCGATCCACCGTCTTCGGCGCTGGCATTGACGCCGCAATTGCTGAAACGCAAAGCGCAGACGGAGATCGGCTACGTCGCGCTTGAGGGCCACGCATTGATCGGCTGCATCTTTTGCCGGCCGGAGGTCGATTGTCTCTATATCGGCAAACTTTCTGTCTTGCCGGCGGCACAAGGCAAGGGTCTTGGCAAGCAATTGCTGGGCCTTGCGGAAAAGATGGCGCGGAAAAAATCGCTGCCGGCACTCAGGCTCGAAACGAGGATCGAACTTGTCGGCAACCATGCCGTTTTCACCTCATGGGGTTTCAGGAAGACCGCGGAAAATTCTCATGCGGGGTTCGAACGCACGACGTCAATCGAAATGAGCAAGCGCCTCGAATAGAACATCCCGCGCCAAAAGGCGTCATGTGACACTGTACCGTTGCAATGGGCAATACTACCGATCCGGTAGCACCCGGTTCGGCGGGCGATGACCGTCCATGAAGGCGCGGATGTTGATGATGACCTTGTCGCCCATCTCGATACGGCCCTCGATGGTGGCCGAGCTCATATGCGGCAGCAGCACAACCTTGCCTTCGTTTGCAAGCTTGATGAGCTTCGGATTGACCGCAGGCTCGTTCTCGAACACATCGAGACCGGCGCCGGCGATCTTGCCCTCGCGCAGGATCTTGATCAGCGCCGCCTCGTCGATGATATCGCCGCGGGCGGTGTTGATGACGTAGCTCGTCGGCTGCAGCAGGGCCAGGCGCCGCGCCGAGACGAGATGGTAGGTTGCCGGTGTCGAAGGGCAGTTGACCGAGACGAAATCGACGCGGGCGAGCATCTGGTCGAGGCTATCCCAATAGGTCGCCTCAAGTTCGTCCTCGGTCGCCGGGCTGACGCGCTTGCGATTGTGATAATGGATCGAGAGGCCGAACGCCTTGGCGCGTCGGGCAACGGCAGTGCCGATGCGGCCCATGCCGACAATACCGATGCGCTTGCCGAACAGACGTCGGCCGAGCATCCAGGTTGGCGACCAGCCCGCCCATTCACCAGGCTTGTCGGTCAAGATGCGCGCACCTTCGGCGAGCCGGCGCGGCAGCGCCAGAATCAAGGCCATGGTCATGTCCGCCGTGTCTTCTGTCAGGACATTCGGCGTATTGGTGACGGTAATCCCCCGGCGGGCGGCTGCGGCGACGTCGATATGATCGACCCCGTTCGAAAAGCTGGTGATCAGCTTCATCTGCGGACCCGCCTGTTCGATCAAGGCCGCATCGATGCGATCCGTCACGGTTGGAACGAGGACGTCTGCATATTGCACGGCGGCCACGAGTTCCGCTGTGGTGCGCGGGGTATCGTCAATATTCAGCTCTGCCTCGAACAGCTCGCGCATTCGCGTCTCGACCGCATCCGGCAGCTTCCGCGTGATGTAGACCTTCGGTTTTTTCTTCGTCGTCATGCGACTTGCGATGCCTTGTTCAGAGGTCCTTAACCAAGACCGGACATAGTTTTAGCGTTCCGGGCAGTTCTACCAGACCCGCAAGCGAAGACAAACAGAACTCGCAGGCGGTATCGCGGTTTTGACCCGGGCGGAGGCGCCCCGAAGCGGCGCTCGATTACGACAAGCGAACGGAAGCCCCATGCGCCGCAAAGTTATTCAGTCCTGCGTTATCCTGGCAATCGGCCTGGTCATGGCGTTCTCCAACGCTGAAGTCGCGGACGCGCAAGCCGCAAAGGGCGCGAGCGGACTGCCGCTGCCGCGTTTTGTCACGTTGAAATCAAAGCGAGTCAACCTGCGCATCGGCCCGAGCAGCGACTACGCCGTCTCCTGGCTTTACACACGCGAGGGCCTTCCGGTCGAAATCATTCAGGAATACGACAATTGGCGCCAGGTCCGCGATGCCGAGGGAACGGAAGGCTGGGTGAACCAATCGTTGCTCTCCGGCCAGCGCTCGGCGATCGCCGCACCCTGGATGAAAAACAAGGCCGCGTCCAAGGCGATCTACGTGAACATGCGCCGCGAACCTCTGCCCTCGAGCGCCGTCATCGCCAAGCTCGAGCCTGGCGTCATCCTGCATGTGCGCGAATGCAACGGCACCTGGTGCCGCGCTACCACCGACGGAAGTGACGGGTGGGTGGCGCAGTCAGAAATCTGGGGCGCCTATCCCGGCGAAGCCTTCAAAAACTAAGCAAGGCCCGCTTCGCGCGCAGCGTCCGCGAGCGACTTCGTCGGCCGCGGTCCGATCTGCTGGATGACGATGCCGGCGGCCAGGCATCCGAGCTTGGCGCAATCTTCAAGCGACCGGCCCTGCGTGTAGCCATAGAGAAAGCCCGAGGCAAACAGATCGCCGGCACCCGTGGTGTCGACCAGTTCCTTGAGCTTGATGGCATCGACCCTATAACGCTCCTTGCCACGGAGGATAACGGCGCCTTCTTCGCTCATGGTCACGGCAGCGATCTTGCAATCGGTAGCGATCCGCGTAAGCGCTTCCTCGAAATCGCGCGTCTCATAGAGCGAAAGCGTCTCTTCACGATTGGCAAAAACGATGTCCACGGTGCCGGAACGCATGAGGTCGAGGAACTCTGAGCGATATCTGCCGACACAAAAACTGTCTGACAAGGTCATCGAGACCTCGCGTCCATTGTCGTGTGCTATGCGGGCGCATTCGAGGATAGCCTCCTTTGCGCGCGGCGGATCCCAGAGATAGCCTTCGAAATAGGTGACCTTGGCGTCGGCAACGACATCCGGCTCGACATCCTCAGGACCAAGTTCGACGCAGGCGCCGAGATAGGTATTCATCGAACGCTCGCCATCCGGGGTTACAAAGATCATGGATCTGGCGGTCGGAGGGAAAGTGCCCTTCGGCGTCGTCTGGTAGTGCACGCCCTGGGCGCGGATGTCGTGATTGAAGATCTCGCCCAGCTGATCATCGGCGACCTTGCCGAAATAGGCAGCTTTGGCGCCGAAACTGGCGACACCGGCCGCCGTATTGCCGGCACTGCCGCCCGAGGCCTCGAGCGCTGGACCCATGCGGGAATAGAGCAATTCCGCGCGCTCGGCATCGATCAGGTTCATCGCAGCCTTGGTGATCTTATTGTCGATCAGAAACTGATCGTCGCAACGGGAGATAATGTCGACGATCGCGTTGCCAACAGTCAGTACATCGAAACGAGTCATTAAATGGGGAGCCCCGGATATTTGTTACAGCCGGTATCCGGTCTTATCGAATTTTGCGAAGTTTGGAAGAGGATTCACGTCGCTGAGCGGCTCCGAAGCCCGCAAGTTCATGTGGCTGTCACTTTTTCGCTGTAGATGTTGCTCAAGCGAGCCGGCATGGGACGAAACAATCCAAGGCCGGTGTGCGAAGGGCATGAAGCCCTTGCCCACGACACTGCAACCTGACCACGGATGAACTGGCGGGATGCAAGACGGGGGTACATTCCGGAAAGACCGGATGCGGAAAAGCGGGCCTGGCCCGCTTTTTTTGTTGTCAGATTTCTGCGTTCCGTCCGCCCCGGGCGGAAGAAGGCCGGGTCAAGACGACCCGGCTCTCGCTGATCTTAATTCGTTGCCGGTGCTGCGGGGGCTGCGTTCGGATCAGGCAATGCTACCGGCGTATCGGCGAGCGTGCGCAGATAGGCGATCACATTGGCTCGGTCGTCTTCCTTCGGGAGGCCTGCAAAGCCCATCGCCGTGCCGGGGACGAATTTCTTCGGCGCCGCCAGGAAGTGGAAGAGGTGGTCATAGCTCCACTTCTCGCTGCTGCCCTTCGAAAAGTCCTTCATGCCAGCCGAATATGCGAAGCCTTCATGCGAGCCGACGGGACGGTCGACGACACCCCAAAGGCCTGGGCCGACCTTGTTCGGCCCCCCCTTGGTGCCGTCATGACAGGCCTGACACTTCTTGAATATTGTTTCGCCGACCTTTGCGTCCGCCTTCTGCAGAAGCTGCGCGACCGGAGTTTCCGGTGCTGCAGCGGCAGCCTTGTCGCCAGCGCCGGCCGACGCCGTTTCATCGGCAACGATCGCGAAGCCGGGCTTTTCCGGCACTTCCGAACTGAATATCCCGCCTGACACGAGCGAGACGGACTTCAGCACGAAAAGCGTGGCAAGAAGCGCCCCAACACCCATGTTCACGTAAGATGAATTCATATGCAATGCTCCCCTCGCCGCCGGCAATACATCCGGCCCATCTTGAATTCGGCCGAAACCTATGTCTTTTGACTGTTCCTTGCAACCGACTAAACGGTCTCCAACATGAGACTTTTTGACACTTTTCCGCCGTGATTAGAAGGCCCCAAGATGACGCATTTGAATTTAGATACGGCCGGGGTGAATTTGGATAAGACCCTGGTTCTTATCCCGGCCCGTCTCGCCTCGACCCGGCTGCCCGGCAAGCCGCTCGCCGATATTTGCGGCCTTCCGATGATCGTACAGGTTGCTCTGCGTGCACGCGAGGCGGCGATAGGTCGCGTCGTCGTCTGCGTCGACCACGAGGACACCTACGACGTGGTCACCAAGGCTGGATTCGAGGTCGTCATGACCCGACAGGACCATCAATCCGGCTCCGATCGCATCTACGAGGCGCTGCAGAAGGTCGATCCAGGGGGCCTTTGCGAGATAGTCGTCAACGTTCAAGGCGATCTGCCGACGATCGATGCAGAAACGATCCGGGCAGCGCTTCGGCCGCTTGGCGATGCCAACGTCGACATCGCAACCTTGACGGTCGAGATCAAGGAAGAGCAAGAGAAGACCAATCCGAGCGTCGTGAAGATCGTCGGCTCGCCGATTTCGAAGAGCCGGTTGCGGGCGCTTTACTTCACCCGCGCAACGGCGCCTTCGGGCAAGGGGCCGCTCTACCATCACATCGGCCTCTACGCCTATCGCCGCGCCGCTCTCGAAAAATTCGTACAGCTTGGCCCATCGACGCTCGAGAAGCGCGAATCACTTGAGCAGCTGCGAGCACTCGAAGCCGGCATGCGCATCGACGTTGAAATCGTTGACACGGTTCCGCTCGGTGTCGATACTCCCGCCGACCTCGAAAAGGCGCGCCGCATACTTGCCGGCCACTCCCGCTGACGGATTTATCATGACAACCAAGACCAACAAGATTGCCTTCCAGGGCGAGTACGGCGCCAATTCCGACATGGCCTGCCGCGATATGTTCCCGACGATGGAGCCGCTGCCCTGCCAGACATTCGAGGATGCGTTCACCGCCGTTGACAATGGCGAGGCTGACCTAGCGATGATCCCGATCGAAAATACGATTGCCGGCCGCGTCGCCGACATTCACCATCTGTTGCCCGAATCACAGCTGCATATCATCGCCGAATATTTCATGCCGATCCGCTTCCAGCTGATGGTTCTGCCCGGCGTCACCAAGGCTGAAATCCGCACCGTGCACAGCCACATCCACGCGCTCGGCCAATGCCGCAAGATCGTGCGCGCCAACGGATGGAAGCCTGTGATCGCGGGCGACACGGCCGGGGCCGCCAAGCTCGTCCAGGAAACGGGCGACCGGTCGATGGCAGCCCTTGCCCCGCGGCTGGCAGCAGACCTCTATGGGCTTGAAATCGTCGCAGAAAATGTCGAAGACGTCGAGAGCAACGTCACGCGCTTCGTCGTGCTTGCCCGCGATGAAGAATGGGCCGAACGTAGCTCCCGCGAGGAAAAGATAGTCACGACCTTTGTCTTCAATGTCCGCAATATCCCTGCAGCCCTTTACAAGGCGCTCGGCGGTTTTGCGACAAACGGCATAAACATGACGAAGCTTGAGAGCTATCAACTCGGCGGCAAATTCATCGCGACGCAATTCTACGCCGATATCGAAGGCCATCCTTCGGACCCGCATGTCCGCCAGGCATTGGAGGAGCTGCGATTTTTCTCCGAAAAGGTTCGCATCCTCGGGGTCTACAAGGGACATCCGATGCGCGGTCAGTTGTAGAATCCTTCGTTCGACCCCTTTCCCGCAGGGGAGAGGGGTCGTGCAATTCACTTATCCGGCTCACAAACTCTCAAGCGGTGGCCGTCGGGGTCGAGAACGACGAAGGTCTGACCGAAATCCATCGTTGTCAGCTCCTGCGCAATCGGCAGGCCGCGGCTGCTCCACTCGCGATAATGCGCAGCAACGGCGCCCTCACCCGGCACTATGAAGGCGACCTCGCCGCGATTTCCAAGCGCCGACGGCTGCGGCTCGACGGAGCTTCTGCGCCAGAGGCCGAGCGTGAAGCCGCCATCCAGCGGAAATGCCACGAAATTTGGGCTATCGACTGCCGGCTCGCGGCCAAGTAGGTCGCGATAAAATGCGATGCTGTCGGCTGGATCCCGGACATAAAGGATGATGAGATTGGGGCTGGTCATGGTCGATGCTCCTTGGCTGGGACAATCGAACCTTACGACGACCTACTGACAGTTTGTGGCAGCAGTCTCAGGCGTTGCGGGTATATTCATCGAGTCCGCGCCATTCCTTCAGAAGGACGGCGCGGCGTCGGGGATAGCGAACCTCCTGCTGGGCCATGTCGATGATGCGGTCGGTGCGAAAATGGCGAAAATCGTTTCTAAGTTCGCACCAGGCGACCATGACGCGGACATGCTCGAAATAGCCAAGGGCGAAAGGCCAGACGCGCCGGATCGAAACCGCGCCGCGCTCGTCGCTGTAGTTTATTTCCAGGATGCGCTCCGACCTGATCGCCTTGCGAATGGCCGAAAGATCGGCCTTGTCCTCGCCGTGACGGCGCGGCCCGACCAGAAGCGTTGCCGAATCCACCTCCTGGCGCATGTCGTCAGGCAATACCGCGGCAATTTTAGCCATCGCGTCGGCGCCGGCGGCGGCCAGACGCGGTTCGGCAGCACGAGCCACCCAGCGGGAGCCCAAAACCAGCGCTTCGATTTCGTCCTCAGAAAACATCATCGGCGGCAGCATGAAGCCGGGCCTCAGGACGTAACCGATGCCCGCCTCGCCTTCGATCAGGGCGCCCTGCGACTGCAGGCTGGCGATATCGCGATAGAGCGTGCGCAGGCTGACGCCCGTTTCCTCGGCAAGCACCGCTCCGCTGACCGGCCTGCGGTATCTTCTCAAGGTCTGCAACAGCGTCAGCAGGCGTTCGGAACGTGCCATGGTGAATACTTGCTATCGCTTCCACTCCACCCAATCGCGCATCAGGCGATGGGCGATCGCGCCCTTCGGCGGGGAGGAATTGCCAGAAGGAGCCGATCGGTCGAGCATGGCAAGGGTTTCCTCTCGCGTGAACCAGCGGCAATCATCGAGCTCTGTTCCATCAAGATGGATCTCGGTCGATCTTGCTTCGGCATAACAGCCGATCATCAGCGAATGCGGCATGGGCCAGGGCTGGGAAGCATGATAGCGAACACGTCCGGCGACGATGCCCGCCTCCTCATGCGTCTCGCGGCGAACGGCGTTCTCGATGGTCTCCCCTGGCTCGACGAAGCCGGCAAGACAGGAATACATCCCCGGCGCAAAATGGTGGCTGCGGCCGAGCAGGCAAAGATCGCGTTGCTCGTCGATGGTCAGCATGATCACCACTGGGTCGGTGCGCGGAAAGATGATGTGCTCGCAGGCGACACAGACGCGCTTGTAGCCGCCGATGCGGCTTTCCGTCAGCGATCCACAGCGACCGCAGAAGCGATTATCGCTGTTCCAGCGGATCAGACTGACGCCTTGCGCGGCTTCGCCAAGAATCTCTCCCTCAAGCAGAAGATCGCGCCAGAGCGAGCGCATGTCGGCCGGCTTGAAGTGACTGGCGAGATCGTCGGCGTCGACGCGAACTGGCACCGCCAATCGTGGCTCTCCGGTCCTGCGGTAGCCGAGGAGAACGGCATTTTCCCAGTCCGGGTCAAGCTCGGTTAGCTCGTAACGGGCAAAAAGCGGATCGAGGACCTGGCCGTCATGCTTCAGCACCAACTTGTCCTTGGCGAAGGCGAGGATGTGCGTGCCCTCGGTAGCCACTGCCTTTAGAACCGATTCCTCGTCGCGGTGTTCTGCCTGCCGATCGAGCTGATTTTCCGCAAAAGCGGTCAAACTACTGGCTTCGGGATGCGGTGCATCCGACGAAAAGATGGAGTGGCTCATGGCGAAAGGGCTTCCTGCAGTCGGGCGACAAAGGTTCTCATATCATTGTCCGAATAGGGTTCCGCCTTGCCGTGGCCCCAGACGGGGCCTGGCCAGCTCGGATCCCCTTCGAACCGCGCAATGACATGAACATGAAGCTGACGAACGATATTTCCAAGAGCCCCGACGTTGATTTTTGTCGCCCCCGTCACCGTCTTCAAGGTGCTCGCAACAAGATTGGTCTCGAAGGTCAGCATGACCTGATCGAGCGGGGTCAGTTCGAATATCTCCGATATGCCGGCGCGCCGCGGTACGAGCACCAGCCATGGCCAGCGGCGATCCTTCATCAGGCGCAGGTCGCAAAGCCCCGTGATGGAGACGGATACGGTGTCATTTGCCAGGCGCTCGTCGAGCAAGAAACCGCGCAATTCAGTGCTCCTCCAGTGTTTTATCAAATGTTTAGCAGTTTTTTTTGGCCTTGGCTTGCTTTTGATGGCGATATTGCCGATATGTGCCTCCGGGAGGTTGGTGGTGGACGAGCCACTCGCCAACCGGGTCAGGTCCGGAAGGAAGCAGCCCCAACGAGCCCGGCACGGGTCATCGTGCCAGCCTCCCACCCTTTCTTAAAGCGATGCCCGGCTTAAAGCGATGCCCGGCATTTTCCGGGCGACAAGCAGGGCGATGAGCGACACCGAGCGACCAGCAGAAAACGCCGCCTCGACCGGCACCGGCTACCGGGTGCTGGCTCGCAAATACCGCCCCAAGGATTTCACGGACCTTATGGTCGGCCAGGAGCCGATGGTCCGCACACTCACCAACGCATTCGAGAGCGGCCGCATCGCACAGGCCTATATGCTGACGGGGGTTCGCGGCGTCGGCAAGACCACGACCGCCCGCATCCTTGCGCGTGCGCTGAACTACAAGACCGCCGAGATCGACAAGCCGACGATCGACCTGCGTATCCCCGGCGAGAACTGCCAGGCGATCATGGAAGGCCGCCATGTCGATGTTATCGAGATGGACGCGGCCTCGCATACCGGCATCGACGACATTCGTGAGATCATCGAGCAGGTGCGCTACCGCCCGGTTTCGGCGCGCTACAAGGTCTATATCATCGACGAAGTGCACATGCTGTCGACGGCCGCCTTCAATGGGCTGCTGAAGACGCTCGAAGAGCCGCCTGAGCATGTAAAATTCATCTTTGCGACAACCGAGATCCGCAAGGTGCCGATCACCGTGCTCTCGCGCTGCCAGCGCTTTGACCTCAGGCGGATCAGCGCCTCTGACCTGGTCGGGCTGTTCACCACCATCGCTTCCAAGGAAGGCATCTCGGCAGACGCGGAGGCTCTCGCGATGATTGCACGTGCCGCCGAAGGCTCGGCGCGCGACGGCTTGTCGCTGCTCGATCAGGCGATCGCCCATGGCAGCGGCGTGGTCCAGGCGGAAGCCGTGCGTTCGATGCTTGGCCTTGCCGACCGCGCCCGCATCGTCGATCTGTTCCAGCATATCGTCAAAGGCGATGTCGCTGCGGCACTTTCCGAATTCAACACGCAATATGAAGCGGGCGCCAATCCCGTCGTCGTTTTGACCGATCTTGCCGATTTCACGCACCTGGTCACACGCCTCAAATACGTGCCGGACGCCGCAAACGATCCATCGATCAGTGAAGTCGAACGCGTGAAAGGCGCCGAGTTCGCAAAAGGCGTGGCGGTCAGCACTCTGTCGCGGATCTGGCAGATGCTCTTGAAGGGTATCCCCGAAACGGAAAACTCCGCCCGGCCTGCCGGTGCCGCCGAGATGGTGTTGATACGTCTTGCCCACGCTGCGCATTTGCCGGCGCCGGAGGACGCTGCCCGCCGCCTGGCAGAATTTTCAACCGATACTAGTAGCCCCGTCAGCCGTCCTTTGCCGACGGCGCCGAACGGCGCGGCGAGCGTGGGCACCCCTGTATCCTACCAGAGCAGCATCACCGCGCGCTCAACCGAAGCGACGCCGTTGCAGAGCCGCATGGGCCAGACCGCTCCCGTTGCCAAACTGCGTGCCGTGCCGGACAGCCATCCTCAGGATATGCCGGTGGGGCGGACCGAAACAAAGCCCGTCGAGCAGCCGAAGCCGCTGGTATCGGTCAATTCGGTGGCCGACATCGTCGAACTCTGCGCCACTAAGCGCGATCCGAAACTCAAGGCCCTCGTGCGCGCCTTCTTGAAGCCGGTTCGGTTGGAGGCGGGTCGGCTCGATGCCAGCCTTGCACCCGGTGCGCCGACCACACTCCTGAACGAGCTCGCGGTCAAGCTGAAGGACTGGACCGGCATCCACTGGATCGTCAGCTTCAGCCGCGACGAAGGTAGTCCGACATTGGTCGAGGCAGAGGCGCAAGCGCAGCAGCAGCGCGTCAGCGATGCGCGCCAGGATCCGGATGTCGCGGCGATCCTCACCCAGTTTCCCGGCGCCAAGATCATCGATGTTCGCGTCCGCGCCACAGAGCTTGAAGACGAAGAGCTCACCACGGCGCCGGCAACGGCGGAATCCGATGAAGGCGACATCCTCCCGGGCGACGATATCGAATTTTAAGGCAACCCTGAAGAAGAAGGAGCCACCGACATGCGCGACATCATGGGCATGATGGGCAAAGTCAAGGAAATGCAGGCCAAGATGGAAAAGATGCAGGCGGAAATCGCCGACATCCGGGCCGAAGGCAAATCCGGCGGCGGTCTTGTCACCATCACCCTTGACGGCAAGGGCGAAATGCTCTCGCTGAAGATCGACCCTTCGCTCTTCAAGGAAGACGACGTCGAAATCCTCGAGGACCTGGTCGTTGCGGCTCACAAGGATGCCAAGGGCAAGGCTGAGGCGCTCGCCGGCGAAAAGACCAAGGAACTGACGGCCGGATTGCCGATCCCGCCAGGCTTCAAGCTGCCGTTCTGATTGGTGCCCTGTTAAGCGGAGGATCGTCCGATGTCACTGACCGCCCTACTTGTTTTTGCAGGCGCCCTGTTCATGGCGGCCGGGTCGCCGGGACCGAGCGTCGCTGCGCTCGTGGCCCGGGTTCTCGCCAAGGGCTCGCGGGAGGTCCTGCCGTTTCTCTTTGCGATGTGGATAGGCGAGGCCGTGTGGCTGACCTTTGCCGTCGCCGGTCTGACTGCCATCGCCGTGACCTTCCATTGGGCGTTCGTCGCCATCAAATGGGTAGGCGTCCTCTATTTGCTCTATCTTGCCTGGAAAATGTGGCGCGCGTCGCCTGATGTGAACCAAGGCGAAATGCCCGAAGAACGCAAGCCGATAAGGCTTTTCGTCACCGGTCTGACGGTGACACTCGGCAACCCGAAGATCATGATGTTCTACGTCGCGCTGCTGCCGTCGATCATCGACATCAGCGCGGTCAGCCTCAGCGGCTGGATGGAGCTGGTCGCGACAATGTGGATCGTGCTCCTTACGGTCGATCTCCTATGGGTACTGCTCGCCGCCAGGGCCCGTGGATTCCTCAAAAGCCGACGCGCCGTCAAAATCGCCAACCGCGCCAGCGCCGGGACGATGGCCGGCGCCGCAATTGCGATCGCGATGCGCTGATCTACTTCGTATTCGTATGATGTTTTGTGTGGTGGTGCTTGACCGGCTTCTTCGCCGTTGCCACCGGTAGTGGCGCAACATAGGCCAGCTTCAATGTGGCAATGCCGGCGGCGACGTTGAGCCCCGTCGTTCCTTCGACGGAGACCGGCTGCAGGGCGACCGAGCCGTCGAAACCGCCGACGAGCGCATTTGCCCCGACGCCGAGCCCCACGGTCGCGTTGGCGGCAGCTCCCGAATAGCTACCCTGAAGCACGCCCTCGAGATGACTCGTCGGGGCGTAGACCAGCCAGATCATCGAACCGCCCGTCAGGCCGCCTAGATCAACGCCGAGCTTGGTGATGTTGCCGCGATAATGCTCGATGGGCCCTGGCGACGACGGGGTGAACAGGCAGTCGACGTCGCGCTTAGAACCGATAATCACGCTTAAGCCCGCCGAGATGTCGCAGGTCAGCGATCCGGCCTGCACGCGGGTCGGCGCCGACATTGCGGGAGTGGCTCCTGCAGACCCGGCGGCAAGCACTGCGGCGACAATGAGCTTGGAAACAGACATAGGGAATTCTCCTCACGAGTGTTCAGTCCCAAGGGTAGATAGAGGAGATTTCCAGGCCGCCAGGTGGCAAGGCCGAAATTTTAAACTTTGCCTTGCTTCGCCACTTTGGCAGCAGTTTGAATTTTCGTGGTGTGCTTACTCGCTGCCGATTCCGTTTCAGCAACATATGGGATAAGAACGCGTCATGGCAAAGCGAGTCACCGGCCCCGAAATCGAAAAACTGATACAGCTTCTGGCAAAGGTGCCGGGGCTCGGGCCACGCTCGGCGCGCCGGGCCGCCCTGCATCTGATCAAGAAGAAGGACCAGCTGCTTGGCCCCCTGTCACACGCCATGGGCGAGGCCTACGACAAGGTGAAGATCTGTTCGCGCTGCGGCAATGTCGATACGGTCGATCCTTGCACGGTCTGCACCGATGAGCGCCGCGATCAGAGCGTCATCATCGTGGTCGAGGATGTCGCCGATCTATGGGCGCTGGAGCGGGCAAGCGCTATGAATGCAGCCTATCATGTGCTCGGCGGCACACTGTCGCCGCTTGACGGCGTAGGCCCTGATGACCTCAACATTCGGGGCCTCGTGGCCCGCGTCGCAGAGGGAGGCATCCGCGAGATCATCGTCGCGGTCAACGCTACCGTCGAAGGGCAGACCACAGCACACTATATAACCGATCAACTGGCGGGCCTCGACGTCAGGATCACGCGCCTTGCCCACGGCGTGCCCGTAGGCGGCGAGCTCGATTATCTCGACGAGGGCACGCTAACGGCGGCCCTGCGGGCACGGACAGTGATTTGAGGAAACGCCGCCAAATGTGCATCACAATTCGCGCCTTCTTGCTTGTGGCCTCTGTCATTGCCGCATTGTTTCCCCTTCCTGCACTCGCCGCCTCCAAGGGCGATGTCGAAGCGCAGTTCGAGACCTGGGTGAACAAGGACCTATGGCCAGACGCACAGAAGGCTGGCGTCTCGGACAGGATATTCAAGGCGGCGTTTGCCGGCGTGACATTGGAATGGGATCTGCCGGATCTTGCCCCGCCCGGCTTCCCACCACCGAAGCAACAGGCGCAGAGTCAGGCCGAGTTCTCGTCTCCGGCTCCCTATTTCGACGAAGGCCGACTTCAGAAGCTGGCGACCACCGGGCGCGGCTTTGCCTCGCAATATGGCGCAGTGCTGAAGCGCATCGAAAAGACCTATGGCGTTCCAGGACCCATCGTCCTTGCCGTCTGGGGACGCGAGACGGGCTTTGGCGCTGCAAAGATGCCGAACTCGGCAATCGAAGTTCTCGCGACGAAGGCCTTCATGTCGACCCGCAAGGAGATGTTCCGCACCGAGCTTATCGCGGCACTCGGCATCCTTAACCACGGCGATGTCACGCCTGACCAGTTCAAGGGTTCCACTGCAGGTGCACTCGGGCAGCCTCAATTCATGCCGACGAGCTACCTGAAATATGCTGTCGATTTTGACGGTGACGGCCATCGCAACATCTGGACCTCGGTGCCGGATACGCTTGCCTCCATCGCCAACTACCTCGTGCAGAAGGGCTGGCAGCGTGGTCGCGGCTGGGGCTACGAAGTGACAATTCCCGCAAATGTCTCCTGCGCCCAGGAAGGGCCGGATCTCGCAAAGCCGATTTCACGCTGGGCGGCACTTGGCATCGCGCCGATCTCGGGCAGGCCCTTTGGCGCGGATGAGGCCAAGGCAGACGGGATGATGCTGGTACCGGCAGGGCGGGACGGGCCGGAATTCGTCGTCACGCCGAATTTCTACGTCATCAAGGAATACAACAACTCCGATCTCTACGCGCTCTATATCGGCAACCTTGCAGATCGCATCGCGAGCAACGCCGGCGCATTCCATGGCGTCTGGGGGGATGTCGGCCGGATGCTGCGTTCCGATGTGGCCTCGATGCAGAAGACGCTGGAGCAAAAGGGCTATGACGTCGGCGGCACGGATGGACTGCCCGGCTACAAGACAAGACGCTCGATCGGCCAATGGCAGGTCAAAAACGGCATGAAGCCGACCTGTTATCCCGAGAGCTCCATGCTCGGCGTGCTTAAATAGCCAGAGCCTGTCGCAGACCTTGCAATTTCAAAAAAACGCGCTTATATCGGCTTCAAATTCTTGATCGTGTGATGAGGGGTGGGCCGCAAGGACCCGCTCCTTTTTATTAGCGCGATCCGCAAGTCCGTGAAATTGCCAGGAGCGCACCGCTTGTCAGATTTGACAAACGCAGACAATACGAACGAACCGAGGCTGATCGTCGAAACCGGCCTGGACCAGCGCGTTGCCGCCATTATCGAACCTGTCATCGTCGGCATGGGCTTTCGTCTTGTCCGCGTGCGGCTAATGAACCAGAATGGCTCAACGCTGCAGGTGATGGCCGAGCGCAATGACGGCACAATGACCGTGCAGGACTGCGAGGCGCTGTCACAGGCGATTTCTCCGGTTCTGGATGTGGATGATCCGATCGATAAGGCGTATCATCTGGAAGTGTCTTCGCCCGGCATCGACCGCCCCATGGTGCGCAAGTCGGACTTCAGCCGCTGGCAGGGCAACCTGGTCAAGTGCGAGACGTCGATCCTTGTGGACAATCGCAAGCGGTTCCGCGGCAAGATCGTCGACGTCGATACAGACGGCTTCACGATCGAGCGCGACCAGGTGGCCTATGGCGAAGAGCCGCGGGTCGTCATCCCGTTCTCGACGCTGGCCGAAGCCAAGCTGATACTCACGGACGACCTCATCCGCGATGCATTGCGTGCCGACAAGCTGGCGAAGGCCGAAGCGGCCAATCAGAACGAAGAAGACAACGACACGCCGATAAACTAACCGCTCAAAGGGACGGGAACCCGGGCAGGAAAGACGGAGATTTAAAGCAATGGCAGTCAGTGCGAACCGCCTAGAACTTTTGCAGATCGCAGATGCAGTGGCGCGCGAAAAGGTCATCGACCGCGAAATCGTGCTTGCCGCAATGGCAGACGCGATCCAGAAGGCAGCGCGCTCCCGGTACGGCACCGAATCCAATATCCGGGCTGATATCAACCCGAAGACCGGTGAGATCCGCCTTCAGCGCCTGCTCGAAGTGGTCGAGATCGCCGAGGACTATTCCACTCAGATTCCGCTGGAACTGGCTCGCGACCGCAACCCGGATGCAGCTCTCGGCGATTTCATCGCCGACCCGCTGCCGCCGATGGATTTCGGTCGTATCGCTGCCCAGTCCGCCAAGCAGGTCATCGTCCAGAAAGTTCGCGAAGCCGAGCGTGACCGCCAGTACGACGAGTTCAAGGACCGCACCGGCGAGATCGTCAACGGCACCGTCAAGCGCGTCGAATACGGCAATGTCATTGTCGATCTCGGCCGTGGCGAAGGTATCATCCGCCGCGACGAAATGATCCCGCGCGAGAATTTCCGCTATGGCGACCGCGTCCGGGCTTTCGTCTATGACGTCCGTCGCGAACAGCGCGGCCCGCAGATCTTCCTGTCGCGCACGCATCCGCAGTTCATGGTCAAGCTCTTCACCATGGAAGTGCCTGAAATCTACGACGGCATCATCCAGGTGAAGTCGGTTGCCCGCGATCCGGGCTCGCGCGCCAAGATCGCCGTCATCTCGAACGACAGCTCGATCGATCCGGTCGGCGCCTGCGTCGGTATGCGCGGTTCGCGCGTCCAAGCCGTTGTCGGCGAGCTTCAGGGCGAGAAGATCGACATCATTCCCTGGTCGCAGGACCCGGCGACTTTTGTCGTCAACGCCCTGCAGCCGGCAGAAGTATCCAAGGTCGTGCTTGACGAAGATGCCGAGCGCATTGAAGTCGTGGTTCCCGACGAACAGCTGTCGCTGGCCATCGGCCGTCGCGGCCAGAACGTCCGCCTCGCATCGCAGCTGACCGGCTGGGACATCGACATCATGACGGAGGCCGAGGAATCGGAACGCCGTCAGAAGGAATTCAACGAACGCACCAACCTGTTCATGGATGCGCTCGACGTCGACGAAATGGTCGGCCAGGTGCTTGCCTCCGAAGGCTTCGCGCAGGTTGAGGAACTCGCCTTCGTCGACCTCGAGGAAATTTCCTCGATCGACGGTTTCGACGAAGAGACTGCCCAGGAAATCCAGCAGCGTGCCCGCGAATTCATCGAACGCCAGGAAGCCGAGATGGACGAGAAGCGCAAGAGCCTCGGCGTTGCCGATGAACTGCGCGAGATCAACGGCATGACGGCCCAGATGATGGTGGCGCTCGGCGAAGACGGCATCAAGACGATCGAAGACTTTGCCGGCTGTGCTGCCGACGATCTGGTCGGCTGGTCCGAACGCAAGAACGGCGAAACGAAGAAATTCGAGGGGCTGTTCGCCAAGCTCGACGTTTCGCGCGTCGAGGCCGAACAGATGATCCTCCAGGCGCGCATCTCTGCCGGCTGGATCACCGCTGAAGAGGCTGTCGCTGAGGCTGAAGCGCCTGCGGAGGTGGATGCCGAGGCCGAGCAGGAAGCATGATGTCGGCGCTCGAACCGGACGCTGCAATCGAGGACGACGCCGTGTCGGACGACGAAGCGAACGGACGGATGTGCATTGTTACACGCGACCGCGGATTGCCGGAGGAGCTGATACGCTTTGTTGCCGCTCCTGATGGAACCGTGGTTCCGGACCTGAAGCGGCAATTGCCGGGACGCGGATGCTGGGTCTCGGTGAGCCGGGCAAACGTTGACAAGGCGGTGGCTAAGAAGCTGTTTTCCCGCGCCTTGAAGGCAGAGGTGACAGCGCCTGCTGATCTCGGCGCTACTGTCGACAAGCTGCTTTCGGCGCAGCTTGCCGGCATGATGCATATGGCTCGCAAGGCGAGTCAGTTCGTGACGGGGTCGTCCAAGGTCGACGGCGCGATTCGCAGTGGAAATGCCCTTGCGGTATTCCACTCGCTGGATGCGGCAGCCGACGGTGTCCGCAAGATCGACCAGGCTCGCAAGGCCTGGCATCTCGGCATGGAGACCGAAAAGGAAATACCATCTTTCCGTCTCTTCGGAGACGCGGAAATGGAAGAACTGATGGGCCAGAACGCTTTTATCCATGCCGCAGCGCTTGCAGGGCAGGCGGGTGAAGGTGTAGTGAAGCGCGCAAACCTGCTCGAACGGTACCGCAATGGCGGTCAGTCCCGGGCAATGGGTGGCGCTGGCCGGCAAGAACTATGACCCGGTCAACGGCGCGTGCCGGACTGGTCACCAAGGTACATGTATTGAACGACAGGGGTCTGATGTAAGTCATCCGCTCCTGTCCGAAGGAACGGGAACGGAATGACCGACAACAAAGACGACAATACACCAGGCGTATCGGCTAAGAAGACCCTCACCCTGAAACCTTCAGGCATGAGCCAGGGTACCGTGCGCCAGGATATGGGTCGCGGTCGCACCAAGGCGGTCGTGGTCGAGACGCGCAAGCGCCGCCCGCTGCGCCCGGAAGACGAAAAGACTGTGATTGCTCCAGTAGCCGTCGCCCCGGTGACGCGCGTCGCGGAACCGACGCCGCAGCCACCGCGGCCGCCACAGCCACAGCCGGGTGCCCGCCTTCACCAGCCGGGCGGCCAGCAGCGTCCCCAACAGAGCAGCCCTCAGCGTCCACAGCCGGATCGTCCGTCGCGGCCGGTCGTACTCAACCACCTCTCCCCGGATGAGATGGACGCCCGCCGACGCGCACTTGCCGACGCCCAGGCTCGTGATGCTGCCGACGCAATCCGCCGTGCAGAAGACGATGCCCGCCGCAAGGTCGAAGACGAACAGCGCCGTGTCGCGGAGGCAGCCGAGGCTGTTCGCCTGGCAGCGGAAAGGGCCGCGCGCGGTCCAGAACCGGTCGAAGCCCCAGTTGCCGAGGCGGCTCCCGCAGTCGATGCCAAGATCGAAACGCCGGCACCCGCTGCCCGCCGTCCCGATGCCACACCTTCTTCCGTGCGGACGGCACCGACAATCGCAGAGACCCCGGCCAATCGTGCCCGTCGCGGCGCTCAGGAAGAGGAAGAACGCTCACCACCCCGCACCGGCACGCCCGTACGCGGCAAGATCGTTCGTGCCGAACCGGCCAAGCCCGCAACGCGCCCAAAGACCGAAGAAGAACGCCGCCGCGGCAAGTTGACGGTGACAGCTGTCGGTCTCGACGACGACGGCGCCAACGCCCGTGGCCGTTCGCTTTCCGCCATGCGCCGCCGGCAGGAGAAATTCCGCCGCAGCCAGATGCAGGAAACGCGTGAAAAGGTCATGCGCGAGGTCATCCTGCCGGAAACCATCACCATTCAGGAATTGTCGCAGCGCATGTCCGAGCGTGCCGTCGACGTCATCAAGTTCCTGATGAAGGAAGGCCAGATGATGAAGCCCGGCGACATCATCGATGCTGATCTGGCAGAACTCATCGCGGTTGAATTCGGCCACACCGTCAAGCGCGTGTCGGAATCGGATATCGAACTTGGGATCTTCAACGTTTCCGACGACGAAGGCGAACTGGTTTCGCGTCCGCCTGTCGTGACGATCATGGGTCACGTCGACCACGGCAAGACCTCGCTGCTCGATGCCATCCGCAAGACCAGCGTCGTGTCAGGCGAAGCCGGCGGCATCACCCAGCACATCGGCGCCTATCAGGTCGAACATCAGGGCCACAAGATCACCTTCATTGACACGCCCGGCCACGCGGCTTTTACCGCAATGCGTGCCCGCGGCGCCCAGGCGACCGACATCGCAATCCTGGTGGTTGCGGCCGACGACAGCGTGATGCCGCAGACGATCGAATCGATCAGCCACGCAAAGGCTGCCGGCGTTCCGATCATCGTGGCGATCAACAAGATCGACAAGCACGAGGCCGACCCACAGAAGGTTCGCATGCAGCTGCTGCAACATGAAGTCTTCGTGGAATCCATGGGCGGTGAAGTGCTCGACGTCGAGGTTTCGGCCAAGAACGGCACGAACCTCGACAAGCTGCTCGAAGCCATCCTGTTGCAGTCTGAAATTCTTGACCTTAAGGCCAATGAAAACCGGACTGCCGAAGGTACGGTTATCGAAGCCGAGCTCGACCGCGGCCGCGGTTCCGTTGCCACGGTTCTTGTCCAGAAGGGTACGCTTCGTCCGGGCCAGATCATCGTGGCCGGCGATCAGTGGGGCCGCGTGCGCGCGCTCGTCAACGACAAGGGCGCACATGTCAAGGAAGCGACACCGGCGACCCCCGTGGAGGTTCTTGGCCTGTCGGGTACCCCGGCTGCCGGCGACAGGTTCGCTGTCGTCGAAAGCGAAAGCCGCGCCCGCGAGATTTCCGAATATCGTCAGCGGTTGGCCCGCGACCTGGCCGCTGCTCGTCAGTCCGGCCAGCGCGGTTCGCTTGAACAGATGATGACCAAGCTCCAGACGGTCGGCGTGAAGGAATTCCCGCTGGTCATCAAGGGCGACGTGCAGGGCTCGATCGAAGCGATTGCCGGGGCGCTTGAAAAGCTTGGAACCGACGAGGTCCGGGCACGTATCGTGCATTCGGGCGCCGGCGGGATTACCGAGTCGGATATCTCGCTTGCCGAGGCATCGGGTGCGGCCATCATCGGGTTCAACGTCCGTGCCAACATTCAGGCCCGTGCATTCGCCGAGCGCGAGGGGATCGAAATCCGCTACTACAACATCATCTACGATCTCGTCGATGACGTGAAGGCAGCGATGTCGGGCCTGCTCTCGCCGGAACGTCGCGAAACCTTCCTCGGCAATGCCGAGATCCTGGAGGTGTTCAACATCACCAAGGTCGGCAAGGTCGCAGGTTGCCGCGTTACCGAAGGCAAGGTCGAGCGTGGGGCAGGCGTACGCCTGGTTCGCGACAATGTCGTCATCCACGAAGGCAAGCTCAAGACGCTCAAGCGCTTCAAGGACGAAGTCTCTGATGTGCATGTCGGCCAGGAGTGCGGCATGGCGTTCGAGAACTACGAAGATATGCGCGCCGGTGACGTTATCGAGTGCTTCCGCGTCGAACACATCACACGGACGCTTTGATCCAGCAGGATCGCCGCTAATATTGAAACCGCCGGCCTTGTCCGGCGGTTTTTTGTTGAATTCGGCACATGAACCGTCACAACTTGGCAAACTGCTTTTGCTGATTTGGTGTCATGTTCGTGCCAGCGCCTTCTTCGATCATTGTCGATTTTCCTTCAGAGCCGATGACGGCCGAAGATATGTCGCTTTATCTCGGCATAGGCTTGCCGTGATGATGAACTCGCCAGTGGACGACCGCATCGTGATTACCTACGTCCGTCAGCCGGCGGAACACGCCGACGTGATGCGACAGGCGGGCAGGCGCTTTGCCGCCGCCGATGTCAGGCCGAGATTCGACGGTTGGTATCTGCTCCTCGGGATGCTTGGCGGCGCCGGACTTTATTTCTTCTTCTATGCCTATCGCCGGCTTGTCCTCATACCTCTGCTTGGCCTATCGCCAACGGTCGAAACCGGCGAAATTCTCGTCATATGCCTTCTGCCCTGCCTGCTGGCTTACGCTCTGCTGGTCACCTATCTCAAACATGCTTCCACGGTTCGGCTGGCGGCGATGAAGGCGCGGATACGGCCTGACGTTCAGGTGACGACAACGATTTCACATGATGGCATCACCTGGGAATCGCCGGGCTCTTCGCTGCGGCTCGACTGGCGCTCGGTCTCCGACATTGCCACGCGAAACGGCCGCATCGAGTTCGATATCGACAGCTTCGTCTGCTATATTCCCGGCCACGCCTTCCACAATCAGCAGGAGCAGGCCGCCGTTCTCGAACGGATTCTGGCGTTCTGGGCGCCCCACGAAGTCGTCAACCCTTGACCTTTGCCTCGTATAGAGTCATGTGAGCCGCTTTATTGCGTCACGAGCCGCAGGCTCCAGGACGCCATTTACGGAAACACCATGACCAGACCGACTTCTTCCGCACCTTCGCAGCGCATGTTGCGCGTTGGCGAACAGGTCCGCGCAGCCATCACGCAGGTGCTGCAGCGGGGCGAAGTGCGCGACGACCTTATCGAGCGCACCGTGATCTCGATTTCGGAAGTCCGCATGTCGCCGGACCTCAAGATCGCCACCGCCTACGTCACGCCGCTCGGCGTTGCCGACCATGAGACCGTGATCGATACGTTGAACCGGAATGCGCGATATATCCGCGGGCGCCTCGGTCCCCTGCTTCGCCAGATGAAATATATGCCGGAAGTGCGCTTTCGCGACGATACCAGCTTCGACAACTACAAGAAGATCGATGAACTGCTGCGCTCGCCCGAGGTCCAGCGCGATCTCGATGACGGCACCGACGACGAACAATCATAGTAGAGACGAATGTCCAAACCACGCAAACCCAAGGGCCGCCCGGTTTCCGGCTGGCTGATCCTCGACAAGCCCGTCGATTTCGGCTCCACCGAAGCTGTCTCCAAGATCAAATGGCTGTTCAAGGCGCAGAAGGCCGGCCATGCGGGCACGCTCGATCCGCTGGCCTCCGGCATGTTGCCAATCGCGCTTGGCGACGCAACCAAGACCGTGCCCTACGTCATGGACGGCCGGAAAATCTATGAATTCGCCGTTACCTGGGGTGAGGAGCGCACAACGGACGATCTCGAAGGCGAGGTGACGCAGGTATCGGCCAAGCGTCCCAGCCAAGAGGATATACGAGCCTTGCTGCCCAAATATCTCGGCGTGATCAACCAGGTGCCGCCGCAGTTCTCCGCAATCAAGATCGCCGGCGAGCGCGCCTACGACCTGGCACGCGAGGGCGAGACGGTCGAGATTCCGTCCCGCGAGGTCGAGATTTTTCGCATGACGCTGCTTGCCTGCCCGGATGCCGATACCACCCACTTCGAGGTTGAATGCGGCAAGGGCACCTATGTCCGGGCGCTGGCGCGCGATTTCGGCCGCGAACTTGGTTGCTACGGCCATATTTCCGGCTTGCGCCGCAGCTTTGTCGCGCCCTTCGCCGAGGAGACGATGATCCCGCTTGCCGAACTGGTCGAACTCGAAAAGATCGAAGATCTGGACGAGCGGCTGGCAGCGCTCGACGCGCTGATGATCGACACCAGCGAGGCCCTGTCGGCCCTGCCGCATCTTGCCGTCACCGACGATCAGGCGCACCGGTTGAAGATGGGCAACCCGATCCTGATCCGCGGCCGGGATGCGCCGGTTGCCGAGAGCGAGGCTTACGCCACCGCACGTGGCAAGCTCATCGCCATCGGCGAGATCGGCGAAGGCGAATTCCGCCCGAAGCGGGTGTTCGTCTAGCCTAGGATGCACGTCTCGAGGCGCTGGTTTCAACGCCTCTTCCCTTTGCACCCTTAATAGTCTATAGGCTGCGCCAGCATCAGGCAGGCCTGAATGCATTCGCGGCCAATGCTGGACGACATCCCGGCTTTTGGCGACTTCTTCCTCTCATCGAAAGGACCATCCGATGTCGATTACTGCTGAGCGCAAGTCTGCGCTGATCAAGGAATATGCGACCGTCGAAGGTGATACCGGTTCGCCGGAAGTTCAGGTTGCGATCCTCACCGAGCGCATCAACAACCTGACCGATCACTTCAAGGATCACAAGAAGGACAACCACTCCCGTCGTGGCCTTCTGACCATGGTTTCCAGCCGTCGCTCGCTTCTTGACTATCTCAAGAAGAAGGACGAAGGCCGTTACACCAAGCTCATTGGAAGCTTGGGCATCCGCCGCTAAAGAATTTTCCGGCGGGCGTTCTTCAAGGACGCCCGCCGGTTGCTTATCAGGGGGTCGAAAGCCCCGATCGACATGTTTCTGCGGCGCTCTATTCATCGCGCGGCATGAGACAGACCGGCAGGCCCCGGATGAGCCGGACCTGCCAACGCCAACCGTTGACCTGTCATGGGGCAGGATTGCCGGATGCTTTTGGCTGAAGCGGGCGCTTCAGCCCGGCTCGGAGGTCGCAAGCGACCCAGGCCGAGATACCGAACGAACGAATGCCTCCGCCGACCTAGATGTCGCCGACGGCGTCGTACCCTAGGAAAAGCCTCCCGTTGTCTTGCCCATGATGTGTCACATCAGTGCGGTCGTAAGATGTGCCTTGCCGAAAACGGCGACGGCGCGCCTTCCCGCATCACGCAAGGAAAAGAATAATGTTCGACGTCCATACTGTTGAAATCGAGTGGGCAGGCCGCCCGCTCAAGCTTGAAACCGGCAAGATCGCCCGCCAGGCCGATGGCGCCGTCATGGCAACCTACGGCGAGACCGTGGTCCTTGCCACTGTCGTCTCCGCCAAGGCCCCGAAGGCTGGGCAGGATTTCTTCCCACTCACCGTCAACTACCAGGAAAAGACCTACGCAGCCGGCAAGATTCCCGGCGGCTACTTCAAGCGCGAAGGCCGTCCGAGCGAAAAGGAAACACTGGTTTCCCGCCTGATCGACCGCCCGATCCGCCCGCTTTTTCCTGAAGGCTACAAGAACGACACCCAGGTTGTCGTCACTGTCGTTCAGCACGATCTCGAGAACGATCCGGACATTCTGTCGATGGTCGCGACCTCTGCCGCGCTGACGCTTTCCGGCGTTCCATTCATGGGCCCGATCGGCGGCGCACGCGTCGGCTACATCAACGGCGAATATGTGCTGAACCCGCATATCGACGAGATGGACGAGAGCTCTCTCGACCTCGTCGTTGCCGGCACGCAGGAAGCCGTCCTGATGGTCGAGTCGGAAGCTAAGGAGCTTTCGGAAGAAATCATGCTCGGCGCCGTCATGTTCGGCCATCGCGGCTTCCAGCCCGTCATCGACGCGATCATCAAGCTCGCGGAAGTCGCTGCCAAGGAACCGCGCGATTTCAACCCGGAAGACTATTCGGCGCTCGAAGCAGAAATGCTCGGCATGGCTGAAGCCGAACTCCGCACCGCCTACAAGAACACCCAGAAGGCAGAGCGCTATGCTGCCGTCGACGCCGTCAAGGCCAAGGTGAAGGCGCATTTCTTCCCGGAAGGCCAGGAAGCCAAGTATTCGGCCGAAGTCATCGGTGCCGTCTTCAAGCACCTCCAAGCCAAGATCGTCAGATGGAACATCCTCGACACCAAGAGCCGCATCGACGGCCGCGACCTATCGACCGTTCGCCCGATCGTCTCGGAAGTCGGTGTGCTGCCGCGCACGCACGGCTCGGCCTTGTTCACACGCGGTGAAACGCAGGCAATCGTCGTTGCTACGCTCGGCACCGGCGAAGACGAGCAGTATGTCGACAGCCTGACCGGCATGTACAAGGAACGCTTCCTTCTGCATTACAACTTCCCTCCCTACTCGGTTGGCGAAACAGGCCGCATGGGCTCCCCGGGCCGCCGCGAAATCGGCCATGGCAAGCTTGCTTGGCGCGCCATCCGCCCGATGCTTCCGACGGCAGAGCAGTTCCCCTACACGCTGCGCGTGGTCTCCGAGATCACCGAATCCAACGGCTCCTCGTCGATGGCTACCGTCTGCGGCACCTCGCTGGCGCTGATGGATGCGGGCGTTCCGTTGTCGAAGCCGGTTGCCGGCATCGCCATGGGCCTGATTAAGGAAGACGATCGCTTCGCGGTTCTCTCCGACATCCTCGGTGACGAGGATCATCTCGGCGACATGGACTTCAAGGTTGCCGGCACCGAAGGCGGCATCACCGCCCTTCAGATGGACATCAAGATCGAAGGCATCACCGAAGAGATCATGAATGTCGCCCTGAACCAGGCAAAGGGCGGCCGTCTGCACATCCTCACGGAAATGGGCAAGGCGATCTCCGAGAGCCGCGGCCAGCTCGGCGAATTCGCACCGCGCATCGAAGTGATGAACATACCGGTCGATAAGATCCGTGAAGTCATCGGCTCTGGCGGCAAGGTCATCCGCGAAATCGTCGAAAAGACCGGCGCCAAGATCAACATCGAGGACGATGGCACGGTCAAGATCGCCTCTGCTTCCGGCAAGGAAATCGAAGCCGCCCGCAAGTGGATCCACTCGATCGTTGCGGAACCTGAAATCAACCAGGTCTACGAAGGAACTGTTGTCAAGACCGCAGATTTCGGCGCCTTCGTCAACTTCTTCGGCGCCCGCGACGGTCTCGTGCACATCTCGCAGCTCGCTTCCGACCGCGTCGCCAAGACGACCGACGTCGTCAAGGAAGGCCAGAAGGTCTGGGTCAAGCTTCTCGGCTTCGACGAGCGCGGCAAGGTTCGCCTTTCCATGAAGGTTGTCGACCAGGAAACCGGCAAGGAAATTCCTGCCGACAAGAAAAAGGAAGAAGCGGCCGAATAAGCCGCGCCTTCACCTGATTTCCGGGGCGCGGGACAAATTCCGCGCCCTTTTTCTATCTGCCCTGCCCGTATTCGATCTACCCCTGCAAGACGAGATGACATCATGAGCCGCGACGCGCTTAAGACCCTGTTCCATCCCTTCGCCTCCGGCACGGTCGCCGTTCCAGGCGAAGGCGAGCGCATGCTCTTTCTCGGCGCAGAAGCCGGTTTCTCGCTACCTGAAGGCTTCGGGGCGGCGCTGACCGCCGTTCAGGGCTTCCGTCCGCTTCACCGGCAGCTTCTCGCCCAACGGGTCGAGGCCACCCCTGAGATCGAAGGCGAGGACTACGATGGCGCGCTCATCCTTTGCACCAAGCACAAGGGCGAGAACGAGGGCAATCTTGCGGAGGCAATCTCGCGCGTGAAGCTTGGCGGGCTGATCGTCGTTGCCGGCGGCAAGGAAGACGGTATCCAGCCGCTGCGCAAGCGCGTCGAAGGCTTGGCCGTTGCGGTTGATTACATGCCGAAATACCACGGCGTCGCCTTCTGGTTCGGCCGCCCCGACGACATCGCGCCTTTGCTTGCAAAGTTTGAAAAGAAGGCCGCGAATGTCGAGGGACGCTTTGTGGCGGCGGCGGGGATGTTCTCCCATGATCGCGTCGATGCGGGATCCGAATTGTTGGCATCGCGCCTGCCGACCGATTTCACCGGCGACGTTGCCGATTTCGGTGCAGGCTGGGGTTACCTCTCCGTCGAAATGGCGGCCAAGTCACCGAGGCTCGGCCGTATCGACCTCTATGAGGCCGACCATGCATCGCTGCAGGCTGCCAAGGCCAACCTGGCAAGAAACTGCCCGGCGGTCACTGCGCGCTTCTTCTGGCACGATCTGGCAGGAGAGCCTGTCCGGGACAAGTACGACCTTGTCATCATGAACCCGCCCTTCCATGAGGGCCATGCCGCCGATCCCGCGCTGGGCGCTGCAATGATCAAGACCGCGGCCTCAGCGCTGCGCGGCAACGGCCGCCTCATGCTCGTCGCCAATCGCGGCCTGCCCTACGAGCCGGTGCTGGCAGAGCACTTCAAGGAGCACGGCGAAACCTGCCGTAACGCCCGTTTTAAGGTGCTCTGGGCGCGCAAGTAGCGGTTTCTGGCAGCGGGTGTGGTCGGCCAGAGAGCTGATTGCACGATCCGGCGGGAAGCCATAGACATTAAAAAAGGCGCAGATCGATCTGCGCCTTTTTTCGTGCTTGCCGGTGGCCTTATTCGGCGTCGGCCCGGGTCAATGTTTCGAGTGTCGGCATCGAAGTGATGTTGTAGCCGGCATCGACATGGTGAATCTCACCGGTGACGCCGGCCGACAGGTCCGACAGGAGATAGAGCGCCGAGCTGCCGACGTGATCGATCGTCACCGTCTTACGCAGCGGCGCGTTGTGCTGGTTCCACGACAGGATGGCGCGCGCGTCCGAAATGCCGGCACCGGCAAGCGTGCGGATCGGGCCGGCCGAGATCGCGTTGACGCGTATGCCGCGCGGACCGTAGTCGGCGGCGAGGTAGCGCACTGACGCTTCAAGGGCTGCCTTGGCCACGCCCATGACGTTGTAGTTCGGGATGACGCGCGCGGAGCCGTTATAGGTCAGCGTCAGGATGCTGCCGCAGTCGTCCATCATGCTTGCCGCGCGCTTTGCGACCTCTGTGAAGGAGAAGCAGGAAATCACCATGGTGCGGGTGAAGTTCTCGCGCGTGGTGTTGGCGTAGAGGCCCTTCAGCTCATTCTTGTCGGAAAAGCCGATCGCATGCACCAGGAAGTCCAACTTGCCCCAGCGGGCCCGCAATTCGTCCATGGCGGCATCGACGGAGACGATGTCCTCGACGTCGCAGGGCACGACGAAATCCGAGCCGACTTCGGCCGCCAGCGGCTTGACGCGCTTGCCGAGCGCCTCGCCCTGATAGGTGAAGGCGAGTTCCGCCCCCTCAGCCGCCAGCGCTTTTGCAATACCCCATGCGATGGAATGATTGTTTGCGACACCCATGATGAGGCCGCGCTTGCCGTGCATTATTCCGGTCATTGGGTTATCCGTTGTAGCGCTGGAACACGAGCGTGGCGTTGGTGCCACCGAAGCCGAACGAGTTGGAAAGAACCGTGTCGATCTTGGGATTGTCGATGCGCTTTCTAACGATCGGCACGCCTTCAAATTCCGGGTCGAGTTCGGTGATATGGGCGCTCTCGCCGATAAAGCGCTCCTGCATCATCAGGATCGAATAGATCGATTCCTGGACGCCGGCAGCGCCGAGCGAATGCCCTGTCTGTGATTTGGTGGACTGGATAGGCGGGATCTTGGCGCCGAACACCTCGCGGATAGCGCCGATTTCCTTGCTGTCGCCGACCGGCGTCGAGGTGCCGTGGGTGTTGATATAGTCGATATCGGACTTCACCGTCGCAATGGCCTGGCGCATGCAGCGTGCAGCACCTTCGCCGGAGGGAGCGACCATGTCGTAGCCGTCCGAAGTGGCGCCATAGCCGACGACTTCGGCGTAGATCTTTGCGCCTCGGGCTTTGGCGTGTTCCAACTCTTCGAGAACCAGTACGCCGGCACCACCGGCGATGACGAAGCCGTCACGGCTGACGTCATAGGCGCGAGAGGCGGTATCCGGCGTGTCGTTATACTTCGACGACATAGCGCCCATGGCGTCGAAGAGGTTCGACATCGACCAGTCGAGGTCCTCGTGGCCGCCAGCGAACATGACGTCCTGCTTGCCCCACTGGATCATTTCGGTCGCATTGCCGATGCAATGGGCGGAGGTCGAGCAGGCCGAAGAAATCGAATAGTTGACGCCGTGGATCTTGAACCAGGTGGCAAGCGTGGCCGACGCCGTCGAGGACATGGCCTTCGGCACGGCAAAGGGGCCGATGCGCTTCGGGCTGTTGTTCTTTTCAGTGATCTCGGCAGCCTCGATGATCGTGCGGGTCGACGGACCGCCGGAACCCATGATGATGCCGGTGCGCTCGCTGGTGATCTCAGCCTCTTCGAGACCTGAATCGGCAATCGCCTGCTTCATGGCGACGTGGTTCCAGGCGCCGCCCTGCGACAGGAAGCGCATGGCGCGGCGATCGACCAGCTCGGTCGGATCCAGCGACGGGCGTCCCCAGACCTGGCACTTGAAACCATGGTCGGCGAAATCCTTTGAAAATGAAATGCCTGACTTTGTCTCGCGCAGCGAGGCGGCAACTTCCGCGGCATCATTCCCGATCGAAGAGACAATACCAAGACCTGTGACAACTACCCGTCTCATGTGTTGGACCTTTTCCTTATTGTCGAATCTATGCGCAGGGTGCAGCACCTATCATGCCGCGCCTCAGCCGCCATCACTCAGCCTTGTCCTTGGACAAACCGACGCGCAGGTCGGTTGCCCGGTAGATTTCCTCGCCGTCGGCCTTCATCCAGCCGTCGGCAGTGCCGAGCACCATTCGGCCGCGCATCACGCGTTTGAAGTCGATGCCGTACTCAAGGAGCTTCGTGGACGGACGAACCATGCCCTTGAACTTCACTTCGCCGGTCGAAAGCGCCATGCCGCGGCCCGGCTCTCCGAGCCAGCCGAGAAAAAAGCCCGTCAGCTGCCACATGCCGTCCAGGCCGAGGCAGCCGGGCATGATGGGGTTGCCTGCAAAATGGCATGGGAAGTACCAGTCATCCGGGCGCACATCGTATTCGGCGCGGATATAGCCTTTGTCAAAAGCGCCGCCCGTTTCGGAAATGTCGGTAATGCGATGGACCATCAGCATAGGCGGTAACGGCAGTTGCGCATTGCCCGGGCCGAACAGTTCGCCGCGGGCGCAGCTCAAGAGTTCGCTATAGGTGAAGCTGGATGGTTTCGTCGTCATAAAAGTTCCGTTTCCCCCGCAAAGTGCCGATGGATGGTGAAGCTAGTTCAAGTCCGGCAGAAAATGAAGCGCAAGCGCGACATACTGTATTTCGGCCGGCCAGCTGAACAAGCAGTACGGTGTTATTTGGTGGTCGCATACAGGAAGGCCAAGGCTGCTGCCAGAGGCAAATGCACGAATAGCCCTATTTTGCGGCCAATGGCACATTCTTGTCCCCATCGAAACTATTGAAAGCCGGGCGCGCAAAAGTTATATGCTCAGGTCAACATCGCGTGACATCAGGAATCCGGAGCTCCTTTGAATGGCGGCTGAAGCCAATATCGCTATCGAGACCAGGCTGCGCACGGCAGGTCTCAGGCCGACCCGGCAGCGCGTGGCGCTCGGCGAGCTCCTGTTTGCAAAGGGCGACCGACATCTGACGGTCGAGGAGCTGCATGAAGAAGCGGTCGCCGCGCATGTGCCCGTCTCGCTCGCCACAGTCTACAATACGCTCCACCAGTTTACCGAGGCGGGGCTCATTCGCGTGCTCGCCGTCGAGAGCGCCAGGACCTATTTCGACACCAATGTGTCCGACCATCACCACTTCTTCATCGAGGGCCACAATGAGGTACTCGACATACCGATCAGCAATCTGACGATCGACAATCTGCCCGAGCCGCCTCCGGGCATGGAAATCGCGCATGTCGACGTCGTCATCCGGCTTCGCGCCAAGCAAAGCTGAGAGTTAGAGCGGTTCATCGTTTCATGGACGTGCTTCACAGCTCTATCTGTTTGTTTTGACGCAATTCCTAGCGAAAACCGCTTCGCACTTTTCCCCGAATTGCTCAAGCCGCCGCCCTTACATCACTTCGTCCGGATGCCTGCCCGCCCTTGGCTTGTAGCTCGGGAACGTCCACCCGAACCATAGAGCGCCGCCGCGCACCGCGAATGCCGCAGCGACGCCGAGAGCGGACGAGGCATAGAGAGGCATGGGCGTCGCGTTGGCCAGGGTAAAGACGGAGGCGCCCGCAAGCGCTGCCGTCACGTAGATTTCGGGACGCAGCAGCACGGACGGCTCGTTGGCAAGTAGATCGCGCAATATGCCGCCGAATGTCGCCGTTAGCGTTCCGGTGACGATCGCCACGGTCGGAGAACCGGTCGCAGCAAGCCCCTTGGCCGCGCCCATGACGCAATAGGCCGAAAGACCGATAGCATCGAGCCAGATCAGCAGCCGGTAACGCGATTCAAACATATGGGCGGTGAAGAAAACGACGGCGCCAACGACGCAGCAGACCAGGATATAGGTTGGGTTCAGCACCCAGAAGACAGGGACACGCCCAAGGACCACGTCTCTTAGCGTCCCGCCGCCGATACCGGTGACTGCTGCCAGGAACAGATATCCGATGAGGTCCAGCTGCTTGCGGGAGGCGGACAGCGCACCGGTCGCGGCAAAGACAGCAACACCGGCGTAATCCAGGAAGATAAGAAGAGACATCGGCTGCTCCGGTGGGTGGCTGTCGGAATATTCGTCGGAATGGATCACGGCGGCAAGGGCGGCGCAAGCAGTGAAGCCTAAGATCGCACATCTGCCATCGCCATACGTTGCGGCACGGCATTCTAAGAGGAACGACTGACTGTGAAATCGCTATTGATCGTGATCCTGAACGTGATCGCACTTGTGGTCACGCCTGCCGTCGTGCAAGCCCAGCAATCCCTGATGCCAGACCCCGCCGCTTTTGAGAGAGACCATTTCAACAAGCGCTGCGGCGGTGAGGTAAGCTTCGGCGAGGGGTTTGCAACCGAACAGGACATCAACAATGACGGGCTGAAGGATGTCGTCATCAATGAGGGCGAAATCACCTGCAAGGGCGAGAAGGGTCCCGACTGCACCGACGAGGGCTGCCCGCGCAACTTCTACCTTCAAGTGGCCGAGGGCGGATATTTCATGGTCGCGACGGCACGAATCTACGGCTACGACTTCATCCAGCGCTTCGGCAACATGGTTCTGGTCATGAAGATGCATCCGCATTTTTGCGACCGCACCGACACCGAACCCTGCGAGATCACCGTGCGGGTGCGCGGCACCAAATTCGTAACGATCTCGAAAAAGTAGCGCGATGTCGGCGGGGGGTTACGGTCCCGGGTAAAATTCCGACGTGCGACCGGAAAAATAATAGCCGACAAGGCCGATCCATTCCCTGACCGCGGTCGACAGCAGGGCGACATTCAGCGACGGCTGCGACGCATCCAGGCGCAGATATTCCTTGCCGCTGGAACGATAGTCGACCGGCCATGGCACGACGTCGATGCCAAGCTTGCGGAAAATGCCCATTGAGCGCGGCATATGAAAACCTGATGTAATCAGCAGGCAGTTGGACATGCTATTACTTGCAAGAAGCGCCTTCGTATTGATCGCGTTCTCGAAGGTCGTCCGCGAATCCTTGTCCTCGACGAGCCTGGAGCTATCGAGGCCAAAGGCTTTGAACATGCGCTCCGATATGACGGCGTCGCCCTCATAATTGCCGGTAATCGATCCATCTCCGCCAGATACCAGGATACGAGCCTGCGGATATTTCTGCGCCAGGCGCAACGCCTCGACGAACCTGTCGCCCGCGGCATCAAGATCGTAGCCGCCGCGCGACGTCGTGACGACTGTATCGAAGGCGCCACCGAGAACGATCATGCATTTGAGGTCGACGGGATCACCAGCATGCTTTGGAAAGCGATCCTCGAGCCCCTGAACCAGATAGGCACCGGTCGAAGTAAAGAGGGCGGTAAACAGAATTGCGACCGAAAGTGCTGACGTTGCAACCCCCAACCTGCGCCACCGCAGCAACGCCGCAAGGAAAGCGAGCGTCGCGAAGAAAAATGCGAGCGAAAGAGGCTGACCCAAAATCCAGACGAGTTTAGAAATCAGGAACACACGGTCATCTCCTGTTGCACCTTGCCTCTCCTAGCAGATTCTTATGCCATTCAAAGGACAGCTATCTCGCGACTTTCCTGGCTGCTGGCGCGATTGCGATGCGATGACCGAAGCGCTGCTGCAGCGGGCGTGGGATGAAAAGGGTGCCGATCGCGACGAGAAGTGCGACCATTGAGACAAACCAGAGTGCCTCTGCGCCGAATTGGTGCACAAGCACCGCTCCGAGAACGGCACCGGCCAGCATTCCGGCCCACGGCACGATCTGGATCGTCCAGGCGATATCGCGATCTCCCATCAGAAAGCGGCCGATACCGCGCCCGAAACGCGAAAGCGCACCCGTCACATAGGTCAGACCAATCGGCAAACCCTCGATATGCTCGACCGCGGCATTGACCATGCCCATTGCCAGCACGATGAGATAGAACTGAGCGAGCAACATCGCTGGCGCGGAAAGCATTGAGGCGACGGCAAGGGTGATGCTGACGCTTGCGAGCACGACGAACGTGCGGCGCGGCACCGCGCGAGCAAGGACGACGCCAAGCGCGTTGCCCGCAACGAAGGCGAGGATGGCAAATAGCAGCACAAGCCCGTGTCGCAGGTCGCCGGCGGCAAGCGCGATGGCCGCTCGCGTCGTATTCCCAGTCATGAACGAAACGAAATCGCCACTCAGCACCAGGCCGACCGCATCGGTCATGCCGGCAAGGAAGGCAATAGATCCGGCAAGAACCAGGCCGGTCGCCTTTCGGCGGATCTTGATGAGGCTGCGACGGCGCTGTCTGGTCATGGTCGATTCGGAATGAGTTGCTTCACGGCTGATGCTAGACCTCAGCAGATGCTCTTGACCAGACCCGATCGTTTCATAGCTACGATGTGCTCCATGCTGGCGCGCCGACGGTCTGACCGGCTCGCTTCCACAGTCGGCGCCGGGGTTCGGTAACCAGGGGAATGATCTCCGCCGTGTGTGTTGGCGCTTCTATCGGCGCCACCACCGCAACGGTCTCGTCGTTAATCATCAGGCCATCCGGCTTGCCAAACATCCGCTGCATCAGGCCTGAGAGCGCGGCGCGCGGATGAGCCCGCGCCGGCATTGCTTCCGGCATCTCGCTAAACAGGCGCTCGATCATGGTCTCGCGCACGGCCTCAGGCGTCTTTCTGATCTCGCCGCCGTTGCGCCTGTCCTTCAGCGCGACGATCGAAAGAGTAAAGCGCGATCGAAGATGGTCGGCAGCAGAAACGCGACCGACAACATCAAGATCCTGAAACGGGCTAAAGATCAGCAGATCACCGGGATCGACGAGCTTGGCGACACGCATTTCGGGGATGACCATTTGTGCCTCATGGACCGATATTTCCTCGACCATGCAGGCTGTGGCGCTGTTGCCGTAGCCGACGCGGGTACGAAGCGCTAGGGGAAAGCGGATATCGTCGAGAGGGATGCGCGGCAGCTCGATGCAGACGAGCATCGACACGAACGCGTAGATCATCACGACCATGCCCCAGGCGACGCTGAAACCGTCCAACGCGTGGTAGGTATTGAGCAGCGGGCCGTTCAGCATGCCGACGAAAGTCAGAACGATGATGGACAGGAAGACGAACGCAAGAGGATAGAGGACGGTGACCTGGCTGCGGTCCTCTCCCTTTGCGGTAACCTTGAACGGGCGGCCGAATGGCCGCAGGACGGCATGGAAGATCGCGACCGTGATCGGGATGGCGGCGACCATCTGCGACACTTCGGTAAACAGCGGCAAGCTCCGTCGATCCGATACCCAGTAGTGGAACGCCCACATGCCGCCGACCATCGGCAGCGCGTACATGAAGAATGCCTCAGGCTCCATCAGGATCGCCGGCAACCCCATGAAATAGTAAAGGATCGGCGCTGCCAGAAGCAGCAGAATGAACGGTCGGCAGAACCAGAACAGCAGGCCATGGAAATAATGGAGGCGCTGCATGAAGGTATAGCCGCGGCCAAGGAAGGGGCCGTCTCTCAGCAGCGCGACCTGGATCGTGCCGAGACACCAACGGCAGCGCTGGGTTATGTAGCCGGACAGCGTTTCGGCCGAAAGGCCGACGCTGAGGCGCTCGTTCAGCCAGCGTGTCCGCAGGCCCTTTTGCATCAGCCGGTAAGTGAGATGGATGTCTTCGGTCACGGTCTCCTGTGGCATGCCGCCGATCAACTCCAGCGCATCGCGACGGACGATGCAGGATGTGCCGACGCAGAAAGCCGCACCCCAGCCATCCTTGGACGGCTGCATGACATCGAAGAAAATGCGCTGGTCGTCGACCCATGCCTTGCTCGCCAGCAGGTTATGCTGAACGGGATCAGGATTATAATAGAATTGCGGGGTCTGGATCAGGCCGATGTTCGGATCGGAAAACTGGCCGATCGTGCGTTTCAGGATGGATCGCTGCGGTGCGAAGTCCGCATCGAGGATGAGAATATAAGGCGCGTTCGCCCCGGCAGACTGGCGCAAGGCATTGTTGATGTTGCCGCCCTTGGCGCCGACATTGTCGTCGCGACGGAGATAGCTGACGCCAACCTCCTCGCAATATTCCCGCAGCCAGTCGCGGCGACCGTCGTCCAGAACCCAGACGGTATAGTTTGCATAGTCGATGACCTTGGCGGCAAGGATGGTTCGCTCGAGGATCGGCAGCTCTTCATTATAGGTGCAGATAAACACGTCGACTGCCGGCGGCGTTTCCATCCCGGAAATCATCCGCTCGCTCTCATCTGCCTTGCCGCTGTGGTCCGTCCGGCGGAAAAAGAAGACGATCGACAGGATCGTATAGAAAATGATGATCGTCTCGAAGGCGATGTAGATGCGTGGCCACAGCGAATAGGCGCTGCCGTCAAGTTCCGGCAACGTCCGGGTCGCACGGAAGAACAGGTAGTTCAGCAGCATCACGATGAGGATCGTACCGAACAGGATACGGTCGCTGGCCTTGCGGCTATCGAGAAAAAGCGAGCAGGCGAGGATGAGGAGAATGGCGACCGCGCAGAAGAGGATTGAATCGGACAGGGTTACTATTTCTGGGGACATGGATCATCCTCGTTCGCAGTCTTGCGACCTTTCAGGCCGACAAATGGATTGATGTCGAGAGCGGCAAGCGCAGCCCAGCCGGTTGCTCCCACGTGGGGGAGCCGGTAATATTTAAAATCACCGGGCGTGGAGTTCGGGCCGACCTGCAGGCCGGTCGTCAGTTGCTCGTTGACGGTGGCGTAGATCAGTCCGTCGGGCGCGAGCTGCTGTTTTATGGTCTCGAACAACGGGTCGGCTTTTTCGGGGTGACCGGTCAGCCGGAAGACGAGGGCTGCCTGGGCCGTACCCTCAAGCCATATGCCGTCGCGGTCGTTGTTGAAGTCGAAGCCGCCAGGAACGCCGTGATTGACCTCGGTCCAGGCAAGCGTGCGCTCGGCCTTGTCCTTCAGGCTCGGGACCGCAATCAACGGCCACAGCTCGGCATCGAGGCCCGACATACCCGCGTTTGGAGATGAAGTGTCCGGCAGCGTCCCGATATAGAAGCGCCCCTCGCCATTGTCCCACATGCTCTTCACAAAGGATTCGGCGCTATCGGCATAGCGGCTCCAATCTCCGCCGGTATCCACCCGCGCCAACCAGGCGTCGGCTGCGTAAACGTCGAGATTGTGCTCCGTCGATTTCCAGGTCATTCGGTCCGGCGTCGGCTCATGGCCGAAGAAGCCGCCGAAATAACCCTTCCCCTTCTGGTCGAAGGTATTCTTGTGGATCCAGTCCATAATCTTGCTGGCAGCGTCCAGGTAGGCCTTCTGATCGGTCTGTTCATAGGCCATCAGCAAGGCCAGCGCGCCCCAGGCCGTGCTGCCGGTGGCGGATCCCACCTGATAGCCATCTTCGACCCAGGAATTGCTTGCCGTGCTCCAGTAGCCAGGCAAAAGGATGCCTTGCTTGTCGACGGCAACGGGGCCTGAGCGATAGGCGTTGCGCAGCCGGCCGTCGTGGTAATGGCGGTCGGTCTCGACGGCGAGCACGAAAGCGTCGGCAACGCGGCGGGCCTCGTCTTTACGATTGCAGCCGTAGAGCGTCATCATCGCTAGAGCATTGTCATAGATGAAGCCGGTATTTTCCAAGGCTGGATGAAGGGCAGAGCCGCCATTGGCGGGCTCGAAGCTCCGAAAGAAGAACGGCTGCGTCGGCGGGCCGGTCATGTCGTTGACGATGCCCTCGCAGATCGCGCAGGCAAGGGCCTGGCGCACCCCGTCCGGAGCGGCATCGGCGGAAAAGGCTCCGGGCGGCAGCAGGGCGGCAAGGAACGCTGCTCGCGCAGCAAACGCGACAATCCCCAAACTTGCTCTGCGCCAATGGGAGCTGGGGGCAGACAGTCTTGGCGGATGGCTCAACATCGGACACACCCTTTCGGTACGCATCACCCGGCCCGGTATCAACGATCTACGGTTTTCAGAACAACCGAGCTCTGCCCGGTCACCCTGTCGAAGATCGTTGAGGCTGAAAGCCTTGTTGCGGACGAGGGCGTCAATTCCGCAACAGCCTCCTTGGAATAGCGCATCAGCTTCGAGACGATCGATTCGCCCAGCGATACGATCACCTCTTCGCCGACATGACAGCCGAAGAACTTATCGTCGCTTTGCTTGGCGAGCGTGTCAGAGCCCGGCGCCTTGTCATCCAGCTTCAGGAGCACGTAGACTTCGTTGCCCTCTGCCTTGGGGAATTTTTCAAAATAGCGGTTTTGCGTGCCAGAGGAGAAATAGCGCACGATCTTGTAGATGTGCGCCGCACGCTTTATCCCGAGGCTCCGGAAATTGATCATCGCCGGAGTGCCGATTTCCAGCTCGGAGACGTCGCGACTTTCGTAAACGGCAGCCGCGAAAGCCTCCTTGCAATCCAGCGACCGCGCGACCGGCTGGCCCTGAACCAGGAAGTCGCCGGAGGACGCATCGACGCTCACGACCTGCCCATGCTGTTCGGCGACCACATTGGCTGCGCCCGTGTTTCCGAGCCTGCCCTCTTCGCGGGCGATCAGATTATCCACCTGGCCCTGACGAACGGTCATTTGATTGATACCGATCTGGTCCTCATCGATTTCGCCGGCAATCTTGGTGCGCTGCATCTCGAGCGTCAGCAGATTTCCGGCAACAGGTCCGCCGGTATAGATATTTCTTTCGACCAGGCTGCGGATGATCTGGTTGCGGCGGACTTCGCCATTTGCCGAATCGAGATCATATTGCGCGGCGTTGCGCTTCTGGCGCTGGGGCTCGACGCTCATTTCCGACATCATGCCCTTCTTGACCATGGTCGTCTGACGCAGCAACAGAGCGTCCTGTTCGCTGAGCTTGGCCTGATAGGACTGGACGTTGGATTGGGCATTTTCAATGACGGCCGCCAGTTCGCTGAGCACGCCCTTTTTCACGTCTTCGATCTGCGCCACCACGGTGGCGAGTTGCGCCTTGCGCTGGTCGACAACAGCGGTCTGATTATTCATCTTTTCAGCAAGGTCGATCTTTTCGAGGCGCAAGCCGGTCAGCGAAGTCTGATCCTGGTTTGGATTGGAAACCGTTGCCGTCACATCGCCGGGGTTCACCACCTGACCAACCTGGAGTGATATCTTGTCGACGCGACCATAGATCGGCGCGGCTATGAGTTGCACCGGGGCGTTAATAACTGCCTTTGTCGAGACAATGAAAAACTGGTTCGGAATCATCGCCATCGCCATGATGGTGATAAGCATTATCGCAAAAACATAACCAAATATCCTGGATACCGACAGTATCTTCCGATTTCTCGTAATTTCATTAGAGGATATTTTCCGCATGTACTTCCAATCCCGACATACAATGGTCACAAGTCTAAATTGAAAGGCGCTTCCTCTGCCTCTTATTTCGTATCTTTTGTTATTTTTATTCTTGGTTGAATTAGCACATTGCGTTTTATGCTGCAATGCGACTTATTTGGGCACGAGACCGATGGTTTTACACCGTGTTAAAAACATCACTCTCGTTACGTGGAGCCATGAGCCTCGATGTTGCTCCGGACAGCTGACCCGTTAATTTTAGGGGGAAGACGGCACTTAAAACAATTCAGCATTTCGGGCTATGCGCGAGGAACGATCAACGGGAAGGAGAAATTTCCGTTTTCTATCAACAACAAGGCAGATCTTGACTGTTTTTTGCTGCGATGAGCCCTTGGCGTCCCGCTTTAGCGGAAACCCTGTTGTGAAAGCGCCAAATGGGGAACCTGCGCCACTTTATCTGAACAATTGATTTGTCGAGTTCAGCGCCATCCGGGAGACCTGCTCGCCGTCGCTTCTACTCCTTTGGGATAATAAACCCAAAATACTTCACGTTTCGCAGATGCGAAAAAATTTATACTACCTGGAAGTGATTCGGAAGATTTGGTGGAGCTAAGCGGGATCGAACCGCTGACCTCTTGCATGCCATGCAAGCGCTCTCCCAGCTGAGCTATAGCCCCATCGAAATGGTCCGGTCTGGCCGGCCTGGGACCCTTCCGAGCGCTTTGCCCATCGGGGTGGCGGCTTATTACTTCCCGTTATGAAAGATAGCAAGCCGAAAAATCTCGGCCCGGACACTTTTCGCATCATCCGGGCCGAAGGATGTCTATCAGACTTCGTCGTCGTCGCCCGTGACGCCGATAATGTCGCTCATATCGTCGTCGTCATCGTCTTCGTCAGGCGCAAGGAAGGTGTCATCATCATCATCGCCGTCGATCTCGACTTCGTCGTCGCCGATATCGGGAATGTCGTCGCCAGCCGCTGCCTCATCGGCGTCTTCGAGCGAAACCAGCTCGACTTCCGTGTTCTCGGTATCGACCTCGGCCACCTCTTCCTCTTCTGGAATTTCCTTCGCCGCGGAGGTTTCCTCGAAGAAGGACAAGGGCCAGGATTTGCCGCTATAGGGCGACACAACCGGATCCCGGTTCAGATCGTAGAACTTCTTGCCGGTGTCCGGATCGGTACGTTTTGTTCCAAGTTCCGCTTTCGCCACTGTCAAAGCCTCATGAATGGCCGATAAAATTTCGGCAATGCCGTCTAGATCGGCGTTATAAGGTAAATTACAAGCCGGTCCCCATAGTCGTTGTGACTGCCTCTGTCAAAGCCAAACTTTCGCCAGGCAGAAAAGGCATTCTCGCATCGTGTCGGATGACGTGGCAAACCGCATATGTTAACGACCCGAAGCGACCACAATCGTTTGGATCTTCGGCTGTTCAAGGATCGACTTCAGATCGAACAACGGGTGAGACTTAGGGGTAGGCAATGTATCAACCACCGCATTTCCGTGAGGACGATCTTGCCGTCCAGCATGCTCTGATCCGTGCCCAGCCGCTCGGATTACTGATCTCGACGGGGGCCGAGGGGCCGGTCGCCAACGCCGTTCCCTTTCATCTCGACCCAACCAGTGGACCGAAGGGGCGGCTGCAGCTGCATGTCGCCAGGGCCAACAGCCAGTGGCAGGATATTCGCGATGGGGCGCCCGTGCTTGTCGTCTTCCAGGGCGTGCATTCCTACGTGACGCCGTCGTGGTATCAGACGAAACGCGAGACCGAGAAAGTCGTGCCAACGTGGAACTATGCCATCGTCCAGGTTAGAGGCCCGGCACGGGTCATCGACGATCCGGCCTGGATCAGGGCGCAGATCGAGGCGCTGACACGAGGGCAGGAGGATCATCGCACTGAGCCCTGGAAGGTCGGCGATGCGCCCGACCAATTTATCGCCTCCCAGATCAAGGGCATCATCGGTATCGAGATCGACATCGCGGCGATCGACGGGAAATGGAAGGTCAGCCAGAACAGATCCGCCGCAGATCGGCAGGGCGTTATCGAGGGGCTGACCGCAAGTGGCGACGCGGATGCAGCCGAAATGGCCGAGCTTGTCCGGCACTACGGCAAAAATGACTGATGTCGGAGTGGGATAGGGCCATGATCATCGCCATCGACGGGCCGGCTGCTGCCGGAAAGGGAACATTGTCACGGCTGATTGCCGGGCAATACGGCTTCCACCATCTCGATACGGGCCTGACCTATCGCGCCACGGCAAAGGCTCTGCTCGATGCCGGGCTGCCTCTCGATGATGCGGCGGCCGCGGCAAGGATGGCAGCGGAGCTTGACCTTGCGAACCTCGACAGGACTGTACTGTCAAGACATGACGTGGGTGAGGCGGCTTCGAAGATTGCCGTCATGCCCGCCGTCAGACGGGCGCTTGTCGAAGCGCAGCGGACGTTCTCGCGGAAGATGCCGGGAACTGTCCTCGATGGCCGGGACATCGGCACCGTTGTATGTCCTGATGCGCCTGTGAAATTCTACGTGACGGCATCACCGGAAGTGCGCGCAAGGCGGAGATATGACGAGGTCGTTGCGAACGGCGTAACAGCTGATTACGCGGAAATATTCGAGGATGTGAAGCGACGCGACGAGCGCGACATGCGACGTGCAGACAGTCCGTTGAAGCCGGCTGAAGACGCACTCTTGCTTGATACCTCGGAAATGAGTATAGAGGCGGCGTTTCAGGCGGCAAAAACGATCATCGATGCCGAACTGAGCCGAAACGCCTAAATGACAGCGGCTTTCCCGTGCTCATGCACGAGATGCCGCTTTTGCCTTATAAGCTTGGAATTCCGTCCCCGCGCCGGATTGCTCTCGATCAAGAGGGCGGACTGGATCCAGGCCCGTTCAACACAAACCCACCGGCGCATAGTGTCCAGACCTTTCCGGACACGCCAGGAGATTTTATGTCTGTAGCTTCCCCCTCACGTGAGGATTTTGCATCCCTTCTCGAAGAGTCCTTTGCCACGCACGATCTGGCAGAAGGCTACGTCACCAAGGGTATCGTCACCGCCATCGAAAAGGATGTTGCGGTTGTCGACGTCGGCCTGAAGGTCGAAGGACGCATCGCTCTCAAGGAATTCGGCGCCCGCTCCAAGGACGGCCAGCTGAAGGTCGGCGATGAAGTCGAAGTTTATGTCGAGCGCATCGAAAATGCCCTCGGTGAAGCTGTTCTGTCGCGCGAGAAGGCTCGCCGCGAAGAAAGCTGGGTCAAGCTTGAAGCCAAGTTCGAAGCCGGTGAGCGCGTCGAAGGCGTGATCTTCAATCAGGTCAAGGGCGGCTTCACCGTCGATCTCGACGGCGCTATCGCCTTCCTGCCACGCAGCCAGGTCGACATCCGCCCGATCCGCGACGTCACCCCGCTGATGCACAACCCGCAGCCCTTCGAAATCCTCAAGATGGACAAGCGCCGCGGCAACATCGTCGTATCGCGTCGTACCGTGCTTGAAGAGTCCCGTGCCGAACAGCGTTCTGAAATCGTTCAGAACCTTGAAGAAGGCCAGGTTGTCGACGGCGTCGTCAAGAACATCACCGATTACGGTGCGTTCGTCGACCTCGGCGGCATCGATGGTCTGCTGCACGTGACCGACATGGCATGGCGCCGCGTCAACCATCCGTCGGAAATCCTGTCCATCGGCCAGCAGGTCAAGGTTCAGATCATCCGCATCAACCAGGAAACCCACCGCATCTCGCTCGGCATGAAGCAGCTCGAGAGCGATCCCTGGGATGGCATCCAGGCCAAGTATCCGGAAGGCAAGAAGATTTCCGGTACCGTCACGAATATCACCGACTACGGTGCATTCGTCGAACTGGAGCCTGGCATCGAAGGCCTGATCCACATCTCGGAAATGTCCTGGACCAAGAAGAACGTTCACCCCGGCAAGATCCTGTCCACAACGCAGGAAGTCGAAGTGGTCGTCCTCGAAGTCGATCCGACCAAGCGCCGTATCTCGCTTGGCCTGAAGCAGACGCTCGAAAATCCGTGGCAGGCATTTGCCCATAACCACCCGGCCGGCACCGAAGTCGAAGGCGAAGTCAAGAACAAGACCGAATTCGGTCTGTTTATCGGCCTCGACGGCGACGTAGACGGCATGGTGCACCTCTCCGACCTCGACTGGAACCGTCCAGGCGAACAGGTCATCGAGGAGTACAACAAGGGTGATATGGTCAAGGCTGTCGTTCTCGACGTCGATATCGACAAGGAACGCATCTCGCTCGGCATCAAGCAGCTCGGCAAGGACGCAGTCGGCGACGCCGCCGCTTCCGGTGAACTTCGCAAGAATGCAGTTGTCTCGTGCGAAGTCATTGCGGTCAACGACGGCGGCATCGAAGTCCGTCTCGTCAGCCACGAGGACATGACCTCGTTCATCCGTCGCGCCGATCTTTCGCGCGATCGCGACGAACAGCGTCCTGAGCGTTTCTCGGTCGGTCAGATCGTTGACGCCCGCGTCACGAACTTCTCCAAGAAGGACCGCAAGATCATGCTGTCGATCAAGGCGCTCGAGATCGCAGAAGAGAAGGAAGCCGTTGCTCAGTTCGGTTCGTCCGACTCGGGCGCTTCGCTCGGCGATATCCTTGGCGCGGCTCTGAAGAACCGCGGCAGCGAATAATCTTCGCGTCTGCCATATACGAACATCAAGAGCCCGCCGGAGCGATCCGGCGGGCTTTTCATTGCCCTGCTGGTTCGGGTATCAGTCCCAGCCTACCATTCGCTGATATAGATCATAGGCACGATCACGCAGAGGCTCGAGAGGTACGGAGGCGGGCAAGGCAAGCTGCTTTGGCTCGACACTTGCCTTTGGCGCCTCTTTTGCTGCGATGCCGTCGCTGTCATCTTCTGACGCTAGACTGATCGGCCGGGCTGGAGCTTGATCTTCCGGCTCTTCACCATCTGCCGCGTCCTCTTCCGCCTGCCCGCCGGGCTGCCCTTGGCCTTGTTTCTCGTCATCGACCGGATCGACGCTATCTATGAAGATATCCTCGCGCTCATCGACGATTTCATGCGTCGGGAGATACTGGGCAATGGCGAAGGGAACCCCGACCACCGGGACAACGACGGCCTGCATTTGTGCGCCGGTCACAGGGACTGCCGAAGGGGCAGGCGGTTCGCTTGCAGGTAAGAGAGCGCGGCCGGTCTGGCTCAACTCTTCACTTGCCAAGATCGGTTGGGATGTCGACGCTGAGGCCAAGGCGACGGCAGGCGCTTTGGTTGGATCGGGAGCGGTCGTCTGTGGCAGGGACTGAAGCGTGACGCTGTCCATCATGTCCGCGACCAATGCTTGAGCAACCACCTTGTCTGCCAGGGGCTCGCCTTGCGCCATGATCTGCAGGAGCTCCGGGCCGGCGACTTCGATTGCAAGATGTACAACGACCTTCAGCCCTTCCTGAACGGCGGCCTCGATCTGCTGTATTTGACGCGGCACCGATGCTTGAGCCACCGGCTGTGGTTGCGCGCTCAAATCCGTCTGCGGCGGTAGAGAGACCTTCACTGGTATTGGGCTCTGTGTTGCTTCGTTCGGCACGGCGGTGGCGATCGGGAGCGAAACGGCAGCCGCCACCTTGGCATTCTTGGCCTCGCTGGTGACCGCTGCCCCCTGCGGAACAACAACTCCGGCTTTTTCGGCCTTCTCGGGTCCGACTTCGGGCGCCTGTGTGGAAAGTGCGGGATCTGCGGCCGGGGTTGGTGGAGTTTTCAACGTCCCAACGGCATCGGCTGAGGGAGACATCGCTTTCCCCGCCACTATTTGCCCGGCCGATGGATTGATGGTCGGCGCGTCCATTTGCTTCATGGCCTGCGGCCGCATCTCAGCCGCGACGGGTGCATCCGGTTGGCCGTCGTTAAGACCATAGGAACCGACAACGGCCTTCGTTGCCAGATCTCGCTCCTTGTATTTGACAACTTCGAGATAGGCGACGACCTGAGCCGCAGCAGGGCCGGTCGGCTCTTGGAGCGCTTGCGCAATCAAGGGCAACGGCAGTGCCTTTACCTGTGGGTTCACCTGCTGCTGGACGTTGTCAAGCTGGGTGGGCGTGAGCTTGCCGATGCTGTCGGCAAGGCGCAGTGCGAAGGCTATGGTCGTCTCGCCTTGCTTCTGCGGCGTGTTGAGCGCGGCGCTGATCGCATCGATCGCTGCAAACAGACTGTCCACCATGCGCGCGCGGGCCGCAATCAGCAGCATGTTGAGCTTGCCTTCGACGCCGGCGCTCGCAGCCATGGACAAGGCAACCGCAGCATCGGGGGCGGCGACGAGGCTGGACAGCGTCTCGGAAACGACGGCCGCTTCACTCTGGACTACGGGGGCCACGACACCGGAAACTGCGCGAATTGGAGGCAACATGGCATGCTCCTTTTCTTGCAATAGATGATGGAAGCGGGAGACAATTAGCCCGCTTGCGCAGGTCGCATTCCATAGCCGCTGAGATGGGCCGGGCGCCTCATGGCGCCTACCGAATGCATATCAAGCGTCGAGCATACTTCCGGTGGCGTTAACGAAGTACTAACAAAAAAGCCGGCGCCCAGGTTTGGGGCGCCGGCTTTCGTTTGAAAGTGAGCGCTGAGGGCTCAGCTGTGGGCAAAAATATCCGTCTCTTCCCATCCAAGCAGATCGAGCTTGGCACGGGTCGGCAGGAAGGTGAAGCAAGCCTCTGCATGCGCCATGCGGCCATCGCGGATCAGGCGTTCCGTCAGCTTGTCGCGCAACGCATGAAGATAGAGCACGTCGGACGCGGCATATTCGAGCTGGGCCTGCGACAGGGTCGAGGCGGCCCAATCCGACGACTGCTGCGCCTTGGAGATGTCAATATCAAGCATTTCCTTTAGGTTGTCCTTCAGACCGTGGCGGTCGGTATAGGTCCGGCAAAGACGGGAGGCGATCTTGGTGCAGAAAATCGATACGGTCGTTACATCGAAGGCGTTGAACAGTACCGCGATGTCGAAACGGCCGTAGTGGAAGATCTTCTGGCGTGAAGGATCGGCCATCATCGCGACCAGGTTCGGCGCCTGCTTCTGGCCGCTGGCAATGCGGATGACATCGGCAGATCCGTCACCCGGCGAGAGCTGGACGACGCAAAGCCTGTCGCGCCGAGGAACCAGCCCCAGCGTCTCGGTGTCGATTGCGATCGCGCCGGTATAACGTGCGGCATCGGCGGTGGAAATATCGCCTTCGTGATAACGGATGGTGGCGGCCATGAAACTCTCCAGTCCCGGTCTGTCAACAAATCTTCGTTCGGCCCGCTATAGCGTAGAGGAGCGGCCGACGATACAGCCCCCATCAGGCTTCGGCAGGCCGAACTCAGAATGTCGGCGGCGTGTTGATCCAGAGCAAGACCGTTTCTCCGTCATGCCGATTGCGCCAGGAATGGTCCCGGCGACTTTCGAAATAGAGCGAATCCCCCGGCCCAAGATCGAAGAACTGGTCGCAATCGAGCACAAGCTCCAGTCGTCCTGACAGAACGTGCAGGAACTCTTCGCCGTCGTGGCTATAGGCGCCCTCGCTGGTTGCACCCGCAGCCAGCACAAAGCGATGGCAGTCCATCATCGCCGGACCTTCCGCCAGAAGCTGGACGGTCACCCCCGTTGTCGTTGCCGGCCATGCCCGCCATTCGCCCGAGCGCACGAGTTCCGAGGCTTCGGATCGCTCTTCACCCGAGAGCCGCGAGGCGGTGGTGCCGTAGTAGCTGGCGATATCATGAAGGGTCTTGAAGCTGACGCCTTGCGATGTTCGCTCCAGTGTCGAGAGGGTCGAGGCGGTAGTGCCGATATCCGCAGCGACCTGATCGAGGGTCTTGCCGGAAGCATGACGGAGGGCCCGCAGGCGCCGCCCTATTTCCGATGGCGCGCCGGTATCGGTGGCATCGGCACCGGCATCTTGCAGATCCTCGCCTTCCAGCGCTTCGCGAATGGCCGCCGGATTGAGGCCGCGCTCGGCTCTCAGCCATGATATCCGTTTCAGTCGTGCCACGTCGTCGACGCTATACTGCCGGTGGCCCGTCTCGGAACGAAACGGGATAACAAGACCCTGACTTTCCCAAAGCCTGAGCGTTGACGCTGAAACGCCTGCCAAGCGCGCGGCTTCCGCAACCTTGTAACGCACGGGCGCGGTGTTGTTCATCAGCCAATATCCCTGATTGTCGTTTTTCCGTTGGTTAGCATGATTTCCAGCATTCGCCGAACCTGCCGCCAAGCAAATGACACTGTTACAAAATGCCACTTGAAGTCCTACAGAAAAAATATAAGATTTTTTTACCTACTACAATTCTGCAAGATAATTCGCAAAATTCAAGGGCTCATGTCGATGACCGCAACAACCATGACAGACCGCAAGAATGCCGCCATTTCCCGCGGCGTTGGCATGACGACGCAGATTTATGCCGATCGCGCCGAGAATGCCGAAATATGGGACAAGGACGGCCGCCGCTACATCGATTTTGCCGCCGGCATCGCGGTTCTCAATACCGGCCATCGCCACCCCCGCGTCATCGCAGCCGTCAAGGCGCAGCTCGATCGGTTTACCCATACCTGCCATCAGGTCGTGCCTTACGAGAATTACGTTGAGCTGGCCGAGCGCCTGAACGAGCTGGCGCCCGGAAATTTTGCCAAAAAGACGATCTTCGTCACGACCGGCGCCGAAGCTGTCGAAAATGCCGTAAAGATTGCCCGGGCCGCCACCGGTCGCTCGGCGATCATCGCTTTCGGCGGCGGCTTTCATGGCCGGACCTTCATGGGAATGGCGCTGACCGGCAAGGTCGTGCCCTACAAGGTCGGCTTCGGCCCGATGCCGGGCGACGTCTTTCATGCCCCGTTCCCCGTACCGATGCACGGGGTCACGGTCGAACAATCACTGGCGGCGCTGAAGAAGCTGTTTGCCGCCGATGTTGATCCGCAACGCGTCGCGGCGATCATCATCGAACCCGTCCAGGGCGAAGGCGGTTTCTATCCGGCGCCGACCGCGTTCATGACCGCGCTGCGCGAGATCTGCGACCAGAACGGTATCCTGCTGATTGCTGACGAGGTTCAGACCGGCTTTGCCCGCACAGGCAAAATGTTCGCGATGGACCATCATACCGTCGCTCCCGACCTTATGACGATGGCAAAGAGCCTTGCCGGCGGCTTTCCGCTCGCAGCCGTCACCGGCCGGGCCGAAATCATGGATGCACCGGGTCCGGGCGGCCTCGGCGGTACCTATGGCGGCAGCCCGATCGGTATCGCCGCGGCCCATGCAGTGCTCGACGTCATCGCCGATGAGAATCTGTGCGATCGTGCCAACCTATTGGGAAATCGACTGAAACAGCGCCTCGAATCGTTGCGGGAGACAATCTCGGAGATCATCGACATCCGCGGACCAGGCTTCATGAATGCCGTGGAACTTAACGATGCCGTGACCAAGCTGCCAAGCGCCGAGTTTGCAAACCGGGTGCGTCTCATCGCCCTTGAAAAGGGCCTGATCCTGCTGACCTGCGGCGTTCATGGCAACGTTATTCGGTTCCTGGCACCGATCACCATTCAGGACGACGTCTTTGGGGAGGCGCTCGACATTCTGGAGGCGTCTCTTCTTGAGGCGCACACCAGCAGGTAGCACCGGTACCTCGACCGAATTGAACCATCCTGCCCGACCGAACCAGGCCGGGCCATCCGTTTCCTGGAGTTCAAACAATGCCTTTTACAGACGCCCTTACCCGCCACCTCTCCTCCAGCGATTTCCTGCGCGACAGCGGCTATATCGACGGCAAATGGACAGCCGGGGCCGCGACCGGCCGCTTCGACGTGGTCAACCCGGCGACCGGCGAGATTTTGGCCTCGCTGCCGGATATGGGGGCTGCGGAGACCACCGCGGCGATCGACGCGGCCTATGCGGCGCAGCCGGCCTGGGCAGCACTGCCTGCCAAGGATCGCAGCGCCCTCTTAAGAAAATGGTTTGACCTGATAGTCGGCAATGCGGATGAGCTGGCCGCGATCCTGACCGCCGAGATGGGCAAGCCGCTTGCCGAGGCACGCGGAGAAATCCTATACGCAGCCGCCTATATCGAATGGTATGCGGAAGAGGCCAAGCGCATCTACGGCGAGACGATCCCGGCCGGCCAGACCGACAAGCGCATGCTCGTCATCAAGCAGCCGGTCGGCGTCGTCGGCACGATCACGCCCTGGAATTTTCCAGCCGCTATGATCACCCGCAAGGTCGCGCCGGCGCTTGCCGTCGGCTGTACCGTGGTTTCCAAGCCTGCGGAGCAAACGCCGCTGACGGCGATCGCGCTTGCGGTTCTGGCGGAGCGAGCAGGCATGCCCGCCGGCGTCTTGAACATCATTGTCGGCGTCGATGGCCCGGCGATCGGCCGCGAACTCTGCGGCAACGAGAAGGTGCGCAAGATCAGCTTTACAGGCTCCACCGAGGTCGGACGTATCCTGATGCGGCAGTGCGCGGACCAGATCAAGAAGGTGAGCCTGGAGCTTGGCGGCAATGCTCCCTTCATCGTCTTCGATGATGCCGATCTCGACGCCGCCGTCGAAGGCGCGATTGCTTCCAAGTATCGCAATGCCGGCCAGACCTGCGTCTGCGCCAATCGCATCTACGTGCAATCCAACGTTTACGACGCCTTTGCGAGCAAATTGGCAAGGAAAGTCGAGCAGCTCTCTGTAGGCGACGGCTTCAAGGCGGGCGTCACCATTGGACCGTTGATCGACGAGCAAGGCGTCGCCAAGGTCGAGGACCATGTCCGCGACGCGGTCTCCAAGGGTGCCAAGGTTATCCTCGGCGGCAACCGCATCGATGGCGCCGGCACTTTCTTCGCACCGACGATATTGACCGAGGTGGCGCGAGGAATGACGGTTGCGCGTGAGGAAACCTTCGGCCCGGTCGCGCCGCTGTTTCGCTTCGAGACCGTCGAAGACGTGATCAGGCAGGCCAATGATACGGAGTTCGGCCTTGCAGCCTATTTCTATGCCGGCGACATGAAGAAAGTCTGGAGGGTGGCCGAAGCTCTCGAATACGGCATGATCGGCATCAATACTGGCCTGATGTCTTCCGAAACGGCGCCCTTTGGCGGCATCAAGCAATCGGGCCTTGGCAGAGAAGGTTCGCGCCATGGCGCCGACGACTATCTGGAAATGAAATATCTCTGCATCGGCAATCTATAGCCGGCAATGCATCGGCCTTTTCGAAGGCCGATGCTCCATTGTCATGTCGAAGTGATGTGGACGCGACCCCGCCATAAGCGTGCTGCACTCAGCGTTCCAGACCGAAAGGCACCGGTGTCGAGGTTCAGCCGCTCGCCGTTGGCCATGACCCGCTTCACAGGCGTGTGCCCGTGGACGACTAGCTTCGGCATAGGATGCCGGCTATCGAGAAACTGCGAGCGAATATACACCAGGTCTTCGTCCAGCTGATCGGCGATCAACCGATCCGGATCGATGCCGGCATGGACGAAGAGCGCCGCCGGTGTATCGACCATCACCGGAAGGCTGCGGAGAAACTCGATATGAGCTGCGGGAAGCGACGATCGAATGAAATCATCGAGCTTCTTCTGAGACGAATGCTGGCGTGCGAGGTGGGCCACGTCGATCCCATAGGATTGAAGGGTCGCCTCGGCGCCCATCGAGAGCCAGTCGCTGAGCGAGATCTGCTCGTCGATATAGGCAAGCATGGTGATCTCGTGGTTGCCGGTCAGGCAGATGCGCTCAAACTCGGGAGGAGGAGGCGCAATCAGCCTGCTGATCACGCGAGCGGATGCCGGGCCGCGATCGATGTAATCGCCGAGCATGACGATCAGCTTTCGCCCAGGCAAGCGAGCCGCATCGGCAATGATCTTGCCTTCCAGCGCGGCGAGGAGATCATGACAGCCGTGAACGTCGCCGATGGCGTAGGTCGGCGTTGACGCATTGTCGATAAAGTCTCTTCGGCGCACCTGATCGGTCCTGGCCCCGAACAATCCCCGCGTCTGATTTCCCGCCATGACACTCCTTTAGTAAGCCTCCGCAAAGGCCTGCTGCGCGCCGGCGCCTTATCTGCCAGCTGATGCGATCTGTTACCAGATTTATTCAAAGGTGATAATTGTTTGCTACCATCCGAATAACGCGCTTTGCTGAACCAAAGGTTCACGCGACATATTGACTTGCGGCATAGCGTCACGACGATCGGGGCTTGTCCTGCAGATAATTGACAGCCGCCAGCGCCGAGCCTATCGCATTTGCTGCATTGTCGGCGTCATTTGCCTTAAGCCCAAGGAAACATTCATGTTCAAGATAGTCTTCAAGCTCGGGATGGCGGGCGTTATCATCACAGGTCTTTCAAGCCAGGCTTTCGCACATGCCCACCTCAAATCGTCGACACCCGCAGACAAGAGCGAAGTCATTACGCCGGCGGAGCTGGATCTTACGTTTAGCGAGGAACTGAACCTTAAATTTACCGGCGTGAAGGTCACCGGACCGAAGAAGAACGCAGTCAAGACCGGTGATGCCATGCTGATGGACGGCAATGTCGCACTGATGGTCCCCTTGTCCGAAAAGCTCGCCCCTGGCGCCTACACCGTCGAGTGGCATGCGCTTTCCGCCGACGGACACAAGACCAATGGCGCATTCACCTTCACCGTGAAGCCTTGATCGACCTCCAGACAGCGCTCGAGGCGTGCCGCTTCTTCCACAACGCATCCTTGATGCTTCTTTGGGGCACTTCGGCCTTCCTTTGCCTTCTCGTCCCCGGGCGCCTGGCAGCTGCCGCGTGGCATGCCCTTGGTCGAATGCCTGTTGTCGCAGCGGTTATTGCTATCGGCACGACCGTTCTGTTCCTGCCGCTTGAAGCCGGCACTATCGGAGACGGCTGGGGCAACACCATCGACCCCGGCACGATCCGAGACGTTCTTCTGGAAACGACTGTCGGGCAGGCCTGGCTGGCGCAAACAGCAGCGGCGGTCATCCTTGCTCTTGCCTTCGCCCTGCCTTCGCAGAAGCGCATGGCATCGATCGCATTCGGATCCGCGCTCTGCCTTGCTTTTCTCGTGCTGACCGGCCACGCCTCGATGTATCAGGGATGGCTGCGACTTCTGCACCGGAGCAACGATGTCATTCACGTTCTGGCCAGCGGAGCCTGGATCGGCGCGCTCGTGGCCCTGTTGCCCATTCTCAAGCATTTCGACAGCGACGACTTTCGGGCTGACGCCCAGATTGCGCTGCGACGTTTTTCGAACGCCGGCCACGGAGCGGTCATGCTCGTGATTGGCTCAGGGATCGCCAATACATTCCTTGTCCTTCAGCGCCTGCCGACCGACTGGTCCTCGCCCTATCAGGCCATGCTTGCTGCAAAGATCGCACTCGTCGTCAGCATGGTCACCCTTGCGGTTATCAATCGCTACGTCTTCGTGCCCTCGATCGGAAAGACGCCGACACGGACCTCCAATATCATAAGGCTTGCTTGCATCGCTGAGATCGCTCTCGGGTTCACAGTCCTTGTGCTTGTCGCGGTCCTCGGCCTGATTGAGCCCGCCTGAAACCGTCGAATTTTTTGAGAAGCTGATCTGCCTGCGTCCTTGTCGCAATGACAATTAACTGATGACATGATCCCCTTTCTCTGCGAAAACCGCAGCAGACAGGGGCGTCCGTGGTAAGTCGGGCTGAGATGTACCCTTTGAACCTGAACCAGATCATGCTGGCGGAGGGAGTCGCTCGGGCTTTCGCACATCGCGCGTTTTGCCCCCGGCGCCTGCCCCACCTAGAAAGGGGTACGATGGATATCACCATGACAGTGGGAACGAGGCTCGCCTCGATGCGCAAGGCGGCGCCGCTCGTACACTGCATCACCAATTTCGTTGCCATGAACGTCGCAGCCAATGTTCTGCTGGCCGCCGGCGCGTCGCCCGCGATGGTCCATGCCAACGAGGAAGCTGGCGAATTTGCGGCAATTGCCGGCGCTCTCACCATCAACATCGGCACCCTGTCGACGGATTGGCTGGCAGGCATGCGCTCCGCCGCCATTGCGGCCACGAAGGCAGGCAAGCCATGGGTATTCGATCCCGTCGCGCATTATGCCACGGCATTCCGACGCGCTGCCACGGCGGATCTCATGGCCTTGTCTCCGACAATCGTTCGCGCCAATGCATCGGAGATCATCGCGCTTGCCGGACGAGTGAGCAGCGGCAAGGGTGTCGACAGCCAGGATGCCGTCGAGGAGGCGGAAGAATCTGCGCTCGAACTGGCGCGGCGACACGATACTGTGGTGGCCGTGACCGGCGTGGTGGATTTTGTCACGGATGGCAGGCGGTCAACTCGCATCGCCGGCGGCTCGGCGCTGATGCCACAGGTGACCGCGCTTGGCTGCTCGCTAACCTGCCTCGTCGGCGCCTTTGCCGCAACCACGCCCGATGCCCCGTTTGATGCGACTGTCGCGGCACTCGCCACCTTCGCGGTCGCCGGCGAACGGGCGGCGCAACGAGCCGCGGGTCCTGGATCTTTCTCCTGGCACTTTCTCGATGCTTTGGCGGCGCTGGACGCAGCAGCGCTTGATCTAGAGGCAAGGGCTGCAGCCGTATGAAGACATTTGACCTGTCGCTCTATCTCGTGCTCGACCCGGACCTTTGCGCTGGTATCGGCATGATCGAAACGGCTCGGGCGGCGGTCGCGGGCGGGGCGACGATGGTGCAGCTGCGCGACAAACATGCGGAAACGGCAAAGATAGTCGAAACCGGACGGGCTCTGAAATCAGCTCTTGCCGGAACCGGTGCACTGCTGATCATCAATGACGACATCGACGCGGCGCTGGCAATCGGCGCCGACGGCTTGCATATCGGACAGGACGACATCGATATTAGGGTCGCTCGCGCGATGGTCGGTTCGGATATGATCATCGGCCTTTCGGTGGAAACTGAAGCGCTCGCAGCGGCAATTGATCCGTTGCTGGTCGACTATGCCGGCGCTGGACCGGTATTCGCGACGCCGACGAAGCCGGACCACAAGCAGCCGATCGGCTACCAGGGGCTTGCTAGGCTTGTCGTACTCGCCCCTGTTCCGACTGTCGCCATCGGCGGACTGAAGGCAGAGCATGTCAGCTCCGTTCTTGAGACCGGCGCGCGGGGTCTGGCTGTCGTGTCCGCCATTTGCGGGATGCCGGATCCTTATGTCGCCGCAACAGCCATCTCGTCGCGTATCAGGAGGTTCGAGCGATGATCCGCAACGTTCTCACCATTGCCGGTTCCGATCCCTCGGGTGGGGCTGGCATTCAGGCCGACCTGAAGACTTTTTCGGCGCTCGGCGTCTACGGCATGGCTGCGCTGACCGCGCTGACTGCTCAAAACACGCAAGGGGTCTCCGCGATCCATCTCGTTCCCCCTGAGTTCGTGGCTCAGCAGATCAAGGCTGTGTTTGCCGACATTCGGGTCGATGCGGTCAAGATCGGCATGATAGCCAATGCAGACATCGCCGAGGCGGTCGCCGACGCGCTGTCGCCACTCCGGGGCGTTCCTGTCGTTCTCGATCCTGTCATGATTGCCAAGGGCGGTGCTCCGCTGCTTGCCCGCGAGGCCATTGACACGATGGTGCGCTGCCTGCTTCCCATAGCAACGGTCCTGACGCCGAACCTGCCCGAAGCAGCAGCGCTTCTCAATCAACCGATCGCCGAAAATCGATCTGGCATGGCCGAGCAGGCAGCACGGCTGCTCTCACTCGGACCGTCCTACGTGCTGGTCAAGGGGGGTCACCTGCTGGGGCCGGACAGCCCTGACGTACTCGCGACGGCGGAAGCGTCAAGCTGGTTTGAAGCGCAACGCGTCGTGACGGCCAATACCCATGGTACCGGATGCACGCTATCGAGCGCGATTGCTGCCGAACTCGCTAAGGGCGCATCGCCCCGTCAGGCTATCGGTGCTGCAAAGCGCTATCTCTCCAGCGCAGTCGCGGCGGCCGATACGCTGTCGGTTGGATCAGGTCACGGACCGGTGCAGCACTTCCACGCGTTGTGGTGACGAAGAGGCAGGCCGCCCCGCGGGCTGGTGTCGTCCGGATCCGCGGTGACGGGCGCCACGTTAAGGCTGGCAGGCCAGAGCCAGATCGGCGTCGTCATCGTCGCAATGCATCAGAGATGGAAGCTGGCGATGTTCCGACTGCAGCGCAGCTACAGCGGAGCTCGAAACTGGAGAACTGCCCTGATTGAACAGGCCCATGCCGGCGATGAGAACGACGGCCGCCACGACAACAATGATCTCACCGAGTGATAGTCGGTGGGCGGAGACGTGCTCCCGATATTCCTTTTCGCCCTCGCCGTCCGGATCGCCAAAATAGTCGCGCAAGCGGTTATCCCGATGGGGCGTATTCAAGAAATCACAATTTGTCATATCGTCCACTCCTAAAAGCCGGCTAGAAAGCACCGACTCAGAACGCCAGGCCGGCCCCATCGCGCAGGCCAACTCCTCGACCATTGCGGCGGTCATGTCGCTGGTATGTGTGATCTCCCGCCGGCCGATTGAAGAGCAGATCCGCAAACGCAGTGTTCGCAGATCGCTATCAATACGCGGTCGAATGAACGATTCTCGTCCGAGATCGCTCGGCGCTGCCTCTGCCAGCAGCTCTTTGGTTTGGTTGCGAGAAGTCGCCCGGGCGGTCGAGGCGCCCGGTGGCCGAACGTCGAAAGCCGCTGCAGACAGAGCTTTGTGGTATCGCAGGGAGGTAATAACCTGCTGCGATCTTGCCTGCTGACGTGACACCCGCACGCTCCTCGATCGCCGGATCGTTAGATCGCCACCGGGAGCGCCGCTGCCCTCATCTGACCTCCGCGTCTTGATCTTGGCGAGCGCTTGGCTTGAACAAGCGATCCGTCGTGGCCCAGTCAAAACCTTTCCACGCCCGGTACCCGTGATGACGGTCAGCCACAACAGCGCCAGCACCACAAAAACAGAAAAGATCGCAGTACGGGCATGGCGAAGAACTGGCTGCAATCAGCGGAATTGAAAGACCGCGCAACTCATCGTCGCTGCCAGATCTCCGGCAATCAAACCTCTCCTTTTGTCCTTGGCGACGCGGCCAGCCCGAGAAAAACCAGCATCGCCTGATTGAGTCGCACGATGTCCTCATCGTCAAGCCTTCCAACCTGCCCGCCGATCTTCGATTTCGGGACGGTGGTGATCTTATCCACCATCAGCCGGGACTGCGTGGGCAGGCCGTTGCGCTCGTTTGGCTGAACAACAAGCCGGAACAACGGAGCTTCGGTCTCGGCTGATGTGAAGGCGCAAATGATGATCGAATCCGTAGCGTCGAAACTGTCGTCCTGCACGATCACGACGGGACGCGGCTTGCCCGCATAGTCCTTGCCAGCCGCGACGGTCCAGATATCGCCGCGCCTCATTCATCATCCCAATCAGACACGGCGTCGATAAATGCCTGATCCTCTGCGGCGTGCACGCTCGCAGAGACCGCGAGCGACTGGCGGTGTGCCTCAGCCCTGAACGATGGCGCCCGCACGTCCGGCACCCAAATCTGGATCGGGCGCAAGCCTTGAGCGCGCAATCGCGCACGGTGTTCTCCAACCTTCACCCGCGAGGGTATACGCTTTGATACAAAAGCCATATTTTGCTCCGTCCGCAGTGGTTACATGTAACCTATCACACGCGGTCAGCGTTACCAACATCCATTTTGGAGTCCCCGTGAAACCGAAGGGGTCCATTGTGCGAGCCGTGTGCTAGGCCTAAAACGCAAGAAAACCCTCCGCGATGGGAGGGCTTTGATGTTGATCTAGCGTGTAAAATTTGGTTGCGGGGGCAGGATTTGAACCTGCGGCCTTCAGGTTATGAGCCTGACGAGCTACCGGGCTGCTCCACCCCGCGTCACGACGTTTTTGCCATGGGCAAAATAGTTCGGGTTTTTGCTGTAGCAAAATACCCCTTTTTGGAGCAAACCGGAAGGGTTTGTCTCCAGTTGCAAATCCGACGATTTGCGTTGTTTTGTCCGGTTGCTAACGCAAGCGGGCCGCTGATGGCGGCCCGTTTACGTGCGGCT
>NZ_JBFRFF010000026.1:0-92144 GCF_052114685.1 Rhizobium sp. 2YAF20 | reverse complement strand
CACCCTGAACGGCTCCGGCCAGCAGCTGATTTTCCGCATCAACGCCGGCAGGCTCGTTCAAGAGCTCCACATCGAGACCCTCGTCCTTAAAATAGCCGAGAGACTCGGCCAGTTTCGCCGGCAGATAGATCTGCTTTTCGTAACCACCCACCATGATGGTTACCTTGTCTGCCGCATGAGCCGCAGCGGCGCCAAACGACGCACCGGCGAGGGCGACCGAAAATACCAGGGAATTAAGCAACGCATTTGATTTTAGCATGGAAATCTCCTCCGACTTGGTTAGTGCATCGCCTTCGCCTTCTGGCGCGTCCTCCACGACACATTATCAAGATTTGGCACAGGCAAGCTTTCATTTAGCTTTCAAGGGCGGTCATTGTTCGAAGTCATTGCGTCCCCATGCCAGCTAAATGCTCGCCGGAGCAGTCAGAGCGAACTTCCGATTATCCGCCGTTATGGGTTCCGCTGACCGTTCCATCCTTGAGCCGAGTGAAAGGCACGAAATTGACGATCGAGCCATGATAGATATCGGAACGTTCGACGGCGATTGATCCGTCGGCCGCCTGGTTCTTGACGATCTTGAGCACGTGCTGGGCACCGGGCGGCCCGATCGGGATGACCATGACGCCATTGGGCTTCAGCTGCTGCAACAGTGGCGGCGGAACGTGGTCGATCCCGCAGGTAACGATGATCTTGTCGAAGGGCGCAAATTCAGACCAGCCATAATAACCGTCGTCATTCTTGCGGTGGATCGCCGAATATTCATTGTAGCCCTTGGCGATCAGGTCGTCATAGACCTTGCCGGTGCGCTCGAACAGCGGCTTGATGATCTCGATGGTCCAGACCTTGTCGGTAAGGTTGGCAAGATAGGCGGACTGGTAGCCCGACCCAGTGCCGACCTCGAGAACCTTCTCTCCAAATTGCGGATCGATGGTTTCCGTCATCCGGGCGACGGTATGCGGCCCGGTAATGGTCACGCCGTAACCAATGTCGAGATAATGCCATTCGTAGACGCGTGACAGGTTGGCGGCGGTCACGAAGTCCTCGCGCGGCGTCATCAGATAGGCGCGCTTGTTGCGGTCGTCCCAGACATCCTTGTGTGCGATCAGCTGCAAAAGCCGATCGTAGCGCTGTCCAAGAAAATTGGCATCCTCGTCGCGATGCTGGACCATCCAGTCGATGAAGGCCTTGCGGTCATCCATCGGCGGCGTGGCGCCCCTGTCGTAGGGCATCGGCACCTTGGCCATCGCAAGCCTTGGCATCGCTCCAAGCAGCATGGCGCTTGTCGTGCCGGTCAGAAAGTCTCGCCTCTTCAAGCTGCCCCCCATCGTCTATCTGAAAATTCAGTGATACCAAATTGACTGCGAAGACAGGCTGCGCCGCGCCAAGGGCCAATCTGTGTCTGTTATCGATCCGGCGGCGACGGATCAGCATCACTGTAGAGCCTGCGTTTGTCAGGTCAATCGGAAGGATCAGCGATGCGCTCAGGAGCGTCTTCCGCCAAGTCAGTCGACTTCAACGCGACCGCGGCGAGCTACATATCGGTCGGCCTGGTTGCCGGGTCGATCATCGCGCTGCAGATCGCGGTGATGCGGGTGTTTGCCGTTGGCAGCTGGGCCCATTTCGGCTCACTGGTCATCAGTCTGGCCATGCTGGGCTTCAGCCTTTCGAGCGTCGTCATCTTCATTTTCAAGGACTGGGTGGAGCGCCATTGGCAGGGTGCGGCCGCAGCAACCCTTTGCCTGATGGGGCCGCTTGCGGTCGGTGCCAACCTCATGGCCCAGCAACTGCCGTTCAACGCAATCTTCATCGTCTCTGATCCCGAACAAAAGTGGCGCCTATTTGCCAATTTTGCCCTTTATCTGCTGCCCTTCCTCTCCGGCGCTTTCTTTCTCGGCATCGTTTTCCTGAAAAGCCGTACCGGTTTCAACCGGGTATATTTCGCCGATCTGACGGGCTCAGGCCTTGCCGGCCTCGTCATGCTCGCCGCGTTTTATGTCCTTGCGCCAGAAACTATCATCGCCGTGGCTCTGCTGCTCTGGTCGGGCGGGGCGGTGGTGTGGTTTGTCGGGCAGCGGGCGTTGGTGGCAAGTGTCGCGACGGCAGTGCTTGCCGGCCTGTCGCTCGCAGCCTACCTGGCGTTGCCGGGGCTCATCGGCGTGCCGGCGATCGCGGTGACCCAGTACAAGGGTGTTTCCTACGCGCGCAATTTTCCCGACGCGACGCAGATCTACCGCGATATCTCGCCATTTGGCGATCTGCAGATCTATAAGAGCTCATACATGCACTTTGCGCCGGGGCTATCGGACAACGCCGCGTTCAACGTTCCCGAAGTCCCGCACGACACCTATGTCGGCCTCTACATCGATGGTGAGGGACCGGAAGGCATCATGCGCGAACTGCCGCCCGAGGATGCGGCCTACTACCGCTACCTACCGTCCTACTACCCCTACGTCGTCAAAAAACATCCAAAGATCTTCGTGGTGCAGCTCGGCGGCGGGATCTCGACCATGGTGGCGCTCCACGCAGACCCGCAATCGATCACCGCGGCCGAACGCAATCCGGCAATCCTCGCTGCTCTGCGCGACCCGCGCCTCCAGGACCCCAGTGGCAACCTGATGGCAAAGCCGATACTTCGCACCATTAATGGCGATGGCCGCCTCTACCTTGCTCACACCCGCGAACGCTACGACGTCATCGACCTCAGCCTTGCCGACTCGGTTGGGCTTTCCAATCCCGGTGGCTTTGCGATCGTCGAGAAATATGCCTACACCAGGGAGGCCATGCTCGACTACATGGGCGCGCTTGCCGATGGCGGCATCCTTTCGGTGACATCGTGGAACAAGGAGGAGCCGCCGAAATCGATATTGAAGTTCTACGCCACGATTGCCGAAGCGGCCAAGGCGGCCGATCCCCACCATGCGGCTCAGTCGCTCTTCGTCGCCTCCAGCTACCTCTCGACCGCGACCGTCCTCTACAAGAAAGGCGGCTTTTCGCCTGATGAGATCGCCAAATTGCGGGATTATACCCGGGCGATGTCGTTCGATGAAATCTATTCTCCGGGCTATGCCTTTGATGCATCGAAGTCGGCGACGCTACTGGCGGACTACCGCAATTCGATCTTCGGGAACGGCACGGCCACAGGCGCGGACGCCGCGCCATCGGATGCATCGACTGCTGCCCCTGCTGATGGTTCGGCAATTGAGGCACCGCCCCTCGACGACAACACGGATGCCGCCCCGGCACCCTTGCCTGCAACCACGCTGGCTCGCCTTGCCTGGCAGGCGCAGTTGAACAAGGGATGGGCAGATTTTGCAGCCGGTTACGTCTTCGACACCAGCGCGCTCACCAATGATCGACCCTATTTCGCCGGCTACGAGAAGTTCGCCGACCTGCCAAAGACGCTTGATCGCCTCGATCTCTTTCAGGACGACTGGGGCTATCTCGTGTTGTGGGCGACGCTTGGCGTCGCAGCACTCGCGGCCCTCTCGCTGATCTGCCTGCCGCTGATCTTCGGCTGGCGGATGGTCTTTGCCAGCACGCCCGGCAAGGCTGGAACCATCCTCTATTTCGCCTGTCTCGGCCTTGGCTACATCATGGTGGAGGTTGGCCTGATCAGCCGTTTCACCTTGGCGCTTGCCAATCCGACGATCTCCGCCTCGGTATTGATTTCCGGCCTGCTGGTGTTTTCCGGGCTCGGCAGTCTTGTCAGTGAACACGTCCTCAAACAGGCGCGTCGCATCCTGCCGGTCATCCTTGCCTCCATCGCGGCGCTGCTCCTTGTCTATGGCGCAGCTCTCACGCCAGCGCTCGACTGGATCGGCGGCCTTGCCTATGGCCTGCGCCTCGTTTCCTCCTTCGTCCTGATTGCTCCGCCGGCATTTCTGATGGGCTTTCCGATGGCGATTGGCATGGGCTGGCTTGCCCGGCTCGGCAAGGATCATCTCTTCGTCTGGGCCTGGGGGATCAATGGCTGCTTCTCCGTGGTGGGCGCGACCATCGTGCCGATTATCGCTACCACCTTTGGATTGAGCACCGTCCTCAATGTCAGCGCCGCCGCCTACCTCATGGCAATCCCTGCGTTCTTTTCCGTTGTGCGGCCCGCAAGACAGCCGGACGCAGCGCGATTTGCGCTGAATTGAACGAGCCTATCGGCACTTGCATTGTTTTTGGAGCGCGATCGCGTTTTTATGTCGAGCCGATGTCGATCCGCCGCAAGCTGGTTCGTCGACTAAGATAGGCGGGACAGTTCAGCGGCGATGGCGTCCGCGGCTCGCCTTAGGAGGAACTCTAGATGCGCTTCATGTCAATCGTCACATCCGCCCACTCCGGACCTCCCACCCCGGCGCTGCTGGAGGCAATGCACAAGCTTGCCGACCGAGAAATCAAGGCCGGTCGCATGCTGGATTCAGGCGGTCTGACGCCGCTGTCCGAGGGTGCTCGGGTCAGCATATCAGATGGCAAAGTCAAGGTTCTCGACGGCCCCTTTGTCGAGGCGAAGGAAGTCATCGGCGGCTACGCGATCTTCGAATTCCGCAACAAGGAAGAGGCCGTGGCGTCCGCTGTCGAGTTCATGCAGCTCCACACCGACCTGATGCCCGGCTGGGAAGGCACTTGCGAGGTTCGCGCATTCGGCGGCTTCGCCGGCGCGTGATGCGGAAACCTTGCAAAGCGAGACGGCGGTGACCGCCGTCGACGCCCATCGCGCGATCCTCGCCGTCTGGCGGATCGAACAACCCCGGCTGATCACCAGTCTGGCGAGGATGCTGCGCGACGTGCCGCTGGCGGAGGAATTGACGCAGGAAGCGCTCTTGGCCGCACTTGAGCGCTGGCCGACGACGGGCGTTCCGGAAAAACCGGGCGCCTGGCTGATGGCGACCGCCAAGCGGCGGGCGCTCGATCACCTGCGCCGCCGCCGAATGCTCGAGCGCAAGCATGAGATGATCGGCTGGGATCTGGAGAGTGAGCAGCAGACCATGCCCGACTTTGATGGAGCACTCGATGACGACATCGGCGATGAGCTGCTTCGGCTGATCTTCACCGCCTGTCATCCACTTCTGTCGCGTGAGGCGCGCGAAGCGCTGGCGCTGCGGATGGTTTGCGGTCTGACGACCGAAGAGATCGCCAGGGCCTTTCTGCAACCTGAGGCGACCATCGCCCAGCGCATCGTCCGCGCCAAGCGAACCCTGTCGGGTGCAGGACTGGCTTACGAAACCCCGCGGGGCGAAGAACTGTCGGCGCGGCTATCCTCGGTGCTGGAGGTCGTCTACCTGATTTTCAACGAGGGCTACACCGCAGCCCGAGGCGAGGACTGGCTCCGCCCTCAACTGTGCGACGAAGCGCTTCGCATGGGTCGGATGCTGACCTCCATTGCGCCGCGGGAGCCGGAAACCCACGGATTGCTTGCCCTGATGGAGCTGAACGCTTCCCGCGCGGCGGCGCGAACCGATGCGGCGGGCGAGCCGATCCTCCTGCTCGATCAAAATCGCGCCCGCTGGGACCAGCTCCAGATCCGCCGTGGGTTGCTTGCCTTGGGGCGGGCTCACGCGCTCGGCGGCGCAGGCGGCCCCTACGCGCTGCAGGCGGCCATCATCGCTTGCCATGCCCGGGCCGAGACCGCCGGCGATACGAACTGGTCACGCATTGCCGACCTTTATGCGGAGCTGGCGACCGTGGTTCGATCACCGGTCATCGAGCTCAACCGCGCCGTTGCCGTCGGCATGGCCGAGGGCCCGGCAAAAGGGCTCGAAATCATCGACCGCCTGGCGGGCGAACCCTTGCTCAAGGCCTACCACCTGCTGCCAAGCGTCCGGGGCGATTTTCTTCATAGATTGGGTCGCTACGAGGAGGCACGCCTCTCATTCGAGGCGGCGGCCGCATTAACGCGAAACCGGCGCGAACACGACCTGTTGTTGCGCCGCGCGACAGAGGCGGCCGATGCGCGGACGGCTCCCGGCGTCAGCGACTGAAGAGCAGGCGATCACGCTGCTTCTGGCTGTCGGCTATGTAAAATGGTTCGAACCATGCCTTCTCGCCCGGTCCTGGCGGCTTGGCCACCCGGTCGCCGTTATCGCCCTAGCGACAATTTGGGCGTGACTTAATCCGGGACCACGTGGAGCGCCACAGATGGTCAAATGAAATGGGCGGAGCAATCGCCCCGCCCATAACTGGCCTGCACCGCCGGTCTTCAATAACAATGCCGGTCGAGCTAATATCTATTCAGCCTCGCTAGCATTCTGTTGAAGGTCACATAGCACCCATGCTTTTCATGGCCTTGTCCATGTGCATGCTGCAAGACTTCATCTTGTGTTCCTTCATCGAAGTCTGAGCCATCATCATTTCCTTCATGGCCATCTTCTTGTGACTGCCGTCGCTCATTGCATCAATTTTGCTATTGGCGCTCATCATCGAGGCATCGTCACATTTCGCCATCATTGCATCTTCTGCAAACGCCGGCAGTGCAAAGGCCGATGCAAGCACGGCAGCAGCAATAGTGATCTTCAACATAGTCTTCTCCTCTTGTGGGCATGATTGCCCGTGGTAAAACCCGTTAGATTCCCGCGTACCACTCGTAGCCGCGATCTTCCCAGAACCCGCCTTTGCCGCCCCAAAGCCCGGCAAAGCTGTCCTTGATTTCTATCCGGATCAGGTATTTTGCGTGCTTGTAGCCAAGGTGCCGTTCGACGCGCAGGCGAAGCGGCGCGCCGTGCGCGACTTCCAGGTCCTTGCCGTTCAGTTGATAGGCAAGGATCGTCTGCGGATGAAAGGCATCAATGAGATCGATGCTCTCGTAATAGGTGCCGCTTCCGTCCAATGTCTGTTCGAGCTGATCGGCGCAGTGAAACACGGCGTAGCGCGCACCCGGCTTCAGGCCCGCGCTCTGTAGCAGTGCACCCAACGGCGTGCCGGTCCATTTGCCAATGGCGCTCCAGCCTTCGACGCAGTCATGGCGGGTAATCTGGATGCGCGACGGAAGCCGCTTCAGATCGGCAAGAGAAAGGGCGACCGGACGGTCCACTAGCCCGTCGATTTTGAGACGCCAATCGGCAAAGCCATTCTCCATCATCCGAGCATATTCTTCCCCATCCGGCTGGCTGGTTCCGTTGGGCTTGAATATCGGTGAGATATCCGCCTCGGAGAATTCGCGGGCCAGCTTGTCTTTGGAAACGAAGAGCCGCTGACTTCCGATCGTCAGCTTCTCAGCCATTGCCAGCACGTGCTGGACGTTCGAGTTCTGAACGACGTCATCGCAGCCGGTCAGGCCAATTGCACCGAGCCCGGCGGCCGATCCGATCAATAGACGGCGACGTGTGATAGAGAAGGTCATTGGTCGCCTCTTGTCGTCTCGATCGCATACCGGCCGGTTACCATCGATCGCACGTTGTTCCAGAGGCCGGAAAGAATGACCATGAGAACATGCACAATCACGAAGACGACGATTGACCAAGCGCAGATGAAGTGAATTGACCTTGCAGACTGCCGGCCCCCGAAGAGATCGAGCAGGAAGGGATAGCCGGCATCAATGCCCGGCGACATGGTCAACCCGGTCGCCAACATCAGTGGCAACATGATGAAAATGACGATGAGATAGGTAAGCTTCTGCAGGGCATTGTAATGCCGTGCCTTTTCGCCCTTCGGAAAACGCAGCCGGGCGTGGTCGGCAATCTCCTGCTTCAGATGCCGCGGCGATATTTCTTCCGCGCTTGGAGCGAGATCGCGCCGGAAATGCCCCAGGGCGAAACCGTAAAGGGTGTAGACGAAACCATTGATGACGAAGAGCCAGGCAAAGAAGAAATGCCATCGACGGCCGGTCGCGAGATCCTGATAGCTTGGGACCGTGATCCATGCCGGAAAGCCGCGCTGGGCGGCATCATTGCCTGTGCCTGAGACCCCGAGTATGCCGGTGGTGGTGATCGACAGATTGCCGATGCGAAGGACCCCGCGCGTTGCGTCTCCGTCCTCGACAGCCTCGATCGAAAGCCACGACGGATCGGCGTCGGCACCATACTGACCCCAATACAGAGACGGATGCGCATTGAAGATCTGCAGTCCGCTCATCAGGAGCAGGCTGAGACAGAGCACGTTGATCCAATGCGTGACGCGCGTCACCGCCGAATGCCGGCGAATAAAGGTTGTCACGGGCGTAGTCGGCGGTCTCTCGTCATAGTCGATCGTCGCCATGGTCGTTCCTCGATGCCGGTTCGATAGCGGCTACGCAGGAAGAACGAAGTTTGTTACAGCGACGGCAAAATTAGTTTTTTGCAGGCCGGGCGCAGACTGCATTGTCGGAGACCAGCGACGACCCCCTAGTTCCCCGAACATAGGAGCGCGTCACTAAACCGTGAGCCCTGTAACAAACAGGCGCGCGATTGCGAAGTTGGTGAGAGGCAGATCACCAGGGAGCATTGCCATGAAGAGATCAATCGCATTCAGTATTGCTATCGCCACCGCCATCCTCGGCATGGGTTCGACGCAAGCCTTTGCCAGTCAATCGCCGACGGTTGTCGAGTTATTTACGAGCCAGGGCTGTTCATCATGCCCTCCGGCAAATGCCAATCTTGTGAGGTTGAGCAATGATCCTGAAATTCTCGCACTGAGTTTCTCCGTGACCTACTGGGATTATCTCGGATGGAAAGACAGTTTTGGAAAGCCCGAGTTCACCAAGCGACAGGCGACCTATGAGCCCGCACTCGGTCAATCCGGTCCCTTCACACCGCAAATGGTCATCAACGGCCACTATTCGACCGTCGGCTTTGACCTTAGGGAAATCCGCACCCAGATCGCATCAGAAAAGAAACTATCCGGTCCAGCGATCAAGCTGACGAAGCAGGTAGCAACGATCGATGCGGGTGATGCTCTCGCGCCAGCCGATGTTTGGTTCGTCCGCTACGACCCAGGCACCGTGGAAGTCCCGGTGTCACGCGGCGAGAACGCCGGCGCGACCTTGCCGCATGCTCATGTCGTACGAGCTTTAGTCTATCTTGGCGCCTGGAACGGCAAGGCGTTGAGCCTGCCCCTCCCAAGCGCTCAAAATGGATCGAAGAGCGCCATCATCGTACAGGCCCAAGACGGCGGTAAGATTCTAGCGGCGGCAACGGACTGAAGAGCGCTTGAAGAAATTTTGACTTCAGATGGCTCTGCGTGACGTGACGACCACAATCAATGCTCGGGCCGTCCACAGTGCTCACTGTGGCCTACTCGGGCTTGCGTCTGATCTTTGCGGAGCCGATAAGCAACTATCTGCTCACCACGGCTCGTCGAAATGCCAATGTTCTACAGCAAGTCCAAACTCGCCCGTCGTTCTCGCGTCTTCCGGGGGTCCTTCGATGTCTGGAAGCCACGCCTAGTGTTTTGGATCGGGGCGATTGCCATCGGGGTGACAAGTGTCGCTTTCGCCAAAGTCGCCGACTTGGCCCAGCAATCTTTCGCCGTGATCACCACATCGAGCAGTTGGACTTATCTTTTGCCTCTGGTCCTTACCCCGCTTGGCTTCGTTTTGTCCGCGTGGCTTGCTATAACTGTATTTCCGAATTCACAGGGTAGCGGCATTCCACAGGCGATCGCAGCTCGACACTTGCATGATGACGAGGAGCGTTCACGTCTGCTGTCGCTTCGCCTAGCGTTCGGGAAAATCGTGCTGACAATCCTCGGCCTGTTTTGTGGTGCCTCCATTGGGCGCGAGGGGCCGACTGTCCAGGTCGGGGCCTCATTTATGTTAGCCGCCGCTCGCTTCGGTGGCATGGCGCAGGCACGCGGCCTCATCCTTGCAGGCTCTGCCGCCGGGATCGCGGCCGCATTCAACACGCCGCTTGCGGGTATTGTCTTTGCAATCGAAGAGATGAGCCGAACCTATGAATCACGCTCCAATGGCGTCGTGCTTACGGCAGTGATCCTCTCGGGTCTTGCAGCACTCGGTCTATCCGGAAGCTACAACTATTTCGGCACTGCGTCGGCAGCACCCCTGCATCTGATGGATTGGGCGCTTGTGCCGGTCTGCGGCGTCGGCGGTGGCGTTCTCGGTGCCGGCTTCAGCGGTTTTGCCTTGCACGTCGGTCTGCGTATCCGCCGCTGGGCACTGCCGGCACCGATGAAACGCATGGTGGTTTTGGCCGGAGTGTGCGGGCTTGCCATTGCGATCATTGGTATCATCTCTGGCGGCGACACCTTCGGGACGAGCTACCAACAGGCGCGGGGTGCAGTTGAGGGCCATCCCACAGCCTTGCTGTTTTTCATCGCAAAGTTGGCCACGAGCTTTTTGTCGATGATGTCAGGTATACCTGGCGGCATCTTCGCGCCTTCGTTGGCGGTGGGCGCAGGTTTTGGCAGTACCGTTGGCTCGATCTTTGGCACTAACATAGCTCTTGCAGCCATCCTTGGCATGGCTGGGTATTTCGCGGGTGTTGTTCAGGCCCCGATGACGGCCTTTGTCATTATCCTGGAAATGACGGGCGACCACCAGGCGATCATACCAATCATGGCAGTCTCGATGATCGGCTACCTTACTTCGCGCGTGCTTTCACGTGAGCCACTGTATCACGGACTGTCACGCAATTTCATCGCGGCAGCAATCCGGGCACGCAGAACCACCGACAAAGATGTGATAGGTGGAGAACCTACCCCTTAATGGCATTCCATCATTATCATGCCAGCTGCGGAAGGTCGTCTTCCGGATCGCGCCGATTTTGTTGAAAAACTCTGGTGTCGCCAGCACAGCAAAACGCTGGTCAGCTTCAACCCGCTCTTGCGGTTGACGACGCCGCAACTGAACAACGGCTTGTCTACCAGGCGATCGAGCTCCTTGCGGATCGGTCCCTTCGTATCCTGGTTGAGGAGGGATACGGCAACCGCGAAATTGATCTCGGCCAATCTATTTAGCCGGAAAAATTCTTTCGCCTCTCAGCCGTTTCAAGTGACAAGTCAGCCTCGCTCCACCTTGAACAGCCTAATATTCCACGGCAATTGCGTCTTTGGAAGAAGCGAGATTCTCCCAGCGCAAGGATGCAATCGTATCGTCTGTGGCAGGCTCGCGCCGCGGATGCGGAGCAGGAATGTTTGAGCCTCAAGGTGCCAGATTGCAAGAAGAAGCGTACCGACCCCTGACCAGCCTTGATCCCGAGGATTGGCAGGATTTGCGCGTTCAGGGGCACAGGATGTTGGATGACATGCTGGACCATCTGGAAGCGATTCGCCAAGGGCCTGTATGGCAGGAGGCACCGTCTTCGGTTCGCGCACTGTTCGACGCGCCCGTGCCGCTGGAGCCGACAGAACTTGCCGATGTGCATCAGACGTTTCGCGACGCTGTCCTTCCCTATGGTGGCGGCAATATCCATCCGGGCTTCATGGGCTGGGTGCAGGGCGGCGGTACGGCGACCGGCATGCTGGCGGACATGCTGGCTGCGGGTCTCAACGCCAATCTTGGCGGCCGCGACCATATGCCGATTGCGGTCGAGCGGCAGATTGTCGAATGGACCCGCGAGCTATTCTCCTTTCCCGAAACCGCCAGTGGTCTGTTTCTGACAGGAGCGTCCCAGGCAAATTTTGTCGCCGTCCTTCTCGCAAGAACCAGGGCGCTTGGCGGCAATATTCGCGCGCATGGGCTGGCCAGCGGGCCACAACTGATCGCGTATGCCTCTGGCGAAGTGCACGGCTGCGTACCGCGGGCCATGGAAATGGCTGGCATCGGCAGCGACCATCTTCGACGTGTTTCCGTCACCGCGACCGGCCAGATCGACATAGAAGCCCTTCAGCGCCAGATCGAACGTGACAAGACCCACGGGCTGACGCCGTTCCTGATCGTTGGAAGTGCCGGCACCGTCAACACCGGAGCGATCGATGATCTCGATGCCTTGCGCCGGATTGCCGATGCCCACGATATCCACTTTCACGTCGACGGCGCGCTGGGTGCGCTGGGCATTCTGTCCGAAGAACTGGCGCCTCTCCTTGCCGGCATCGGATCCTGTGATTCATTGGCGTTCGATTTTCACAAATGGGGTCAGGTTCCTTACGACGCCGGCTTCCTTCTCGTGCGCGACAGCGCATGGCAGCTCGAGACCTTTGCCTCAGAAGCCGCCTATCTCACCCGCGCCTCGACGGGCCTTGCCGGAGGAGACTGGTGGCCCTGTGATTACGGCCCCGACCTTTCACGCGGTTTTCGCGCGCTCAAGACCTGGTTCACCTTGAAAACCTATGGGCTCAAGGCTCTGGGGGATTCCATGGCTGCCAATTGCGCCCTGGCGCGCAACCTGGCCGCCCGGATCGAACGCGAGCCTTGCCTGCAACTACTGGCGCCGGTGGCGCTCAATATCGTTTGCTTTGCCTATGTTGGCCGACGCGGTGACGCGGCGGCGACGATCAACCCTCGCATCATCGAACGTCTTCACGCCGAGGGCCGCGTCGCACCCTCACTGACAATTCTGGACGGCAAGCCGGCGATCCGCGCTGCCATAGTCAATCATCGCACCAGCCAAATGGACATCGACGCGCTTATTCGAGGCGTCCTGTCATTCGGTTCGCAAGAGGAACTTTCCACATGCTGATCCCCTCCCCGGTTGCCACCGATCACGCGGGCTTTGACATCGATCCGGGCAGCCGCATCAAAGGCATGCACGCGATCGTCTCTCTGGCGTTTGACCGCGTCGACGTCACCCCTATCTGGAATGGCCTGATGCAGCGGGTGACCGCGGATGGCACGGATGCGGCCGCGATGTTCGACATGGCAACGATCCTGCAAAGCCTCGGCCGCAACGAGGATGCACTCCAGGTCCTTTTGGGTGCGGTCGCCTTGAGGCGCAATTTTTGCGTCGTGCATGGAGATGGGCAGGGGCCTCGGCTATTGGCGATCGTGACGCCTGGCGATTTCATGGCGAACACACCGCTGGATTTCCTGCTGGAGGGCAGCAACTGTGTTCTCTGGCTGCATTATGTCGACGCCAACACCACAGCGCTCACGGACCTGCCGAAGCATGACGTCGCCTTCATGGCAATCGGCGAGGCTCCGGAGAACCTGGCGGTTCTCGAGCGGATGCGAAAGGTGCTGGCCGATTTTCCCGGACCGATCATGAACAATGATCCCGAGCTGATCAGTCGACTGACGCGCGACGGCGTTAGCGCGATGCTGGCCGACGAGCCCTCGATCCTGTCGCCACGCACTTTCAAGCTGATGCGCCAGGACCTCATGGCGATCGCCTCTGGCACAAAGGACTTCGACGACTGCGCGCCCGGCCTCTCGTTTCCGCTGGTTGTCCGCCCGATCGGCACACATGCCGGCCACGGCATGGAGCGCGTTGCAAATACGTCGGAATTGGCCCTCTGGCTCGATGTCCAGCCCGCCTGCGAAATCTATGTGGCCCCGTTCATCGACTTCCGCGGCGCGGATGGCCTCTTTAACAAGCAGCGCATCGTCTTCATCAAAGGCAGGCCATTCGCCAGCCACATGGCACTATCCGAGCATTGGATCGTGCATTACCTCAGCGCCGGCATGGCCCAGAGCCCAGAAAAGCGTGCCGTCGAACAGGCCTGGATGGAGAACTTCGATACGGACTTCGCCGTTCGCCACCAGGAAAGCTTTGCAGCCCTCTACCGTCACATCGGGCTTGACTATTTCGGCATCGATTCCGCCGAACTGCCTGACGGACGCCTGCTGGTCTTCGAACTCGATGTTGCAATGGTCGTCCACAATATGGATAACGCCGTTGTCTATCCCTATAAGCACGTTGCGATGCGCAAGCTATTCAATGCCTTCATCGATAGACTGATCGGCGAAAAGGTTATCGGGAACGACGAAGCGCTTCTCAACTGCCTGGTCTCCGGCGGGGACGAGAGACTGGATTGCGACGAGGCAACCGGCCTCAACATGTATGGCTACGGGCCTTCGCCGCGACCGCAGGATTTGCCTTTCAGCTCCTCGACGGCCTCGACCATTTCGGCATCCGCTTTCGCAGCCGTCAGCAGCTATCACGCGGATCTCCTGCGCGAAGCGGAACGCCGGTCGGCCGCCGACATCTATGGTCGGGAGATGGCGCACATGCGCACGGAGCTTTTGCGCCTGCTCGGGCTCGAACAGGGCTCGGCCTCCTCGAAGGTGGACGCCATCATGGCAACGTCAGGCACCGACATCCATCTCTTCGCGGCGGCATTGCTGGCGCACCAGGACGACCTACCCCTGATGACAATAACCCTGACCGGAAGCGAGACCGGCAGCGGCGTTATGACCGCCGCATCCGGGCGTCATTTCATGAGCCGGGTCAGCAGCGACCGCCCCGTTGCCAAAGGCGAGGAACTGGTCGCCGGACATGCGACGCGAAACATGACCGTGGCGGTGCGCAACGCCGACGGGACGCTTCGGAGCGAAGAAGAGGTCGAGTCCGAGCTGCGGGGCGCGATCGAACTTGCACGCGCGGCGGGCCTCAGATGCCTCCTGGTCGTCACCGACGTTTCCAAGACAAATCTGATCGCACCGGGTCTCGACACTGTCTTCCGCCTAAAGGCACGTTTTGGCGCGATGCTCGACATCCTGATCGACGCCTGCCAGTTTCGAGTTTCCGCGGCAACGATCCGCGCCTATCTCGGACACGAATTTCTCGTCGCCATCACCGGCTCCAAGTTCCTTGCAGGCCCGATCTTCAGCGGGGCGCTACTGTGCCCGCCTCAGCTGTCGGATCGCCTGAAACTTCGGCAGCTGCCCGCCGCACTTGGCGATTACTGCGCCAAGGCGGATTGGCCGGCGGGCTGGGCAGCCCGGGACGCGCTGCCGCACCGCGCCAATTTCGGCCTTCTACTGCGATGGAAGGCGGCCCTGTTCGAGTTCCGTCGCTTCGTGGAGACGCCTGCCGAAAAAGTGGCTGCCGTCATGTCGGCCTTTGCCGATGCGGTGAAATTGCGGCTTGAGCGAGATCCTGCCTTTGAGCTGCTCGACGCCAGGGCAATAGACCGAAGCCGTCTATGGGACGGATCGAGCCTGTCCTGCTGGGACGAGATTCCATCGATCTTCGCGTTCTATCTGCGCAATCCTCATCACAGAAGCGGCGTGCTGAATGCGACGGAGACCGCCATGGTCTACAAGAACCTGGCCGCACAGCAGAGCGATGACGCGCCCATCCGTCTCGGCCAGCCTATTCGATGCGCGAATTTCGGCGACACACCCGCAAGCGCCTTGCGGATATGCTTGAGTGCACCGCTGATCGTGCAGGCCTGCGCCAGCGTCGACGGGCTCGACACCCTGATTTCGCAGGCAATGGCTGCCCTGGATCGTACTGCCCATGAGGCGGCGCAGTTTGCGGCTACGCCGATCGAAGCGCTCTTTGCATAGTTCGCCAACTTCGAGCAAACGCGACGGCCGGAGCAACATCCGGCCGGTTGCTGCGCGTTCTCAGCGGTTCTTGACCGCAGCTAGAATTCCGGTCGCCATCTTCAGATGCGGAAGATCGAGCATCCTGCCGTCAAGTTGGATCACCCCTGCATTCGGATTTGCGTGAAACGCCTCGACGACCCGTTCAGCCCAGGCGATCGCCACAGCATCTGGCGTGAAGGCATCATTGATCACCGCGATCTGATCCGGGTGAATTGCCATCATGCCGGTGAAGCCGTCGCGCCGACCCCTTTCGGCATACTTCCTCAGCCCCTCAAGATCATGAAAGTCGGGATATACAGTCTCGATCGCCTGCACCGACGCCGCGTGGGCGGCGAACAGGGTGAGCGAACGAGCCATCTCGTAGGGCGCGGTGTAAGTACCGTCCTCTTCCCGCGATGTCGTCGCTCCGATCGCTGCCGGCAGGTCCTCAGCACCCCATGTCAAGCCGCAGATCAATTCCTTCACCGCAGTATAGCTTCCAAGTTGGAAGATTGCCGCCGGTGTCTCCGTGGCAATGGGAAGTATCGGAGTGCTCGCCCCACCGGCATGTTGCAGCTGTGTAGCCAGCGCTTCGACCGAAGCGGCACCCTCGGCCTTTGGCAATAGGATCGCAAAGGGTTTTGCCTGCGCCACTGTGGCGAGATCGTGCTTTAACGCAGCACTTGTGATCGGATTGATGCGGATTAGAATTGGCAGGTCCTGCGATCGTCGAGACATGAACTCCAGGGCATTTGCTCTCGCCTTCTCCTTGTTGGCGATTGCAACGGAGTCTTCCAGATCGATGATGACTGCGTCGGCACCGCTGGCGATTGCCTTGCCGAATCTTTCGGGACGGTCGCCAGGCACGAAGAGCAGAGACCGCAGCCTCACGCCGGTTTTCGCTTCAGCATTGCGGTTCTGAGGCATTGGCACACAATCTCCCCGCGTTGATTGAAGGTCTGATGGCTGAAAGTAACGATACCGGCATCCGGTCTCGACCCGGAGTGCCTGAGATCGGCGACTTCGGTTTCGACACGCAACGTATCCCCGATGAATACGGGCTTCGGCATCACGACTTTATCATAGCCGAGATTGGCGATGAGAACGCCGAGCGTCGTGTCGGTGACGGAGAGACCGACCGTGAGCGCGAAGGTGAAAATTCCGTTCACGACGATCCTGCCAAATTCGGTGCCCGCCGCATATTCCGCGTCCAGATGCAGGGGCTGGGGGTTGTGCGAAAGAGCCGTGATGAGGAGATTGTCCGTCTCCGTCACCGTGCGATGGATATCATGGACAATGCGCTCGCCGACCGACCATTCATCGAAATATTTTCCGGCCATCTAGGACACTTCCTTCACGACTGTGGCAACCAGCTGGTTTTCGGAAACCTTGCTTCCAGGCGAGACCCGTAACTCGGCGACTATTCCGGCAAAAGGAGCGCGCAAAGAGTACTCCATTTTCATCGCCTCCACAGTCAGCAACTGATCTCCCATGGCCACTCTTGCGCCGATGGCAACGTCGACGATGGTAACGAGCCCGGGCATGGGTGAAAAGACCGATCCATCATCGGTGGGCCCGCCCGGCTTCACCAGACCCGCGACCGGAAGACTGATCGGCCAGGCTGTGCCTCGGTCGAAAAGAACGGATGCGTCGTCAAAGACGACGACACTGGCTTTTGCCCCGCTGTGTATGTTTCCCCAATGGGTTTGCCCTGCAATGCGCACCGCTGCGCGGGGGTCCGGTTCGCTTGCGATCCGAAAGCCCGAAAGCGCCGCCCAGGGATCAAGTCTAGAGATTTTCACCAAGCTGGTCAGCGCCTGATCAATCACCGTCTGATCGGGATCCCTGCGAAGGAAATGCTGCCCACGCCGCTCGAGAAAGCCGGTATCGACGGTCGCGGCGCGAAATTCCTCGTCCCCGGCTATTCGAAAGAGCAGATTGGCATTGGACTTCACCGGCCAGATCTCGATCTCTGCGCACGCCTTTGCCAGCTCTTCGAGCGCCGCTGGTCGATCAGGAGCATGCGCGATGATCTTTGCGATCATCGGATCATAGAAGGCGGTGATGTCGTCTCCCTGCTCAACGCCGCTATCGACGCGAATGTCGGATGGAAGCCTGAGATGCTGAAGATGGCCCGTCGAGGGCAGATAGCCTGCGTCAGGGCTTTCGGCGTAAAGTCGCGCTTCAATTGCCCAGCCATTGATCGCAAGCTCCTCCTGAACCCTTGGCAGGGATTGGCCTGCAGCGACGAGCAACTGCCATTGCACCAGGTCCTCGCCGGTAATGGCCTCGGTTACCGGATGCTCGACCTGCAGCCGGGTGTTCATTTCCATGAACCATATCCGATCGGGACGAAGCCCCTCGGACGCATCGGCTATGAATTCGATCGTCCCGGCGCCGACGTAGTCAACCGCCTTGGCAGCGTTGATCGCCGCCTGGCAGATTGCCTGTCTCGTATCAGCGTCCATACCCGGTGCCGGCGCTTCCTCGATCACCTTCTGGTGTCGCCGCTGCAAAGAACAATCCCGCTCGAACAGATGGACGCAATTGCCCTGCGTATCAGCGAAAACCTGCACTTCGATGTGCCGAGGGTTTTTTATATATTTTTCCAACAGAACGCGATCGTTTCCGAACGAGGCAAGGGCTTCGCGCCGACATGACTGCAGGGATTGCCGAAATTCATCCGCCGCTTCGACGCGGCGCATCCCCTTGCCGCCGCCCCCGGCAACGGCCTTGATCAGCAAGGGATAGCCGATCGTTTCCGCCTCGCGAGACAGCCGCTCGTCCGATTGATCCGTGCCCATATAGCCTGGCGTAACGGACACACCGGCAGCCTGCATCAGCTCCTTGGCAGCGTCCTTGAGCCCCATGGCCCGGATGGCCGCCGGAGGTGCGCCGACCCAAATGATGCCAGCATTCTGGACCGCCTCGGCAAACTCCGCATTCTCGGACAGAAAGCCGTAGCCGGGGTGTATCGCCGAGGCGCTCGATCGTTGCGCCGCTTCGAGAATCTTCCCGACAGAGAGATAGCTCTCTCTTGCCGCTGCGGGGCCAATTGCGATTGCCTCATCGGCTTCCTTCACGAATGGAAGGCCGGCATCCACATCCGAATAGACAGCAATCGTTCTGATACCAAGCCGATTGGCCGTGCGGATGATCCGCCGGGCAATCTCGCCCCTATTGGCGATCAGGAGACTTTCAAACATCGGCGCCATCGCTCTACATCCTGAACACGCCGAAGCGCGGCCTTTCCGCAATGGGCGCATTAAGGCTGACTGAAAATGCCAGACCGAGGACATCGCGCGTCTGCTGCGGATCTATGATCCCGTCATCCCAAAGGCGCGCGGTGGCATAATATGGATTGCCCTCGGCTTCGTAATTTCCGCGGATAGGTGCCTTGAAAGCCTCCTCCTGTTCGCGCGACCAGCTTTCGCCTTTGGCCTCCAGCCCATCCCTGCGGATGGTTGCAAGGACCGATGCCGCCTGCTCGCCGCCCATGACGCTGATGCGGCTATTCGGCCAGGAAAACAGGAACCGCGGCCGGTAGGCGCGGCCGCACATGCCGTAATTTCCGGCTCCGAAGCTGCCGCCGATGATGACGGTCACCTTCGGCACGGTCGCCGTGGCAACGGCCGTGACCAGCTTCGCACCATCCTTGGCGATGCCGCCAGCCTCATATTTGCCCCCAACCATAAAGCCGGAAATGTTCTGGAGGAACAGCAACGGTATCCGTCTCTGGCAGGCAAGCTCGATGAAATGCGCGCCCTTCAGCGCGCTCTCTGAAAAAAGCACGCCATTATTGGCAAGAACGGCAACGGGGATGCCCCAAATGCGCACAAAACCGCAAACAAGCGTCGTACCGTAGAGCGGTTTGAACTCGTGCAGCTCGGAGCCATCGACAATCCGCCCGATGACTTGCCTAACATCATAGGGCGAGCGCACATCCGACGGAATGATGCCGTGGAGATCGACCGGATCAAGCAAGGTCGGCTGTGGGTCGGCGATGTCGATATCGACGGTCTTTACCCTGTTGAGGGTCTTTACGATGTCGCGAACGATCAAAAGCGCATGCTCGTCATTCTCGGCGACGTGGTCCACCACGCCCGAACGGCGGGCATGGGTTTCAGCCCCTCCAAGCTCCTCGGCGCTGATGACCTCGCCGGTCGCCGCCTTGACCAAAGGCGGACCGGCCAGAAAGATCGTTCCCTGATTTCGAACGATGACTGTTTCGTCCGACATTGCCGGGACATAGGCGCCGCCAGCCGTGCAGCTTCCCATGACGCAGGCGATCTGCGGTATCCCCTCCGATGACATCTGCGCCTGATTGAAGAAAATCGCGCCAAAATGATCGCGGTCAGGAAAGACCTCTGCTTGGTAGGGCAGATTGGCGCCGCCGCTATCGACCAGATAGATGCAAGGCAGACGGTTTTGCAGTGCAATCTCTTGCGCGCGCAGATGCTTCTTTACCGTCATCGGAAAATAGACGCCGCCCTTTACCGTCGCGTCGTTGGCAACGATCATGACTTCGCGCCCGACGACACGCCCGATACCCGCGACGAGGCCCGCTCCCGGAGCTTCCTCCTGGTACATGCCGTTCGCCGCCAGCGCGCCGATCTCGAGGAAGGGGCTGCCGGCATCAAGCAACGCCTGTATCCGCTCGCGAGGCAGGAGTTTGCCCTTTGACATATGACGCGCTCGTGCCGCGGGGGGGCCGCCCTGGCGCGCCATCGCCGTCTTTTGCCGCAGCTCGTCCACAAGGCCGATGTTGCAAGCCAAGTTGGCCTTGAAGCTATCGCTGTCGCGATCAATGGTCGAGGTGATGATCGTCATAGCGCGATAAGCTCCCGGCCGATGAGGTAACGGCGGATTTCATTGGTTCCAGCGCCGATATCGTAAAGTTTGGCGTCGCGAAGGAACCGCTCGACCGGCCATTCGCGCGTATAGCCAGCGCCACCAAGCGCCTGAATTGCCTCGAGCGACACTTTCACCGCGTTTTCGCTGGCAAGCAGAATTGCCGCTGCCGCATCCGCCCTGTTGGTACGGCCTTCGTCACAGGCGCGGGCAACCGAATAGACGTAGGCGCGCGACGAATTCAAGGCCACATACATGTCGGCGACCTTGGCCTGCATCAGCTGGAAATCCCCGATCGACCGGCCGAATTGCTTGCGGTCGCGCACATAGGGCAAGACGACGTCCAGACAGGCCTGCATGATGCCGAGCGGCCCGCCCGCAAGCACGGCACGCTCGTAATCAAGCCCAGACATCAGGATCTTGACCCCCTCGCCCTCTTTGCCCATCAGCGCTTCTCCGGGGATTTCGCAATCCTCAAAGACAAGCTCGGCCGTGTCGCTGCCGCGCATGCCCATCTTCTCCAGCTTCTTCGAAACGCTGAACCCGGGTGTCCCCTTCTCGATGATAAAGGCCGAGATGCCCTTTGGGCCCAACGACGGGTCGGTTTTTGCGTAGACCACCAGGACGTCGGCGTGCGGGGCGTTGGTGATCCAGAATTTGGTGCCGTTCAGGACATATCTGTCGCCGCGCTTGTCGGCGCGCAGGCTCATCGAGACGACATCGGACCCGGAGGCGGCCTCCGACATTGCAAGCGAACCGACGTGATCTCCAGAAATCAATTCCGGCAGATACCGGCGCTTCTGTTTGCTCGTCGCCCAACGGCGGATCTGATTGACGCACAGATTGGAATGYGCGCCGTAGCTCAAACCGACGGACGCAGAGGCGCGCGAAACCTCCTCCATCGCCACGACATGTTCGAGATATCCAAGGCCCGCCCCCCCGAATTCCTCCTCGACTGTGATGCCGTGCAGGCCAAGCGCACCCATCTTGGGCCAAATCGAACGGGGAAAGCTGTTGGTTTCGTCAATTTCGGCCGCCAGCGGCGCGATGACGGCTGTGGCGAATTTTGCCGTCGTTTCGCGGATGGCATCGGCAGTCTCTCCGAGCGAAAAATTGAACATCTGGCTCCTCCCAATCTCAATATACGTGCCAAGGACCTTTTCCACGAACCCCTTCTGCGCGAACGATGTCGAATGCGCGCCAAGCCTACCGATTGTCCTCCAGGATCATCGCCGCCGCCTTTTCGGCGATCATGATCGTCGGTGAATTTGTGTTGCCGGAGATAATCGACGGCATGACCGAGGCATCGGCGATACGCAGCTTGCCCAGCGCCCTGAATTTCAGCCTTGGATCGACCACGCTCTCCTTGTCGCTACCCATCCGGCAGGTGCCGACCGGATGAAAGATTGTCGTGCCGATGTCGCCTGCTGCCCGCTCCAGATCGGCATCGCTGCTGTAGGACAGGCCCGGCTTGTATTCCTCAGGCTTGAAACGCGCGAAAGACGGTTGCGACACGATCTTGCGCGTCAGCCGGATGGAGCGGATAGCAATGTCGCAGTCGCGCTGCGCGGTCAGATATCGAGGGCTGATGGTCGGCTGGGCCGCAAAATCGGGGCTGGCCAGATGCACCGAGCCTCTACTTTCCGGCCTCAGATTGCAGACGCTTGCTGTGATCGCCGGAAAGGCATGAATGGGGTCGCCGAACCTGTCGAGCGAAACCGGCTGCACGTGATATTGCAGGTCGGGTGTTTCCTTGTCAGGCCCGGAGCGGGTAAAAATTCCAAGCTGGCTCGGGGCCATCGCCATCGGCCCGGACCGATGCAAGAGATATTCAAGCCCGATCGCAGCCTTGCCGACCAGCGTGGTTGCTTTCTCGTTCAGGGTCGGCACTCCGGTCACCTTGTAGACCAGGCGCAGCTGAAGATGATCCTGAAGGTTCTCGCCGACGGCTTTGACTTCGCTTACCACATCGATACCAGCCCTTTGCAATACCTCGCCGCGCCCGAGGCCAGAGAGCTCAAGAATATGCGGCGAGCCGATCGAGCCGGCGGAAAGAATGGTCTCCCTTGCAGCATAAGCCCGTTTCGTGGCGCCGTCGTGCTGGTATTCGACGCCGCTGACTGTGCCGTCCTCGACAAGCAGCCGGCGCACCTGCGCCTTGATCAGAACGACCAGATTGCCGCGCTTCATGGCCGGGCGCAGAAAGGCCTTGGCCGTGTTCCAGCGGATGCCGGAGCGTTGGTTGACGTCAAAATAGCCCGAGCCTTCATTGTCGCCGCGGTTGAAATCCGGCGTTTCGGGGATACCCGCTTCCTTCGCGGCGGCTTGAAATGCGTCAAGCACAGCCCAGCGCACGCGCGCCTTCTCGATACGCCATTCGCCGCCAGCGCCGTGCATCTCGTCCTCACCCTGATAGTGATCCTCCGACTTGCGGAAATAAGCAAGCACGTCGTCCCAGCCCCAGCCGGCGCAGCCCATCTGCCGCCAGAGATCGTAGTCGCCGGCCTGGCCACGCATATAGATCATCCCGTTGATCGACGAACTGCCGCCAAGCACCTTGCCACGGGGATAGCCGAGCGATCGGCCGTTCAGCCCCTCTTCCGGTGCCGTAGTGAAGCACCAGTCGGTGCGCGGATTGTTGATGCAGTAGAGGTAGCCGACGGGAATGTGGATCCAGTGGTAATTGTCGCTGCCGCCCGCTTCCAGGAGCAGCACGCGGTTGTTGCGATCCTGCGAAAGCCGGTTGGCGAGCACGCAGCCCGCGCTGCCTGCGCCGATGATGATATAGTCGAAGCGATCCATGTTCATGCCACCCGGCCGCCTTCAACGACGATAGACGAATCCCAGCTTTCGCCCGAGCTGCGACGCGTAGAACTCGCCGATCACGCCGCGACGGAACAGCAGCACGCAGACCATAAAGACGACACCGGTGATGATCGTTACCGGAAACTCCGAGGTGGCAAGGTAGTTTTCGAGTGCGACGACCAGCCCGGCTCCGAAAAGCGGACCGATTAGAGTACCTATGCCGCCAAGCAGCGTCATCAAAATGACCTCGCCGGACATCTGCCAGGCGACATCCGTCAGCGTCGCGAACTGGAAGACGATCGACTTCAACGCGCCTGCGAGCCCGGCAAGCGCTGCCGACATGACGAAAGCACCAAGCTTGTAACGCGCGACTGAATAGCCGAGCGAGATCGCCCGCTGTTCGTTTTCACGGATCGATTTCAGGATCATGCCGAAAGGCGAATTGATGAAGCGCCAGATGATGATGACGCCGACGATGAAAACGGCAAGAACGAAATAGTACATGTTCGTCGAACTGCTAAGATCGATGAAGCCGAACAGATGCCCCCGTGGCACGGACTGAATTCCATCCTCGCCTTCGGTGAATTTTGCCTGCAGGCAGAAGAAATAGAACATCTGCGACAGCGACAGTGTCACCATCGCAAAATAGATCCCTTGCCGGCGAATGGCGACGAAGCCCATGACGAGGCCGAGAAAAGTCGCGCCAGCAACGCCGACGAGAATGCCGAGCTCTGGGGGAAATCCCCATTGCTTCACCGTATAAGCCGTGAAGTAGGCCGCACCACCGAAAAAGGTGGCGTGGCCGAAGGACAGCAGGCCGGTATAGCCGAGCAGCAGGTTGAATGCGCAGGCGAATAGCGCGAAGCACAGGAGCTTCATCAGGAAGATCGGATAGAAGAAGAAGGGCGCCAGCAACAGGAGCATAAGGCCGGCGATCAGGAAACCCGCCTGTACCGATAGGGCGGTTCGGCGTTTTCCCGTTCGGATCGTCTCGGTGATATCCGCCATCTTACGCATCCCGGCCGAAGAGGCCCGCAGGCCTGATGAGAAGCACGATCGCCATGATCACGAAGATGACGATATTGGAAGCTTCGGGGTAGAAAACCTTGGTCAGGCCCTCCGCAACACCAAGGACATAGCCGGTGATGATGGCACCCAGGATCGAGCCCATGCCGCCAACGACGACCACCGCGAAAACCACGATAATCATGTTCGAGCCCATCAGCGGCGACACCTGGTAGATAGGTGCAGCCAACACGCCCGCGAATGCGGCAAGGGCGGCCCCTAGCGCGTAGGTCAGCGTCAACAGCACCGGCACATTGACGCCGAAGGCCTGGACAAGGGTCGTATTCTCGGTGGCGGCACGCAAATAGGCGCCAAGCTTGGTCCTTTCGATCAGCAGCCATGTGCCGATACAGATGACGAGCGACACTGCAATCACCCAGCCCCGATAGATCGGCAGGAACATGAAGCCGAGATTTGCCCCACCGGCCAATCCCGCCGGCGTCGCATAGGGCTGGCCGGAAGAACCGTAGAGATAGCGGAACGTACCTTCGATCGTCAGCGCCATGCCGAATGTAAACAGCAGACCATAGAGTGGATCAAGCCCGTAGAGTCGGCGAAGGAACAGCCGCTCGACGACCGCGCCCAGCAGGCCGACGATGACGGGCGCAATGATCAACGACGGCCAGTACCCGATGCCCAACGTCGCCAGCAGCAGGTAGGCAACGAAGGCGCCGAGCATATAGAGAGCGCCGTGGGCGAAGTTGATAACGCGTAACAGGCCGAAGATGATGGCAAGGCCGAGGCTCAGCAGCGCATAGAACGAGCCATTGATGAGGCCGATCAGCAGCTGGCCGAGAAGCGCCTGAACGGGAATGCCGAAGATCGCCGTCATCGTCTCACACTCCCAATACCTTGTGCAGCGTATCCATTCGGCTCGCCAGCTCGCCAACCGGAAACTCGGAGACCATTTGTCCGTGATCCATCAGATAGAAGCGATCGGCGATGCGGCTTGCAAAGCGGAAATTCTGCTCGACCAGAAGAATGGTCATGCCCCGCTCCTTCAGCTTCTTCAGCACCTCGCCGATGCGCTGGACGATGACGGGCGCCAGGCCTTCGGTTGGCTCGTCGAGCAAGAGCATTTTCACGCCGGTACGAAGGATGCGCGCCATTGCCAACATCTGCTGCTCGCCGCCAGAAAGCTTTGTGCCGGAGCTGTTGCGCCGCTCATAGAGGTTAGGAAAAAGCCCATAGATCTCATCCACCGACATACCGCCGCTGGCAACGACCGGCGGCAGCATCAGGTTTTCGGAAACAGTCAATGTCGCGAAGATGCCGCGCTCTTCGGGAACGAAGCCGATGCCTTTATGCGCCGTCCTGTGCAGCGGTACCTGCATCATATCCGTGCCCGCGAAGGCGATCTTGCCCTTGCGGCTGCGGACAATGCCGACAATGGTGCGCAGGGTCGTCGTCTTGCCGACGCCGTTGCGGCCGAGGATGGTGATCGTTTCGCCCTCTGCGACGTGCATGTCGACGCCGTGTAGGACGTGGCTTTCACCGTACCAGGCATTGAGGCCCTGGATGTCAAGAAGCGTGCCCATCAGCCCTCCTCCATGCCCATATAGGCCTCACGCACGCGGGGATCGGCGCTGACCGTCGCATAGTCGCCCTCCGCCAGAATTTCGCCGCGTTGAAGGACCGTCACATGCCGGCAGATATTGGCAACGACGGAGAGATTGTGCTCAACCATCAGCACGGCGCGCTCGCGAGCGACCTCGCGGATGATCCCGGACACGACGCTGACATCCTCCTGCCCCATGCCGGCCATCGGCTCATCGAGAAGCAGCACCTTCGGATCAAGGGCCAGCGTCGTTGCAATTTCAAGCACGCGCTTGCGACCATAGGACAGATCCGCCGCGAGTTGGTCACGCTCCTTCGTCAGCCCGACGGAGGCCAGAAGCTGCTCGGCGCGTTCATTCAGCCGGTCGAGCGCCGAGATCGGTCGCCAGAACTGCGTGGAGAGATTGTTCGGCCGCTGAAGCGCGACACGCACATTGTCGCGCACCGTCAGATGCGGGAACACGGCCGAGATCTGAAACGAGCGCACCAGCCCCATGCGCGCCACCTTGTCGGGCGAAGTGCGGGTGATATCAGCGCCGTTCAGCGTGATCGTACCGGCGGTCGGTTGCAGGAATTTGGTCAGCAGATTGAAAACCGTCGTCTTGCCGGCGCCGTTCGGCCCGATCAGCGCATGCACGCTTGCGTCATGCACATCGAGATCGACATTCTTGACGGCCGTGAAGCCGCCGAAATCGCGGCGAAGGCCTCGGGCGGAAAGCACCACCCGTGGCTTGCCTTCAGCATCGTTTGTCGAGACCGTCATGGTCTCCTACTTTACCAGATCGCAGCCGCTCTTGGCTGGATCGATATAGGCTTCCTTGCCGGGGATCGTGGCGAGAACGTTGAAATAATCCCACGCTTCCTTGCTTTCGGCGGGCTTCTTCACCTGCAGCAGGTACATGTCATGGATCATGCGTCCGTTAGCGCCGACCGTGCCGCCCCGTCCGAAGACGTCATCGACAGGCATGGAATGAAGCTCCTTGGCGACGGCCTCTGTATCGTCGGTTCCAGCCTTCTGGACGGCCTTCAGATATTGCATCACCGCCGAATAGGTGCCGGCGTGGATCATGTTGGGCATCTTGCCGGTGCGCTCGAAGAAGCGCTTGCCAAACTTGCGGCTTTCGTCGTCGCGGTTCCAGTAGTAGCCCTCCGTCAGCGTCAGCCCTTGTGCTGCCTCCAGGCCGAGGCCATGGACTTCGGCAAGCGTAAACAGCAGCGCAGCCAGATGCTGGCCGCCTTGGGTGATGCCGAATTCGGACGCCTGCTTGATGGCGTTTGCGGTATCGAGGCCGGCATTGGCAAGGCCGATGACTTTGGCGCCGGAAGACTGCGCCTGCAGCAGGAAGGATGAGAAGTCCTGGGTGGACAGCGGATGCCGGACCGACCCGAGAACCTTGCCGCCGCTCGATTTCACGAAATCGCTTGTCTGTTGCTCTAGCGAATAGCCGAAGGCATAGTCGGCCGTCAGGAAGAACCAGGTGTCGCCGCCCTGCTTGACGAGCGCGCCACCGGTGCCGACAGCCAGGGCATGCGTATCATAGGCCCAGTGAAAGCCATAGGGCGAGCATGCCTTGCCGGTGAGATCGGTCGTAGCCGCTCCGGTGACAATATCGATCTTCTTCTTTTCCTTGGCGATCGCCTGGACGGCAAGGGCCACCGACGACGTCGTCAGCTCCATGATCGCATCGACCTGCCCGGTGTCATACCACTGGCGAGCAATATTCGAGGCAATGTCCGGTTTGTTCTGGTGGTCTGCATCGACGATCTCGATCGGGACGCCCAGCACTTTGCCGCCGAAATCCTCGACAGCCATCTTCGCAGCCTCGACGGAAGACTTGCCGCCGAAATCGGCATAGACACCGGATTGGTCGTTCAGGATACCAATCTTCACCTTGCCGTCGGACGCACCGTCGGCAAGGACCGCCGTGCTGCTTGCAAGCAGGAATGCCAGGCACGCGATCAGTTTGCTTCGCATATTGTCTCCTCCCAGAGGTCGGCCAGATTGCGGGGTCTGCTCGAATTTGCCGGCTGCCCTCCTCAAGGCAGCAAGCCCGGTTCCTACGATCACGGAAATCCCGCGTTGAAGCAAGTCGGTTTGCAACTAATATCAAATAATAGCTGCCCGTCGTTGAACAGAGCTTCCGATTGGCAGGACACCTGGGATGATCCGCGGATTTTTCCAGCGGTCGCCGGCGGTTCTTTTTGGCGGTGAGTATAAGGTGCCCAAGCAATCCGCCGGAGATTGAGACAACCCGCATAAGCCTCGCGACAGCTTATGATGCCACTGCTTTATGAATGGGTCGGGGCTTCACAGGTGCTGACCGTTTCCTCTTAGAAGCAGTCCGGGGCGGCCTTGCATGAACAACGAGAAGATTTTTGTAACGAAGCCCAGCCTGCCGCCACTCGAGGAATTCATCCCTTCGCTGGAAGCGATCTGGAGCAATCGTGTCCTCACCAATGGCGGCCCGTTTCACCAGCAGCTGGAGCAGGCGCTGTGCGAGCATCTCGGCGTAAAGCATATCAGCCTCTTTTCCAACGCCACCGTCGCCCTGCTTACGGCGCTTCAGGCGCTTCGCATTACCGGCGAAGTCATAACCACGCCTTATTCCTTCGTGGCAACCTCGCACTCGCTTCTCTGGAACGGCATCAAACCGGTCTTCGTCGACATAGACCCCGTCACACTCAATCTTGACCCGGCAAAGATCGAAGCCGCGATCACGCAGCAGACGACGGCGATCATGCCGGTCCACTGCTATGGTCATCCCTGCGATGTCGATGCTATCCAGAGAATTGCAGATCTGTACAACCTCAAAGTCATCTATGATGCCGCCCATGCATTCGGTGTCGAGGACGAGCGTGGGAGCGTGCTCAACCACGGCGACCTTTCCGTCCTCAGTTTCCATGCAACAAAGGTTTTCAACACGTTCGAGGGGGGCGCCATCATCTGTCCCGATATCAAGACGAAGACTCGCATCGATCAGCTGAAGAACTTCGGCTACGTTGATGAAGTCACGGTGGTGGCACCGGGCACCAACGGCAAGATGAGCGAGTTCAACGCCGCTCTTGGCTTGCTGCAGCTCAAGTACATCAAACTTGTCCTTGAAAGGCGCGAGGCGATCGATCAAGCCTATCGCGAACGGCTTAGCGGTGTCGCTGGGATCGAGTGCCTCAGCATTTCAAGTGAGACCGTTTCCAATTTCTCCTATTTCCCGATCCTCGTTCGGCCGGACTACCCGATTGCGCGCGATGCACTTTACGAGTTCCTGAAAGAAAATGGCATCCATCCGCGCCGCTATTTTTATCCGCTGATTTCAAGCTTCTCGATGTACCGCAGCCTTCCGTCTGCGCAGCCATCGAACCTGCCGGTAGCAACTGAGGCTGCACTGCAGGTGCTTTGCCTGCCGATCTATCCAGATATGGAGATGGAGATCGTCGACAAGGTCTGCACGCTGATCGCTTTGCGGGGTGAATAAATGAAACTGGCTATCATGCAGCCGTATTTCTTTCCTTACATTGGCTACTTCCAGCTAATTCATGCGGTCGACAGATTCATCGTCTACGACAATATCAAATATACGAAGAAGGGTTGGATCAACAGAAACCGCATGTTGCGCGACGGCAAGGATGTTATATTCACTTTGCCATTGAAGGCCGCGCCCGACAGTCTGGATATATGCGAACGCAGTTTGTCGGCCGACTTCGATCGCAACAAGCTGCTCAATCAACTGCACGGCGCCTATCGTCGCGCACCATTCTTTTCGGATGCTTTCCCGGTACTTGAGCAGGCTATACGCTTTCCGAACGATAATCTGTTTTCCTTTGTCTTCAACTCGATTACTGGAATCTGCGACTACCTTGATATCAAGACGGAGTTCACGATTTCCTCTGAGATGGCGATAGACCACAACCTCAAGGGGCAGGCGAAGGTTCTGGCACTTTGTGAGAAGGCGAGTGCGGATGTCTATGTGAATGCTATAGGCGGTATCGAACTCTATCCCCGCGATGCCTTCGCCGCGCGCGACATCGAGCTGAAGTTCGTTAAATCGAAGCCTGTGGAATATGTCCAGTTCGGCGCTGAGTTCGTGCCTTGGCTATCGATAGCCGATGTCATCATGTTTAACTCAGCTAATGAGATTCAGGAGAACATGCTTGGTGAATACGAGCTTGTTTAGCGCCAGCTGCCGCCAAGAGCGCCACGCCTGGCAGTTTGGCCAATTAAGAAGATAAAATCGGTGATGCAATGTTCAAATGGAAAAAGCTCGGCAAGGTCTTTACGCCGCAGGATGTCACGGATCGACCATGGCTTAAGGAGTTTGCCCAGGCGCCGGCAACGCTGATTTTCGACGACTTTGTTCGCATCTACTTTTCCTGCCGTCCGCCTGCGGACACGTCCGGGCAATATGTTTCGCGCTCAGCTTATATCGACGTAGATCGGGCGGACTTGTTCAAGATCAGGCGGATTAGCGAGCGTCCGGTGCTGGAATTGGGTGGGCTGGGCGAATTCGATCAGTTCGGCACCTACCCGATCTCCGTGGCGAGGGATGGCGACGTTGTTCGGGGCTACTATGCCGGTTGGACCCGTTGCGAGTCGGTGCCCTTCAACGTCGGCATAGGTCTGGCATTGAGTACAGATGAAGGCCGGACCTTTTCGAAGGCAGGCCGTGGACCGGTGGTGCCATACTCCCCCGACGAACCATTTGTCTTGAGCGGTCCGAAGATCCGGCGCTTTGGCGACACCTGGTACCTGTTTTATATTGCGGGCTCCAAGTGGATCATGGCCGACGGGCGCGCCGAGCCGGTGTATAAAATACGGCTCGCCAGGTCTGACGACGGAGTTCATTGGACCAAGTTGAATAGAAACCTGATCGAGGATGTCGTCGAAGCCGACGAGGCGCAGGCGAGCCCCGATGTGACCTTTGCCGACGGGATATACCACATGTTCTTCTGCTATCGGTACAGCACGAACTATCGCGGCAAGGAAAAGGGATACCGGATCGGTTACGCATCGAGTGACGACCTCATCAATTGGCGGCGTGACGATGCAAAGGCGGGGCTCACCGTATCTGAAACGGGCTGGGACGATGAGATGGTCAGCTATCCGCATGTCTTCGAGTTGGATGGCAAAACCTATATGGCCTATCTCGGCAATCAGGTCGGTCGCAATGGCTTCGGCCTTGCGGTACTTGACGGAAAGCTCGGTGATGCATGACCAAGATGCGATGGAAGAAGTTGGGCAAAATCTTCGACCCCACGCAGCATCAGCTGCCTGAAAGCTGCGTCGATTTTGCACAGTCGCCACAGGCGCTCGTTTTCGACAATTTTATACGTATCTACTTTTCGACCCGTGCAACGGACACCAACGGCAAGTATCTGAGCCACGTCGCTTTCGTCGACATGGACCCGACTTTGCGGCGAACCATTCGCGTCTCCGAAAGGCCAGTCATCGAGCTTGGCAGGCTCGGCTGCTTTGACGAGCATGGTATCTTCCCCATGAACGTGATGCGGCACGAGGGGCGGATTTACGGCTACACATGCGGCTGGAATCGAAGGGTCGCGGTATCGGTTGATACTGCAATTGGGCTCGCCATTAGTGATGATGACGGATTGTCGTTCAAGAGGATCGGTGACGGGCCGGTCCTGTCGGCGTCTCTCAACGAGCCATGCCTGGTCGGCGATGGCTTCGTGAAGTTGATCAACGGTGTCTTTCACATGTGGTACATTTTCGGGACGGGATGGAAGATCTATTCCCAGGGCGCTCCGCCGGACCGCACCTATAAAATTGGGCATGCAACCTCCCCGGATGGCATCAACTGGCACAAGGAGGAGGGTGCACAGATCATCCAGGATCGGCTAGGCGTCGACGAGAGCCAGGCACTGCCTACCGTTATCGAGATCGATGGGCGCTTCCATATGTTCTTCTGCTACCGGCAATCGTCGGATTTCCGTGCGAACAAGAACCGCGGCTATCAAATCGGCCATGCCTATTCGGACGATCTCGTTAACTGGTCGCGCGATGACGCTGAACTGGGAATTGAAGGAACAGAAGGAGAATGGGACTCCGACATGCTGTGTTATCCGCATGTTTTTGAGTCAAACGGTGCCATCTATCTTCTTTACAACGGAAACCAATTTGGCCGACACGGATTCGGAGCTGCTATATTGGAACGTACTGCGTGAGCCCTCGCTGGGGCCGCAATCTCGCTTCGGCAAGCGATATCGCCCGTCATTTGAACGAGTGTGGGGGCGACTTTGCTGCCTCCCTCCGTGCGCGCATGGATATTGTCGGTTATGCGCAGAAAATCTTGCTCAATGCCGAATGCTTTGAGGCATGGTCTGGCGACAGTTTGGTCGGGCTTCTGGCCATGTATTGCAACAGCCCCGAGCAGAAGTCTGCATTCATTACGAATGTAAGCGTGCTCGAGGAATGGCGCGGCCGGGGAATAGCGGGCGCGCTGATCGAGCAGAGCATGAGCTGCGCCCGGCAGAAGCAATTTCAAACGATATGCCTTGAGGTCGAGGCAGGGAACCTGGCCGCGGTTGCGGCCTATGGGAAATATGGATTTGTAGCGTCAGACGGTGGGCAATCCACGCTCACTATGACGCGCGATTTGGGGGTGGAAGATGGCCGAGAACAAGCGTGACTATAATAGCGAAATGAAGGATGCGAGCGACCATCGTTACGCTTACAACTTCGATTTCGACGTAATGCATCACTACATGCTTAAGTCATTCGTTCCGTTTTTTCGCAAAGGGAGCGTACTTGAACTCGGAAGCTTCCGAGGTGACTTTACGAAGAGGCTAGTCCCGTATTTCGACGATATTACCTGTGTGGAGGCGTCCGATGAAGCAATAGCGGCAGCGCGGAGCGAACTTGGCGACGGTTTGACTTTCATCAATGATGTGTTCGAAGACGTGAAGCTTCCCAAGCGCTACGACAATATCGTGCTAACACATGTCCTCGAGCATTTGGACGATCCAGTCCGCGTGCTCAAGCGCATCAATGACGAATGGCTGTCGGAAGGCGGCAGGTTTTTCCTGGTTTGTCCGAATGCGAACGCCCCATCTCGTCAGATTGCAGTTAAGATGGGCCTGGTAAGCCACAATTCCGCGATAACGCGAGCGGAGTTGGAACACGGCCATCGTATCACCTACTCATTGGATACCTTGGAGCGCGATGCGAGATTGGCCGGGCTGAACGTTGTGCACCGTTCCGGCATTTTCTTCAAAGCTCTGGCAAATTTCCAATGGGATCGCCTGCTTCAGACAGACATCATTTCCACTGAATATCTGGAGGGTTGCTACCAATTGGGGCAGGTTTATCCCGATCTCTGCTCAAGTATCTTTCTCATGTGCGAAGCTGGCGGAACGCGGTAGGCCACGCTTTGCCAAACTCGATCTTTGAATTTTAAGGATGCCCGATGCCACGCGTATCAATCTGTATTCCGGCATACAAGGCCGACTATTTCGAGCTATGCCTTCGAAGCGCGATCGCTCAGAGCTTCACCGATGTTGAAATCCTGGTGTCGGATGATTGTCAGACTGATGAAATCCAGGCGATATGCCAGAAATACGACCGGTTTGTCCAATATAGCCGCAATCCGAATCCCGGGCCCGAGAGCAATGTGCGCAGGCTGGTGGAAATCGCGAACGGCGAATATATCAAATTCCTATTCGACGATGACGTGCTGCATCCCTTTTGCGTGCAGTTCCTGTGGGAGGCGCTCGATTCGACAAAGCATGGAAATACACGCGTCTCGTTTTCACCTCGATACCTAATTGACGAGCAAAATCATTCGACAGGCTTGATCAACCACTTTAGCGCTTCTGGAGACAGCCTCAAGATAGTGTCCGGCCGCGATTTCCTGCGATTGACAGCGCTCAACCACCTGAATCTCGTCGGCGAGTACACGACGGCGATGTTCAGGAGAGAAGACGCATTCGATGACGAGGGGCGCTTCCGATTGTACAAAATGGAAGGCGATCTCTTCCCTGGTTTGATTGATTTATCTGCATGGGTGGAATTGGCCCAACTCGGCGATTTCGTCATTCATCCCACGCCGCTTTCGTATTTCAGGCGACACGCGAACGCCACGTCGAACCCGCAGATCAACTCGAAATTCATCTACGCGATCACCTATTATGAGGATGTGTTAAATCTTTCATTTGAAAGGGGATATTTGTCTGCAAACGACCTGCCAACGGCATATCGCAATTTGCTGAACGTCTATCGGAACTGGCGGGGTTCATACCCTCAACTGGATGCCAGAATCGCGCAGATAGAAAATGCGTTGAGGTGACGGTGAGCGCGGCGCGCCACCTTGCCGACGAGCGTTCGAGGATCCGGCAAGGCATGGTATTCATTTCGATTTACTGGTATTGGTTGTGCAGGGACAAGGACGGGAGTGTCGCAACCAGCGCCTAGCGCCGGGAGGAGACTTCAATGAATCACGACCATTATTCCGACGACTACCTGGCCGGCCTTCTTTCTTCAGTCAAAAATGTTGCCGTCGTTGGCGCCTCGGTCAAGGACGACCGGCCGAGCCACTGGATCTGCGGGTTCTTGCTCGGCAAGGGCTACCACGTTTTCCCCGTCAATCCCGCCTATGAGGGCCAGACCCTCATGGGGCAGAAGGTCTATGCGCATCTCGACGATATCCCTGAACACATCGACATGGTCGACGTCTTCCGGCCGGCGCAAGATTTCGCCGGTGTGGTTGATGAGGTCCTTGCCCTTTCCGACAGACCGGAGGTGATCTGGGCCCAACTGACCGTTCGCGACGACACCGCCGCCCAAAAGGCTGAAGATGCAGGTCTGAAGGTCGTCATGGACAGGGCGCTTGCGGTCGAATATGCGCTCGTGCGACGTGCCCATCGTCAGGGGCCGGCGCAGCTGGATATCGCCTGACCTGTCGAGCATCTTCGAACGGATTCCGTCAGACCGGTTGCTCAATAGACCCGAAAGCGCCCGCCAGGAGGCGGGCGCACCGGTCTTGCTTGTCACGAGCGAACTATGACTTGAAGAACGCCAGCAGATCGGCGTTGATGATATCGGCGTGCGTTGTGGCCATGCCGTGGGGGAAGCCCTTGTAGATCTTCAGCGTCCCCTTCTTCAGCAGCTTGGCAGAAAGTGGGGCAGAGTCGGCAATCGGGACAATCTGGTCGTCGTCGCCATGCATGACGAGTACCGGCACATCGATCTTCTTCAAATCCTCGGTGAAATCGGTCTCTGAGAATGCCTTGATGCAGTCATAATGCGCCTTGGTGCCGCCCATCATGCCCTGACGCCACCAGTTGTCGATCACACCTTGCGAAACCTTCGCGTCGGGGCGGTTGAAGCCGTAGAACGGGCCGGACGGTATGTCGTAGTAGAACTGCGCACGGTTGGCGGCAAGGGCTGCACGGAAACCGTCGAACACTTCGATCGCCAGTCCGCCGGGATTCTTCTCTGACTTGACCATGACGGGCGGCACCGCACCGATCAGCACGGCCTTGGCGACGCGGCCGTTGCCGCCATGCTGTGCCACGTAGCGGGCAACTTCACCGCCACCGGTCGAGTGGCCGACATGAATGGCGCCCTTGAGGTCGAGATGGGCGGCCAGCTCCGCCATATCGGCAGAATAGGTATCCATGTCGTTGCCCGTCGCTGTTTGGCTTGAGCGGCCATGGCCGCGGCGATCATGCGCGATAACCCGGAAGCCTTTGTCCAAAAAGAACAGCATCTGCGCGTCCCAGTCATCTGCGCTCAACGGCCAGCCGTGATGGAAGACGATCGGTTGTCCCGTTCCCCAGTCCTTGTAGTAAATCTGTGTGCCGTCCTTGGTGGTGATCGTGTTGCTGCTCATGGTTTCCTTGCCTTTCGAATGTGATTTGGTGGAAGCTTGGGCGGATTGCACAAAAGGCAAGGTCGCCGCAGCAGCGGCAATACCGAGCCCGGCAGTCATCACGCCGCGGCGGGTAGCCTGATTGTTCGACTGGCTCATTTCGATCTCCCTTTGATCACTATCGCAATATTTGTTATCGCGATATTGATATCCGTAGAGCTACTTTAGCGCCTTGTCTACCAAAAACTGTTATCGCGATATTCTTTTTCGTGATATGAAGGTACTGTGAACGCTACAAGGAGAACTAAAATGCCCGGCGCCGGAGCCTTCCCGTTGGATAGCCAACTCTGCTTCTCGCTCTATGCAGCCAGCATTGCGATCAACCGTACTTATAAGCCGATGTTGGACGCGATGGGTATTACCTATCCGCAGTATCTGGTGCTGACCGTGTTGGGTGAGGAAGACGGCATGACGATCGGGGCGATCGCCGACCGACTGTGCCTGGAGTCGAGCACCGTAACCCCGCCCGTAAAGCGTCTGGAGCAGGCGGGCCTTGTTGAGCGCCGGCGCAGCAAGCTCGACGAACGTCAGGTCCACGCCTGGCTGACCGATGCCGGCCGAGCACTGCTTGTCGAGAGCAATTGCCTGGGCGAGACACTGATGCAGCGCTCTCGCATGACACTGGAGCAATTCCAGGGACTGAACCAGCAGATCAACACTTTGCGAAGCGCACTGGACGACAGTCTCGATGATCGGAAGGCTGCCCGTCCGCACGTCGGCTGAATCTGCCCGGCGGTCCTGCCGCGCGCCGCGGCGTACCGGTTAAAGGACATCGACAGGCCGGGATTCTCGCGCAGCGTCTTGCCTTGGTATTCTTCGCGAAAGCGGTCTCGCCGCCGCAGCTCCGGCAAGACCAGTTCGACGAAGTCATTCAGGCTCGCGGGCAATCGGCAACCCATTCGGCATGAGGCTGTCACCCATGTCTTGGGGACAAACTGTTTCATATGTCTCGGGAATGGTCAGCGCGAAATCACCCTGTCGACCGCGGCCACCCCATCGTCGCCATCCCTTGCCCGACCCGAATTAGGGCGACGCTACCGTCATGAAGTCCCTTTTCAGCCGTCTTGTCATGGTTGTGTTGCTATACAGCATTTACTATCGGCTACATAAAAGAAGCGACACACATGGCGTAGAATATTCGCATTCCAGAGGCAGACAGTCTTGCTCGCAGGCTGGCCGAGATCGACGGCGTCAGCATGACGGATGCCGTCATTGGCGCGTTTAGGGAAATTCTGCGCGCCCGCACCCAGCGCGAGACGCCGACCGAGACGGCCCGCCGCATCCTCGAAAAGCGCGGCCTGTCCTTTGCCGGCAACCGCAAGCCCGTCCCGCCCGACGCCTATCATGATCTTGACCACGATCTAATGGGCCGAGAACGCGGATGTTCGTTGATGCCCGCGCTATCGTTTCGATGATGTCTGGAGAAGACAGCGCGGCGGCTTATGAAGCAGCCCTGTCCGGCGCCGACAAGCCGATCACCTCGACGCTTGCCGCCTGGGAAGCGATCATCGTACTTTCCCCTCCGGACCAGCTCAATTGCAGCTACAGTGATGCAGAGGGCGCCGTGGTCGGATTGCTGCAAGTCCGCAACATCGCGTTGCGCGATCCGCCTATTCCTCGTCGCGTGCTCGGCTACGCCGTCGCCGTCGCTGAGAAGCATGGCATCGGCAAGCGCTATCTCAGCAATTTCGATTGCTTCCACTACGCCTACGCCAAGGCGATGCGCCAACCCTTGCTGACGCTCGATCAACTGCTGCGGGATACCGACATCGAGGTTCTGCCGTGACCTCCGCTCTGCCGCGCAGTCGGATCAGAAGTGAGGCGCCGTCGAACTCCCGCTGATCGAGGTTCATCGGGTCTCGGTTCGCCTTGCTATCCTGCAGTTTCTCAAATGACAGATGGACGCCCAGGCCGAGCTTGCTGAGCTTAAACAGTGTAAGGACCTGTCATCGATGATGATGTGGAGCGCTGTATCGGCGTTCCGAGTGACTGCTGAAGCTCTAATCGCAGCGGCATGAAAGTTCAGTTGCCGGTGAGCGGCAAGGTGCCCCCGTTGACATCTTAGTCACGTCGTCAGCCATCACGCATAGACATTGTCGACTGGCTATCGCCCGATGTCATAACGACGTTTGAACTTTTTCCACTCTTCGATGCAGAGACAAAATTTCGGCTATACAGCTAACATGTTAGTCTGTATACACTGACAACATATCTGGGAGGAATGGAACTTGCCGCAGAAATTTGGCCTATCGGTCGCGCTCACGACGCCCTTCGACAGCAACGGCGATATCGCCATTGGTCCGATGATCAAGCAGGCCAAACTGAGCCTTGCCTGCGGATGTTCGAGCGTTACGCTATTCGGCACCACCGGCGAGGGATCCTCGATCGGCACGCAGGAGCGCGAGCAAGTGCTCGATCGCTTCCTGGATTTGGGGATTGCAGCAAACCGCATCATCGTGGGCATCATGGCGGATTCTGTCGAAGACGCCGCCGCCCAAGCCGGATTGGCGCTTTCCAAGGGCGTGCGCAATGTCCTGCTGGCACCGCCCTTCTACTTCAAGAACGTCAGCGACGAGGGCCTGTTTCGCTGGTTTTCGGCTGTGCTTATGCGCTTGGCGGAAAAGGCGCGCGACATCATCGTCTACAATATTCCCTCCGTCACAATGGTGCCGCTCTCTGTGGCGCTGATCGGCAGGCTACGCATTGCGTTCCCCGGCATCGTCACCGGGGTCAAAGATTCTTCCGGCGATTGGCCCTTCACGGAGGCATTGTTGAAGGCCCATAGCGATCTCATCATCCTGATCGGCGATGAACGCCATTTGGCCAAGGGCGTTCGATTGGGCGGCCAGGGCGCGATCTCCGGGATGGCGAATTTCGTACCCCATGAAGTCCGGCTCATGGCTGAAGAAGGAAAGGATGATCCGCGCGTCGAGGATTTTGTCCTGGAATTGTTGAAGTTTCCCGTGACGGCGGCGGTTAAGGTCATGGTGGCGGAACTCTCCGAAGATGAAATCTGGCTTGCAGTTCGCCCGCCGCTGGTTTCGATATCCGGCGAAGGACGAAATCATCTTGCCGGCGCATTCAATGCGCTTTTCAGAACCAAGGCAGCTTAGGCGAACCGGACAGGGAGAGAGGCGAATGGACGGCGTGAACGGGCAGCCGACGTTGCGGGAAAAGGCCTATGCAAGCTTTACCCACCATCTGCTTGCTCGCGATGTACGGCCCGGAGAATTCGTCTCGCAGCGCAGGCTTGTAGAGCTGACTGGCTTGCCGCTCGGCGCCATCCGCGAGCTGATCCCGCGGCTGGAGGCCGAGGGCCTGATCAAGACCGTGCCGCAGCGCGGTCTGCAGATTGCCCATATCGATCTCAATTTGATCCGCGAAGCGTTTCAGCTCCGCATCTTTTTCGAGAAGGAAGCCGTCGCGCTCTTCACACATTCGGCTTCGGACGAAACGATTGCCGGGCTCTTGAAACAACACCGCGATATCGCCGACGCTATCGGGGCCGGCGATACGTCGCCGGAACTTGAAGTCCATGCACAATCGGTCGATTGGGGCATGCACGATGCCTTCATCGACGCGCTCGGCAATACCATTATTTCGAACGCCTACCGCGTCAATTCGATCAAGATGCGGCTGATCAGCCAGGATAGATTCCGGATCAACGGACATGTCGGGCCAGTAATGAACGAGCACCTGCAGGTGCTTGAGGCAATCCAAAGACGTTCCGCGGAAGATGCTGTCGCATCTCTGGTTTCGCACATCAACGGGGCAAGAGACCGCGCATTGAAAATTTGAATGAAGCAGGCCGCAAATGAGGAGATTTTCGGCCAAAGGAGGAGGAACAACATGTCATCGTCATTCATCAATCCAACACGCCGCCATTTCATGGCGGGCACTTCAGCCTTGGGGGCGGCAGGCCTGCTCGGCGTACGCACGGCTTCGGCGGCGGTCGACTGGAAGCGTTTTTCAGGGACGACGCTAGAAGTCAACCTGATCAAGAGCCCGCGTAGCGAAACGATCCTCAAGAACCTTGCAGAATTCGAGGCGCTGACCGGCATCAAGGTGAATGCCGAAGCGACGCCGGAACAGCAGCAGCGCCAGAAGACAACGATCGAGCTCAGCTCGGGAAAACCGAGCTTCGATGTGGTGCATCTGAGCTATCACGTCCAGAAGCGTCAGTTCGAAAAGGGCGGCTGGCTTGCCGACATTAGCGGCTTCCTGAAAGATCCTTCCCTGACTGACCCATCGCTGACGGAGAGCGATTTTGCGGAAGCGGGATTGACGTTCGCCAAGGATTCAAACGGCGTTCTGCGCTCCCTGCCCTTCTCAGTCGATTACTGGATCGTCTACTGGAACAAGACGCTCTTCGAAAAGAAGGGGCTGTCCTACCCGGCCGACTTCGACGACATGGCACAGGCCGCGGAGGCCCTGACCGATCCGTCGGCCAAGACCTACGGGTTCGTCGCTCGCGGCCTGAAGAATGCAAATACGCCGGTATGGACGACGCTGATGCTCGGGCACGGCACGACGCCGCTTGGGCCTGACGGGAAATTGCGCACGACGTCCGACGAAGCGATTGCGGCGGCCAAACTCTACCAGCGGCTGATGACCAAGTCAGCACCTCCCGGCGTTTCTGGTTTCAACTGGGCCGAATCCCAGTCGGCCTTCCTTCAAGGCAAGATCGGCATGTGGCTCGATGGTGTTGGCTTTGCTCCGCCCATTGAAAACCCCGAAAAATCCCGCGTCGTCGGCCAGGTCGGCTATGGCATCATGCCGAAAGGCCCAAAAGCGCAAGCCGCGGCAACCACCGGCGACGGTATCGGCGTCGTGGCCGCCAGCACCAAGAAGGAAGCGGCATACCTCTTCTGCCAATGGGTCATATCGCACGAAATGGGTGCTCGGCTGTTGCAGGCGGGCGCAGGCGTGCCGTTCCGCCAATCCATCCTTGAAGATCAGAAGGTTCGGGCGGGCGTTACCATGCCGAGCGCGTGGCTTGATGCCGTGGTAGGCTCAGGCAAGGTGTCGCAGCTGGCGTTGCCTGTCATCATCCCGGTCACCGAGTTCCGCGACATTTATGGCGTCGGTCTCACCAATATGATCGGTGGCGCGGACCCTGCAAGCGAACTGAAGAACGCAACCGCGCAGTTTGAGCCAGTGCTTGCACGAAGCGAGGGGTAATGGCGTCCGTGAGCATCGAGAATACCACGGTAACCGCCGCCAAGAAGAGGAGCAGGCCCAGAGGGCTTGCTCCCAACTATTGGCCCTTCGTCATCCCGGCCCTGGTGGTGATCGCCGCGGTCATCGTTTTTCCGTGGGTCTTTACCCTATGGATGAGCGTGAACAGCTGGACGCTCGGACAATCCCAGAGTTTCGCAGGCCTTGCGAACTATGCCCGGCTGGCCACGGACGTGCGGTTCTGGGAAGCGCTATGGCATACGGTGCTCTATACGGGGCTATCGGTCATCGCGCCGGTTTTTCTGGGGATGCTCGCCGCCCTGATATTCGATGCGCAGTTCCCATTGCGTGGTTTGCTCCGCGGTATTTTTGTCATGCCAATGATGGCAACGCCCGTGGCGATCGCGCTCGTCTGGACCATGATGTTTCATCCGCAGCTCGGAGTGCTGAACTATCTCCTATCCTTCGTCGGCATCGGCCCGCAGGAGTGGATCTACAATCAGTTCAGTGTGATCCCGTCGCTCGTCCTGGTCGAGACCTGGCAATGGACGCCGCTTGTCATGCTGATCGTGCTCGGCGGGCTGGCCGCCGTCCCGCGCGAACCTTATGAAAGCGCCGAGATCGACGGTGCCAATGCCTGGCAAAAGTTCCGTTATCTCACCCTACCGATGATCGCACCGTTCCTGATGATCGCGGTCATCATTCGCAGCATCGATGCAGTCAAGAGCTTCGATATCATCTATGCGATGACGCAGGGCGGACCGGGAACGGCCTCAGAGACGATCAACATCTATCTCTATAACACCGCCTTTTCCTACTACGACATCGGCTACGGCTCGGCCATGGCAGTCATCTTTTTCGTCCTCATCGTCGCGCTCTCCTTCGTCCTCCTGATGGCGAGACAGCGCGCGAACTGGTCGGACATGGAGACACGATGATGAAACGCAAGACGCTCGACAAGATCGGTCTTTTCTTCGTGGCGCTGGTGATGATTTCGCCGGTGGTCCTGTTCTTCCTGTGGATGATCTCGCTCTCGCTGAAATACGAGATCGACAACGGCGCCTACCCGCCGATCTTTATTCCCGAGCGTTTCGCCTGGTCGAACTACGTCAAGGTTTTCGAAGAAAACAACTTTTTCCTCTATTTCTGGAATTCCATTCTGGTGACCGGAACCGCGACATTGCTTGCCCTGTTGATCGGCGTTCCGGCAGGCTATGGCATCGCGCGGCTGAAGGCGGAAAAGTCGGCCGTCGTCATCATGATCGCCCGCATGACACCCGGCCTCTCCTTCCTCATTCCTCTGTTCCTGCTCTTCCAATGGCTGAATCTTTTGGGAACCCTCTGGCCGCAGATCATCATCCATCTCGTCGTGACGGTCCCGATCGTCGTCTGGATCATGATCGGCTATTTCGAGACGACGCCGATGGAACTGGAGGAAGCAGCAAGCATTGACGGCGCGACGCCCTGGCAGGTCTTCCGGCTGGTGGCGCTGCCAATCGCCAAGCCGGGGATCGTCGTCGCCTTCATCCTCTCGGTCATCTTCTCGTGGAACAATTTCGTCTTCGGCATCGTGCTTGCCAGCCGCGAGACGCGTACCTTGCCGGTTGCCGTCTACAACATGTTATCCTTCGAGCAGGTGAGCTGGGGGCCGCTGGCGGCCGCCGCGCTGATCGTGACACTGCCGGTGCTCGTGCTCACAATATTTGCCCAGAAGCAGATCGTTGCCGGCCTGACCGCCGGCGCCGTCAAAGGCGGCTGAATTCCCTTTCGAACAGGATCCAACCATGGCACCCGTGAACATACAAAACATCCAGAAGCGCTTCGGCCAGGTAAAGGTCATCCATGATATCAGCGTCGATATCGCCGATGGCGAATTCGTGGTCCTCGTCGGCCCGTCGGGCTGCGGCAAATCCACGTTGCTGCGCATGATCGCCGGCCTGGAGGAGGTTAGCGATGGCGAGATCCGTATCGGCGCACGCGAGGTCAGCAACCTGCCGGCACGTGATCGCGATATCGCCATGGTGTTTCAGAACTATGCCCTCTACCCGCATATGACCGTTGCCCAAAACCTGGGCTTTGCGCTGAAGCTGAAGAAAGCTAGCCCCTCGGAAATCTCAGCCAAAGTGGAGAAGGCGGCCGGCATTCTCGGTCTCGAAACGCTGCTCGAGCGCTTTCCGCGCCAGCTCTCCGGCGGACAGCGCCAGCGCGTGGCGATGGGCCGTGCGCTGGTGCGCGATCCGCAGGTCTTCCTCTTCGACGAGCCGCTCTCCAACCTTGATGCCAAGCTTCGCGTGCAAATGCGCGCCGAGATCAAATCCATGCATCAGCGCGTCGGCACGACGACGATCTATGTGACGCATGACCAGGTCGAGGCAATGACGATGGCCGACAAGATCGTCGTCCTTCACGGCGGCCTGATCGAGCAAATCGGCGCGCCGCTCGACCTTTATGATCACCCGGCCAATCTCTTCGTTGCCGGCTTCATCGGCTCGCCGGCGATGAATTTCATCGACGGGAAGATCGAAGAAGGCGCATTCCGCAGCGACCAGGGCCTTATCCTGCCTCTTCCAGAAGGGCTGCCGATCTCGCAATATGGTGGCCAGCCGCTGGTCTACGGTATCAGGCCCGAACATATTCGCGTGGCGACCGGCGGCATTTCGGGACGGGTCGAGATTGTCGAGGGCACCGGATCGGAGATTTATGCCAAGCTCGATTGTGGCGGCCAGGAAATATCCTGCCTCTTTCGCGAACGGCTAGACATCCGCTTCGACGATACGGTCGGCATTGCCATCGACGCGGCCAACGTGCATCTGTTCGACAAGACAAATGGCAAGCGGCTTTGATGGTATCTCCAGCATTCGATCCGCCGGCAGGCGCACCAAGACACATCCTCTGCGTCGGGGCGGCCGTTCTCGACACGCTGTTTCGCGTCCATCGGCTGCCGTCGGGCCAGGGAAAGGTGCTGCCCTACGAGATGTTGCAGATCGCCGAGGGGATGGCGTCAAGTGCTGCCTACGCGATCGTGCGCCTTGGCGGCAAGGCAAGCCTGTGGGGCTCTGTGGGCTGCGACGCGACCGGGGAGCGGATTGTTCACGATCTTAGTGCCGACGGGATCATCACCGATGGCATGCTGCGCGTTCAGGGAGCGCGCTCGGCGCTTTCGACGATCCTGGTCGATGACGACGGCGAACGGCTGATCGTACCGTTTTACGATCCCAAACTGCATGAAACGGTGAAAACAGTCACACCGGAAGATATCGCGACTGTTGACGCCGTCCTGGTAGACGTTCGTTGGCCAGCGCTTGCGCTGAAGGTCCTGCACGCAGCAAAAGATGCCGGCAAGCCCGCCATTCTCGACGCCGATGTCGCTCCCGACGGCGTTATCGAGCGACTGGCACCGGCGGCAAGCCATATTGTGTTTTCCGAGCCGGCAGCACAGCGGCTCACCGGTGCCAACGATGTCGCGGAGATGGTCCGGCGTCTGAACCAGAGGTTCAACCATTCGTTCATAAGCGTGACCGCCGGCGGCGCCGGTAGCTACTGGTTTGACGACGACAGCGGCAAGGTCGAGCATTGGCCTGCACTAGCCATCGAGGCCGTCGACACGCTTGCCGCAGGCGATATTTTCCATGGCGCATTCGCTCTTGCCATCGCGGAGGGCAAGACGCCCAAACATGCCATCTACCTTTCCTCCATTGCCGCCGCTCTCAAATGCGAAGTGTTCGGCGGCCGCTCAGGCGCGCCGACACGATCGCAAGTCATCGCTCGAGCAGTAAGGTGGTGCGATCCATCGCCACCCCCAGTGTTGCTTGGCATTTAAACCGGGTCTTCCTCATATGTGGAACGGTCCGGTTAGCAAGGGATCAATTACGCAACTCCCCGTCAGACGGTGCAGTCGAATGTCCGGCCTATTTGGCGCGGTCTGTGACCGCTGGCCATGATTGGCTTGAATAGCCCAAAAGCCTACTCCGAGCCCAGGGGCTCTAGTTAGTTCACGCGCGATGCGCCTGGGCTTTATGTCGGTTTGCTGGCCTCGATGAAACGGCGGAGCGCTGTGGCCGCGTTCAACATATGGGCTCGCATACGCCGAGATGCCATCTCGCCGTCACCCTCCGCCATCGCCTGCATGATGGCATCGTGCTCATCCCTGGATCGGCGCATGCGTTCGCCTTGGCGAAGTTGCGTGCGTCTGAAGGCGTTGAGCCTGCTGCGCACTGCAATGGCTTGTTCCGCAAGGAAGCCGTTGTGGGTGGCGCGATAGATCCTATCATGGAATTCGAGGTTGAATGCGTCGTACGCGTCATAATCGCCCAGCTCGACGATCGCCTCCGACGAGTCATGCATCTCGATCAGGTGGCTGCGCTCGATCGGCGTCATGCGGTAGGTGGCGAGCCTCACGCAGATGGCCTCGATCTCGGCGACCGTCTCGAACATCTCCATGATGCGTTCGGGAGTCATGCGGGCAACAATGACGCCGCGCCGCGCGCGGACCTCGACAAGGCCGCTGACCGCCAATTGACGCAGCGCTTCACGAACCGGGGTGCGAGAGGCGCCGAAGCGGTCGGCAAGATGTTGTTCGTCCAGAGCCGCGCCGGCTTTTAGAAGCCCCTCTGTTATCTCGTCGGTGAGCGCATTGCGAATACGATCGGACAACAGCCCTCGATCACCAGCGTCATCATCACTTTCCAATTCATACGTCATCCCGCAATCTCCTGAAGTCTTTCCGGCGCATGAAGCGACGGTCCCGTGTATGCATATCCGGATGTAGATCTACCAGACGCATACAAAACAGTTATCACGAACCTGTTACGTATTCAATTATTGACTGCTTTGCATTTCGAGAATACACATTGCGCATATCAGCAACGCCTTGCACACACGAGGTCGGCAAAGAGCCAAGCTGGAATAGGCGGAAGGAAGCTTCGCAATGTGGTGCAGCGCTGAACAGCGTTCGCATCGGCCATACCCTGCCTCGGCAATATCTTGTGTACCAACAAATTCCTGCCGGCTCTGGGTTCCCGTCCTCAGCGAGGCGGACTTGTATCCATCCCGTAACTGCCCCATGCAGAAGGAAACCAAATCATGATGATGAACAGACGCACGTTCTCAGCCGCCCTTGTTGCCGGTGCCGCCGCCTCCCTTTTCTCGACCCGCGGCATGGCAGCCAAGCCCACCTCGTTGAAGGCCCGCAACGTCGTCCTCGCGCATGGGCTGTTTGCCGACGGATCGTGCTGGTCCGAAGTGATCGCCCGGTTGCAAAAGGCAGGACTCAATGCCACGGCCGTTCAAAACCCTCTGACGACCCTGCCTGAAGCAGTGGCCTCGGTGCAGCGGGTGCTTGCACGGCAGGACGGCCCAACGGTTCTCGTCGGGCATTCCTTTTCTGGGATGATCGTCACTGAGGCCGGTGTGCATCCGAATGTCTCGGCGCTGGTTTATGTCGCAGCACGCGCGCCGGATGCGGGTGAGGACTATACGGCATTGGCAAAGACGTTTCCAACGCCGCCTGCATCTGCCGGCATCGTTTTCGACGGTGATGAAGGTCGCCTCAGCGAGGCCGCGTTTCTATCCGATTTTGCAGGCGACCTGCCCGAAGCAAAGGCAAAGGTGCTCTTTGCCGTCCAGCAGCCGTTCAACAAGGCTCTGCTCACTGGCAAGACCACCCAGGCGGCCTGGCGTTCAAAGCCAAGCTGGTATGCCGTTTCGACGGAAGACCGCACAATCAATCCAGACCTTGAGCGTTTCATGGCAAAACGCATGCGTGCCAAGACCATCGAAGTGAAGTCTAGCCATCTCTCGCTGATCTCCCATCCCGACGAGATCGCCCAATTAATCCTCGAGGCGGCAGGGCAGCCAACGGAGTGAATTCAGCGCAGTAAGAACGGGAATGCTGGCGGCCAGTAGTGGCTGGGAGATTCCCCCCAGTCGAATGGCATAGACCAACGACTGTTTGGCCTTAGCTTCTCCCCCCGTGCCAACGCGAAAACGCTGACACGGACGGCGAGGTCGTTCGCCCGCTATTCCATCTGAATGCAAATGTTTAGGGCAGCTAAACTAATCGGCGGATTTTATTTCGATTGAAATCAACGCCCTGTTCCAAGACCTCAGTCGTCCTGGTAACCCGGCAGCGACCACCGACATCAAGACACCGGATTGGCCGGAGCCAAGCCGCAAGCTTAGCGAGGATGACATGATAGGCCGCGCCTAAATCTTGGGCAAAGTGCATGCACATTATGCGACATTGAATTTGCCCTCCAAAAGGAGTTAGCAAAATCAATGGTTTAGAAATTGGCACGTGGCTTGCTCTTACAACAGTAGAGTTGGTGGCTAGGGTTCCGGCGCTTCTATAAGCGTGCTGGTCCGAGAGCTGCCACCGGTCGGGGAGACATCCCACCGGGTGCACGGCGGGAGAAAAGCCCGGGAGACCTCGTTAGCCAAGGGATTGGCAGCGCGATGGTCTATGCCAATCCCTTTTTTGAAGAAAAGCAAAAAGGGGAATTTCTATGCAGACTTTTTCGAAGATCTTTTCGATCACCGCACTGGCAGCCTCGCTGGCATTTGGAGCGAGCTCCACGGCGAGCGCTGCACCGAAGACGGATTTCAAGGTTGCGTGGTCGATCTATGTCGGCTGGATGCCTTGGGGCTATGCTGCAGACCATGGCATCGTCAAGAAATGGGCAGACAAGTACGGCATCAAAATCGACGTCACGCAGTTCAACGACTATGTGGAATCGATGAATCAGTACACGGCCGGTGCGTTCGACGCAGTAACGCTGACCAACATGGATGGGCTGTCCATTCCAGCCGCCGGCGGCGTCGATACGACTGCTGTGATCGTCGGCGATTTCTCCAATGGCAACGATGCCGTCATCCTCAAGGACAAGGCCAGTCTGGCCGACGTCAAGGGCCAGAACGTCAATCTTGTTCAATATTCCGTTTCGCACTATCTGCTTGCGCGTGCTCTCGAAAGCATCAACCTATCTGAACGCGACGTCAAAGTGGTCAACACCTCGGACGCCGATATGGTGGCCGCCTACAAGACAGCCGAGGTGAGCGCGGTCGTGACATGGAACCCGCTTGTCTCGACGATACTTGAAGAGCCAAGCGCCAAGAAGGTGTTCGACAGTTCGCAGGTTCCCGGCGAAATCATCGATCTGATGGCTGGCAATTCCGCCGTCTTGAAGGACAACCCGAATTTCGGCAAGGCACTTGCGGGTATCTGGTACGAGACCGCAGCGCTGATGACAGCCGACAGCAATGAAGGCAAGGCAGCTCGAGAAGCGATGGGCTCGGCCTCCGGCACCGACCTCAAAGGCTTCGAATCGCAGATGGCCGCCACGAAGCTTTTCGCCAAGCCGGCTGACGCCGTTTCCTTCACCGCATCTCCAAGCCTGCCGAAGACGATGAACCTCGTGCGCAATTTCCTTTTTGAAAAGGGTCTGCTCGGCAACGGCGCTGCATCGGCGGATGTGATCGGCATCGAGATGCCGGACGGCAAAATCCTTGGCGACGCAAACAACGTCAAGCTGCGCTTTACCGAGACATACATGAAGGCTGCAGCCGACGGCGCGCTCTGAGCGATCCACGACGACGGCGCTCATGGGCGCCGTCTGCCTGTCCATTCATCAGCGGAGCCATGTCCATGCGTTGGATCAACACCAGGCCCGGCCGAGGTGCCCAGCTCGCCTTGACGCTTATGCCCTTCGTATTGCTGATTGTCGCCTATTCGGCGGGATCGGTCGTGCGCCTGTCGCAAAACACCAATGACAAGCTGCTGCCCGGACTTGCAGGATTTACCGATGCCATCAACCGGATGGCCTTCCTGCCGGACACGCGCACGGGCGAATATCTCTTGTGGTCCGATACCCTTGCGAGCCTGATACGCCTTTTTGCTGGTCTTGGAATTTCGACCGTGACGGCACTGTTGATCGGTATGGCGATCGGGATGCTGCCGTACCTGCGCGCCCTGCTTGCGCCCTTCGTTGCCGTCATATCGATGGTGCCGCCGCTCGCACTACTACCAATCCTTTTCATCGTCATGGGGCTCGGTGAGACCTCGAAAATCGCACTAATCGTCATCGGCGTGGCGCCGACGATGATCCGCGATCTTGCGCTCAAGGCGCTCGAGTTGCCCCGCGAGCAGATCGTCAAGGCGGAAACGTTGGGCGGTTCATCCTGGCAGATCGCCCTTCGCGTGGTTCTGCCGCAGATTCTACCCCGGCTTATCACCTGCGTCAGATTGCAGCTTGGTCCCGCGTGGCTCTTCCTGATCGCGGCTGAGGCGATCTCCTCTGACTCCGGGCTCGGATACCGGATATTTCTCGTCCGCCGCTACCTTTCGATGGATATCATCTTTCCTTACGTCGTCTGGATCACTTTGCTCGCGGTCGTGACCAACTACGCCCTTGATCGCATCCGCATTGCCGTCTTCCCCTGGTCCGAACTGGAGAAACAGGCATGAGTGAACTCGTGATCGAGAACGTCTGGAAGGAATATGGCGACCAGATCGTGCTCGAGAACATCTCATTGACGGTCGCCTCCCGCGCCTTCGTCGCCCTGGTTGGTCCGTCCGGCTGCGGCAAGACGACATTCCTGCGAATGCTGCTCGGACAGGAACATCAAACGCGAGGCAAGATATTGTTGGACGGCGAACCGCTCCCACAGGAGCCAGGCCGTGATCGCGGTGTCGTGTTCCAGCGCTATTCGGTGTTTCCGCATCTGACGGTGCTCGCAAATGTCCTGCTCGGCAAGGAATTCATCGCCTCGCGCTTGAAGGCGAAGCTCTTCGGCGCGACGCGGCAGCGTGCCGTCGAAGAGGCGCGCAGTCTGATCGCGGAAGTCGGCCTTTCCGGCGCCGAGGGCAAGTATCCCGCCCAGCTTTCCGGCGGCATGCAGCAACGTTTGGCATTGGCGCAGGCGCTGATCATGAAGCCGAAGGTGCTGCTTCTGGACGAGCCTTTCGGCGCCCTCGACCCCGGTATCCGTGCCGAAATCCACACCCTGATGAGACGATTGTGGAACGAAACGCAGATGACTGTCGTCATGGTCACCCACGACATACGCGAAGCCTTCACGCTCGCCACGCGCGTGGTCGCATTCGAGAGGCCGCGCGACCGCCCGGAGGAAAAGCTGCGCTACGGCGCGACGATCACCAAGGATATCTCCATCTGGCCACCGCGCAGCGCAGGCACGCCCTCACCCTTCAGCCCTGACCGGGACGGCCCGGTCACTTCTCTAGGCCCCCGCCGGGACGGCCCGGCTTTCAGTCCGACAGAGGTAAAATAGCCATGCATATCAGTCGTTCGCCTGAGGAAATCGCCGCCAACAGGTCGCGTTATGAAGAACATCAAAAGAAGGGATTGGAGTTCGCGCCCAAGGCACTTCCATCGCCAAGCGCGCTTCCTGCCTCCGTCATCGCCGCCGCCGCGATCGTCCATCAGGAGACAATCCCGGGCGGATGGTATTGGTCGACGGTATTAAGGCGCGGAGAGGCCATTCGCGTCGATCAGCAGGAAGGTACGTCGACTGTCGCGCTGGTCGCCTGGAACGCGGCCGACGCCAGCGAGAGGTTGAACCTTGTCGATACAGCAAAGGTCCAGTGGACAACCGCGCTCGGCAAAGGGCGCGTCATCTTCTCGGATATGGGGCGGGTCATGTTTTCAATGATCGAGGATAGCTCCGGTACCCACGACTGCTTGATGGGAGGATCAAACGCAGCGTCGAATGCTGCCAAATATCCAGGCATCAAGACCCGCAACACGCGTGACAACCTCGTGTTGCTGGCGAGCAAGCTCGGTCTCGATCGTCGAGACATTCCGGGCGTTCTCAACCTTTTCGCGCCCGTCCGTCTCGACGGCGACGGTTCCTTTCATTGGCGCAGCAAAAAGTCCAACAGCGGCGACTACGTCGAAATGCGCGCCGAGATGGATATGATTGTCGGGCTGTCCAATTGCCCTCATCCGCTCGACCCCAATCCCGTCTATGCGCCAAGCCCGGTCTCAGTCACCCGCTTCCGTGCGCCAGGGCCTGCGCCGGACGATCTGCCGCGCACAGCAACGGCCGAGGCGGTACGCGGCTTCGAGAACAACGCAATGATGTTGGCTTGAGAGGACTGGACCGATGACGAATTTCATACAGACCGCCGTATCGCGCACGATCGAAAACGCCGTGAAGGATCACTCCATTCCGGCAGAAGCTCCATGGTCCGGTCTCGTGCGCAAGGGCCAGACGATCCGCATAGAGGACAGTTACGGCCGACAGGCGATCGACACTCTGTTTTATCGCGCCGATAATTTCGCAGAGCGCTACTCCAATCAGGACACGATGCGCATGCAGAGTGGCGCATATGTGGGTATCGGCACCCGGATCATGTCGAACGAGGGCAACGTCATGCTGACGATGACGGGCGACAGTTGTGGCCGTCATGACACCTCGGCTGGCGCCTGCTCATGCGAAAGCAACACGGTGCGCTTCGGCCAGGCCACGAAATACCTCCACGCCTGCCGCGACAATTTTCTTGTCGAAGTGACGACACACGGGATGAGCAAACGCGACATTGTTCCCAACATCAACTTTTTCATGAATGTGCCGATCAAGCCGAACGGCGAAATGACGATCGTCGACGGCATTTCCTTGCCGGGCGACTACGTCGAACTCGTTGCCGAGATGGATGTGCTCTGCGTCATCTCCAACTGCCCACAAATCAACAATCCATGCAACGGGTTCGATCCGACGCCGATTCGCGTCCTCATCTGGGATGCCGAGGTCTGAGGCATGTTTAAGAAGATCCTGATCGCCAATCGAGGCGAAATCGCCGTCCGGATCATCCGGACACTAAAGACCATGGGCATCGCATCTGTCGCCGTCTACTCCGACGCCGACCGGTTCGCCATGCCAGCGCTTCTTGCTAACGAAGCAATCCGTCTTGGCCCCTCCTCCGCCACGGAAAGTTATCTGAACGTCGACGCGGTCATCGCCGCCTGCAAGGCAACGGGAGCAGAGGCCGTACATCCCGGCTACGGCTTCCTGTCGGAGAATATCGACTTTGCCAAACGCTTGGCCGCCGAGGGTATCGCCTTTATAGGGCCTCGACCGGAACATCTGTCGGCATTCGGACTGAAGCACACCGCAAGAGAACTGGCAACGGCCAGCGGCGTTCCCCTGCTTGCCGGCAGCGGCTTGCTCGAGAGTGTCGACGAGGCTTGCGCCACGGCCGAACACATTGGCTATCCTGTCATGCTGAAGAGCACGGCAGGCGGCGGCGGCATCGGCATGCAGCTATGCGCCAATCCAGATGCACTTGTCGCATCCTTCGAAAGCGTACAACGCACCGCGCGCGCCAGCTTCGGCGATGCTCGCGTCTATATCGAACGGTTCGTGGCCGACGCCCGACATGTCGAGGTCCAGATTTTCGGCGACGGCAAGGGAAAGGCCGTGGCACTGGGCGAACGGGACTGCTCGTTGCAACGGCGCAACCAGAAGGTCGTCGAGGAAACGCCCGCACCCGGATTGTCGGAAAAGACAAGATCGAGGCTCCACAAGGCAGCAGTCGATCTGGTGTCTTCGATTTCCTATGCATCGGCGGGCACCGTCGAGTTCATCTATGATCCCGATCGCGAGGAATTCTATTTCCTTGAGGTCAACACAAGGCTTCAGGTCGAGCATCCGGTCACCGAGGCGGTCTTCGGCATCGATCTCGTCGAATGGATGATCCGGCAGGCGGCAGGTGAGGATGTGCTTTCGAGAGCGCAAACGCTGCAGCCTCATGGGGCAGCCATCGAAGTCCGCATCTATGCCGAGATGCCACACGCCGATTTCCGGCCAAGCGCGGGATTGCTGACGGAAGTCGCCTTTCCTGACAATGTCCGGGTCGACGGCTGGATCGAGACCGGTTCCGAGGTGACCCCCTTCTATGATCCCATGCTTGCCAAGCTGATCGTTCAGGCGGCCGACAGAACCGCTGCCATAGAGAAACTGAAGGCAGCGCTATCGCAAACTTCTATCGCCGGAATCGAGACCAACCTCGATTATCTGAGACAGATCGCGGCTTCCGAGCTTCTGACAAGCGGCAAGGTCGCAACAACAGCGTTGCGCGACTTCATTTTCGTGCCGGACGTCGTGGAGGTCCTGTCGCCGGGCGCGCAGTCCAGCATCCAGGAGCTGCCGGGCCGTCTCGGCCTTTGGCATGTCGGTGTGCCGCCAAGCGGGCCGATGGACGAGCGCTCCTTCCGTCATGCCAACCGGTTGGTCGGCAATGACGACAATACGGCTGCGCTCGAGCTTACGGTTTCCGGGCCGACGCTGCGCTTTTGCAGGGAGACGACGTTCGCGCTCACCGGCGCCGAGATGCCTATGACCTGCGGTGGCGAAAGACTATCGCATGGCCAGCGGCTCACTGTGCCTGCCGGTGCAGTGCTCTCGGTCGGCGCGATCGAGGGACCCGGGCAGCGAAGCTATCTCGCGGTTGAAGGCGGGTTCGCCGCCCCTGTCGTACTTGGCTCGCGTGCAACCTTCGGTCTTGGCCAATTCGGGGGAAATGCGACGGGACCTCTGAAGACAGGACATGTGCTGCATCTGGCACGGCACCTGCCCTGCAATCCGCCAAGGCTTGCAAACGAACCCGCCGCTCTCACCGGGCAATGGCAGGTCGGCGTCGTCTATGGGCCGCACGGAGCGCCGGATTTCTTCCAGCAGGAAGATATCGACGCGCTGTTTTCGACGGACTATGAGGTGCACTACAACAGCGCGCGAACGGGCGTCCGTCTTATCGGTCCCGCACCGAAATGGGCTCGCAGCGACGGCGGCGAAGCGGGGCTCCATCCTTCCAACCTGCACGACAATGCCTATGCGGTCGGAGCGATCGACTTTACCGGCGACATGCCGATCATCCTCGGCCCGGACGGTCCAAGCCTCGGCGGATTCGTCTGCCCGGCGGTCATTGCCCGCGACGAGCAATGGAAGATGGGCCAGTTCAAACCGGGAGACAAAATTCGGTTTCATCCTCTGGCCCGGCCCGACGATCCTCTTGCAGGCCCCGCGGTTCACATGCGAACCTCCGGTCGAGGCTCGGCCATTGTCGGGATGCGGGAGGATGGGCCGGTCACCGTCGTCTATCGCCGTCAGGGTGATGACAACCTCCTTGTCGAATACGGGCCCATGGCGCTCGACATCGCCTTGCGCCTGCGCGTGCATCTGCTGATGCAGGCCGTCATCGAGGCACGCCTTCCCGGGGTGATCGACCTGACACCGGGGATCCGCTCGCTGCAGATCCACTATGACGGCACGACGCTGACACGAAAGCGCCTGCTGGGCCTTCTAGCGGAACTCGAGACGAGCCTTCCTCCAGCGCAGGCGGTGACGGTGCCGAGCCGCATCGTGCACCTGCCGTTGTCATGGAGCGATCCCGAAGCCGAGCTTGCCATGCGGAAATATCAGGAGCTGGTGAGGCCGGACGCCCCGTGGTGCCCGTCCAATATCGAGTTCATTCGCCGCATCAACGGACTTGCCGACGAACAGGCAGTCAAGGACATTGTCTTTGACGCCAGTTATCTGGTCCTCGGGCTTGGCGATGTCTACCTCGGCGCACCGGTTGCAACACCCGTCGATCCACGGCACCGGCTCGTCACGACCAAGTACAATCCGGCCAGGACCTGGACGCCCGAGAACGCGGTCGGCATAGGCGGCGCCTATATGTGTATCTACGGCATGGAAGGACCGGGGGGCTATCAGCTTTTCGGCCGCACCATCCAGGTCTGGAACACGTGGCGCCAGACGCCTGCCTTTTCCAAGGGAAAGCCATGGCTGCTCAACTTCTTCGACCAAATACGCTTCTTCCCGGTCGGCCATGACGAACTGGCCGAGGCGCGCGCGGCCTTCCCGCATGGCGGCTATCCCCTGCGGATAGAGGAAACCGAATTCTCCTACGCAGCCTATGAGAAAGAACTCAAAGCCAACGCCCAGTCGATCGACCTCTTCAAGACCAGGCAGCAGACCGCCTTCGACCTCGAGCGGCAACGGTGGAAGGAGGGCGGGCTGGACAGCTTCGTCAGCGACGAAGGCGGCGGTGAGCGTCCCGACGGCGACATCCCGTCGGGCTGCTTCAGCGTCGCCAGTCATGTTCCGGGCAATATCTGGAAACTGCAGGTCGAGCCGGGGGCATTCGTCGCCGCTGGCGATACACTCGCCATCATCGAATCCATGAAGATGGAAATCAATGTGATCTCTCATGCAGCCGGGCGCGTGCGCGAGCTGCGGGCCGGCCCGGGACGAAACGTCAAGGCCGGCGATATCATCGTCATTGTGGAGGAATGCTGAAATGCTGCCGACGATACTCGATCTGACAAGCCTGCGTGCCGCCTACCGGCAGGGCATGACCCCGCTGGACCTCGTCGAAGCGGTGATTGAGCGCCGCGCGGCATCGAAGGACCCGGCGATCTTCATCACCTCGACACCGGACGAGCAGCTTCGCGCTGCGGCCGGCGACCTGATGGCGCGCGCTCCGACGGCAAACAGTCTTCCCCTTTGGGGCGTACCGTTTGCGGTGAAAGACAATATTGACGTCGCCGGCTTGCCGACAACGGCCGCCTGCCCGGCCTTCGCCTACAAGCCGACCGCCGACGCAACTGTTGTCGCTCGCCTCAAGGCAGCGGGCGCGATCGTCATTGGCAAGACCAACCTCGATCAATTCGCAACCGGATTGAATGGCACGCGTTCTCCACACGGCGCACCGCGTTCCGTCTTCGACGCAAGCTATATCTCAGGCGGGTCGAGCTCGGGTTCATCGGTCGCCGTGGCGTCCGGCCTTGCCACCTTTGCACTCGGGACAGACACAGCGGGGTCTGGACGCGTTCCTGCTGCCCTTAACAATCTCGTCGGGATCAAGCCGACCCCGGGGCTGCTTTCCAATAGCGGCGTCGTTCCTGCCTGCAGGAGCGTCGACTGCGTCACGATCTTCGCCGGCACGGTCGGAGACGGCGTCGCCATCCGCAAGGTCGCCGAGGGTTTCGATCCAACCGATCCATTCTCGCGCGCGCCTGAGTGGGCTTCATTGCCCGTGAACGGACTTCGCGTCGGGATCCTTGAGGGCGTCGAGCGCGAATTCTTCGGCGATGGGGAAGTCGAACGGCTCTACGACCTGGCAATCGAACGGGCGAGAGCGCTTGGCGTGACGATCGTGCCGTTCGACTACGCACCCTTCCGCGAGGCCGCCGCCCTCCTCTATGAAGGGCCATGGGTGGCAGAGCGCCTGGCCGCTGTCGAGGACTTCCTCGCGACCAATGCCGACGACTTCGATCCCACAGTTCGAAAGATCATCGAAGGTGCCAAGGGGAAAACAGCTGTGGATGCGTTCAATGGCCGCTATAGGCTTGAAGAATTGCGCCGCAGGACGCAGGCCGAGTGGAAAGAGGTCGACGTCCTGTTGCTGCCGACTGCGCCGACCACCTATACGGTCGCAGACATGATTGCTGACCCGATCATATTGAACGGGCGCTTGGGCCGCTACACGAACTTCGTAAATCTGCTCGACTGCGCGGCGATCGCCATCCCGGCAGGCTTCGGAAACAACGGCCTTCCCGCCGGTGTCACGCTCGTGGCGCCCGCTTTTACCGATGACGCGCTTGCTCCACTTGCCGATGCGCTTCATCGCGCGGCCGCCTCTGGCATGGGTGTTGACCGCCACGCCTCGATTTCCGAGGCGAGCCGCGTAGGCCCCGTCGAGGATGGTTTTGTTCCGATCGTCGTTGTCGGCGCACATCTGACCGGGATGCCGCTCAACCATCAGCTCACTGGACCGGGCGGGCGCCTCTTGAAGTCGTGCCGGACGGCGGGAGACTATCGACTATTCGCGCTTCCCGGCACCGTGCCGCCGAAACCCGGTCTCATCCGCGAACCTGGCTTCGACGGCCCCGGCCTCGAGGTTGAAGTCTGGATGATGCCGCCTGACGCATTTGGCCATTTCGTCCAAAATATTCCAGGGCCGCTTGGCGTCGGCAAGGTTTTGCTCGACGACGGCTCAACAGTATCCGGCTTTCTTTGCGAGATGTATGCAGTCGAGTTCGCACGAGACATCACTCACCTCGGTGGATGGCGGGCCTATGCAAATACGCTTGCGTGACATTCAACGAAGCCGAAGGAACTTCCGATGTTTGCAGGCAAGATCGCGAGGCTGCTTGTCGACGGGATCAAAGCTCGGGCGAGGCAATTGGTCAAAGTCAAAGCACGTCCCCGTCCCGACAACCAGACCTTCGGATCGGAGCGATTTCGACAAAGTCGCGAAGAAACGGTTGAGTTAAGGTCTTCGCTGCGGCCCAAATCACGAAGATGGAAGACAGACGGACTGTTCGGAGCGATTAGCCAAGAGCGGCTGCGTGAACGCTATGGCCTTTCGGCCAATCTTGCCTAAGTTTTGCGGGGCTCGATTGAACGTGCGCCCTATCACGTCGGGCTCGAGGCGAACTTGTCCCAGCCTTCCTTGACGGTTTCCATCGCGACGTTGGTGGACGTGCTTGCAACGTAAGGCAGCGTCGAAATCCGTTCTCCCAGGACAAGGCGGTACCGTCCGATATCGCCCGTTCTGACCTTCAGCAGGTAGTCGAAGCGCCCTGCTATCATGTGGCATTCCTCGACTTCCCTAATCTTCTTGACAGCGTCGTTGAAGCTTCTGAGGGCGTCCTCCCGAGTGTTGGAGAGCTTCACCTCGACGAAGGCGATGTGATCGAGCTGCATCTTCGATGGATTGAGAACCGCCTTGAACCCTTCGATGTACCCGTCGTTGACGAGTCTCTTGAAGCGAAGCTGGCACGGCGTCTTCGACAGACCCACACGGGCCGCCAGATCGGTTATCGACAACCGACCGTCTTGCGCCAGGGCGTCGAGAATCTTCCTGTCGAATTGGTCAAGTTCACTAAAAACACCGACTTCTGTAGCCATTATGGCCTCCTCTTTGCCTAATTAAAAGTTCATATTACCTATTTTCAGTTAAAATCAAGTGAGATCGACATGAGCTGATATGATAGAAGGATGGCACCAACAAATAGGCGATGCCTGCAAGGCCATAGGCATGTGAGTTTCGGCAGCGAATAGCACCGCCAAATTGAGCTTCGCGATGAAATATGAGACAAGCTACCTGGGATCCGACACGCACTTGTCGGCAAGATATCGACCCATTGCTCTTGCTGCAGTCAAAGCCGCCGTCAGCGTAGTGTCAGTGAATAAACAGGGTGAACGCAAGAAAGAACTGCGAGATCACTTTCTCCTTCCGGAAGACCTGCCGGACATATGAGCGCCGGCAGCCTTCGACCACATCACCGTCACCAATAGGTTCTGAAATGCTCAAAGTCGTCGCCGATGTTGCCAACTCCGATAGCAATTCCCCGCAGCTGTTTGGACAATTCGCGCCGCCGATCCGCGAGCAGAGCGAGTTGCGAAAGGCGATCACGGCGGCCTATCGCCGCCCGGAGACCGAGTGCCTGCCCTACTTGGTAGAGGCTGCGCGAGTACCTGCGGACCTCAAGGGACAGGCGCGCACGACGGCCCGCACGTTGATCGAAGCGCTGCGTGCGAAGCACAAGGGTACTGGTGTCGAGGGGCTGGTTCACGAATATTCGCTTTCCAGTCAGGAGGGCGTGGCGCTGATGTGTCTGGCCGAGGCGCTTCTGCGCATTCCCGACACGGCGACGCGCGATGCCTTGATCCGTGACAAAATCTCGGAGGGAGACTGGAAGTCCCATGTGGGGGGCGGCCGTTCGCTGTTCGTCAATGCCGCGACCTGGGGATTGGTCGTGACCGGGAGGCTGACATCGACCGTCAATGACCGCAGCCTTGCATCCGCCTTAACTCGGCTTATCGCCCGCTGTGGTGAACCGGTCATCCGGCGCGGCGTCGATATGGCGATGCGTATGATGGGCGAACAGTTCGTCACTGGCGAGACGATCGAGGAAGCATTGAAGCGGGCACGTCCCCTGGAAGCGCGAGGCTTCCGTTACTCCTACGACATGCTGGGCGAGGCGGCGACAACCGCTGCCGATGCTCGCCGCTACTTTCGCGACTACGAGAATGCCATTCACGCGATCGGCAGGGCTTCCGGCGATCGCGGCATCTATGAAGGCCCCGGCATCTCGATCAAGCTTTCGGCCCTCGACCCGCGCTATGTCCGCGCCCAGTCGAAGCGCGTGATGGACGAATTGCTCCCGCGGGTTCGCGAACTTGCGCTGCTTGCGCGCAAGTATGATATCGGCCTCAACATCGATGCTGAAGAGGCCGATCGGCTCGAACTGTCTCTGGACCTTCTGGAAGAGCTCAGCATGGACCAGGAGCTAAGCGGCTGGAACGGCCTTGGCTTCGTGGTTCAGGCCTACGGCAAGCGCTGCCCGTTCGTCCTCGACTACATTATCGATCTCGCACGCCGGTCCGGACGGCGCATAATGGTGCGGCTCGTGAAGGGCGCCTATTGGGACGCCGAAATCAAGCGCGCTCAGCTCGACGGACTTTCCGACTTCCCGGTCTACACGCGAAAGATACACACCGATGTCGCCTATATCGCATGCGCCCGAAAGCTTCTTGACGCGACCGATGTCATCTTTCCGCAGTTCGCAACGCACAATGCCCAGACGCTGGCAACCATCTACCATCTGGCCGGCCCGGACTTCCAAGTAGGCAAGTATGAATTCCAATGTCTCCACGGCATGGGCGAACCACTTTATGATGAAGTTGTCGGCAAGCAAAAGCTCGACCGCCCGTGTCGCATCTACGCGCCGGTCGGCACGCACGAAACGCTCCTCGCCTACCTCGTTCGGCGTCTCCTTGAGAACGGCGCCAATTCGTCCTTCGTCAACCGGATCTCGGATGCGAACGTCTCGGTCGACGAATTGATCGCAGATCCGGTCGATCTGGTCGAAGCGAACCTGCCAATCGGCAAACCGCACGATCTCATTGCTCTACCTTGCAATCTCTACGGAAGCGAACGGCAGAACTCCTCCGGTATCGATCTTTCGAACGAAACCGAACTTGCCGCACTTGCGGCTAGCCTTGTCGCTACGACGCAAGAGCGCTGGCACGCCTTGCCGCTGATTGCGGACGGTTCCATCGACGGGGAGACGCGGCCGATCCTCAATCCTGCCGACCATAGCGACATCGTTGGTCAGGTTACTGAAGTCGGGATCGATGCGGCCCCGAAGATCGCCCACCTGGCGGCCGAAGGTGCCCGGCAATGGGCGGCCGTTGCGCCGGCCGATCGCTCAGCCTGCCTTGATCGGGCGGCAGACATCATGCAGTCCCGTATCCAGACGCTGATGGGCATCATCATGCGCGAGGCCGGCAAATCGGCCGCGAACGCGATCGGTGAAGTGCGCGAGGCAGTCGACTTTCTCCGTTACTACGCCGAGCAGGCCCGCCGAACGCTCGGGCCCTCGCATGCGCCCCTCGGTCCGATCGTCTGCATCAGCCCGTGGAACTTCCCACTCGCCATCTTCACCGGCCAGGTCGCGGCTGCACTTGTCGCCGGCAACTCGGTCATGGCAAAGCCCGCCGGCGTCACGCCGTTAATCGCTTTCGAGAGCGTCAAGATCCTGCACGAAGCTGGCGTTCCGAGAGGCGCGCTTCAGTTCGTGCCGGGTAGCGGCCGTGTTGGTGCCGCGTTAATCGACGCGCCGGAAACTGCTGGCGTCATGTTCACTGGTTCCACCGGGGTCGCCAGGCTCATACAGGCACAGCTCGTGCAGCGGCTGTCCCGGTCCGGAAAACCGATCCCGCTCATTGCAGAAACCGGCGGCCAGAATGGCATGATCGTCGACTCTTCGGCACTTGCCGAGCAGGTCGTCGCAGACGTCATCGCATCGGCCTTCGACAGCGCCGGTCAGCGCTGCTCGGCGCTGCGCGTGTTGTGCCTCCAGGAAGACATCGCCGATCGGACACTGAACATGCTGAAGGGTGCGCTTCAGGAATTGACGATCGGGCGCACCGATAGGCTGAGTATCGACGTCGGACCCGTCATCACGGATCAAGCCCAGGGCGAAATTATCGAGCACATCGAGCGCATGCGCGGCCTCGGCTGCAACGTCGACGAATTGCCGCTTCCAGCAACGGCGCGGCTCGGGACCTTTGTTCCGCCAACGATTATCGAGCTGAAGAAGCTGTCGGATCTGACGAAAGAAATCTTCGGGCCGGTTCTGCACGTGATCCGTTACCGCCGCCAGGACCTGGACAGGCTGATCGATGACATTAACGGCTCCGGATACGGCCTGACCTTCGGCCTGCATACACGGCTAGACGAGACGATCGCGCACGTCACCGCCCGAGTGAAGGCCGGTAATCTTTACGTCAACCGGAACATCATCGGTGCTGTCGTCGGCGTCCAGCCGTTCGGTGGGCGAGGACTTTCCGGAACCGGTCCGAAGGCCGGCGGACCGCTTTATATCGGCCGGTTGGTTCAAAAGGCACCCGTTCCTCCACAGCACAGTTCGATCCACATCGACCCCGCCCTATCGGATTTTGCCGTGTGGCTGTCTGCAAAGGGGTGCAACGACGATGCCGAGGCCGCGCGCGAACTCGGAAGCCTGTCTGCAGTGGGGCTAGAGAAAGAACTGGTCGGGCCGGTCGGCGAACGCAATCTTTACGGTCTGCATCCGCGCGGACGCGTACTTCTCGTTCCTGCGACAGAGCGTGGTCTATATCGCCAGATCGCCGCCGCCCTGGCTACCGGAAACCACCCTGTCATCGATGAAGGCTCGGCACTGCGTCCGTCGATGAAGGATCTTCCGGCGAGTGTGGTTGCGCGTCTCGCCTGGACGTCGGACTGGAATACTGACGGCCCATTCGCCGCGGCCCTGATCGAAGGCGACCCGGATCGGGTTATCAAGGTCAATCAATTGATTGCCAAGTTGGACGGACCGCTTGTCCTTGTACAGTCGGCAACGACTGACGAGATAGAAGCTGACGTGGAAGCATACTGCCTGAACTGGCTTCTGGAGGAGGTCTCGACCTCTATCAACACCGCAGCCGCAGGCGGAAATGCCAGCTTGATGACGATCGGATGACATCTGCGCGATAGAACTCGAGACGCAGCCTGCGTAGCGCACCTGTGGGCAGACAACAGTCTAAGTGGCTCGTCGGCGGCGAACCACTGGTTGGAAGGAATTTCGACCTTAGTTATCGGCGTTGGTTATCCATTGGCCAGGTATCGGAGAGGCGGTACCCAGCCTGGAAGGGGTCGGCGGGATCGACCATCAGTTGCTTTGTTCCAATGATCCAGGCACGGCCAGAGATTATGGGACTTATTCCCGACGTGCCGTTGATGTCCATTTCCTGATCGATGCTGCAATGGAACTCGGTGTCCAGCAGCGATGTGCCTACAAACCTGTCGCCGACTTTCATCTGTCCTTTCGCATGGAGAACAGCCATGCGCGCTGAGCAGCCAGTACCGCAAGGCGAACGATCAACCTTGCCCGGCCGGATCGCGACGGCATTCTTGCCGTGCAGAACACCGTCCTTCACGACCACCGGATCTGTCATCTGGCAGAAGGAAATGTGACCCCAGTCGTTCGCCGGATGCTTGAATCCAAGCTGTTCATTGGCAGCATCCGTGATCTTCACGCCCATGCGCGCAATGTCACGCGCTTGGTCTGGAGCCAGGCTGAGGCCGAGCGAGGCGGCATCGACCATGACGAAGCTGTCGCCACCATAGGCGGTGTCGACGATTACCGTGCCAATGCCCTCAACTTCGATGTTGACGTCGAGCTTGTCGGCAAAAGACGGAACATTGCGGACGCGGATACGTTCGGCTTTGCCGTTGCGGCATTCAGCTTCGACTTCGATCAGACCGCCCGGTGCCTCCAGGACCATGCAAGTGATCGGTTCCTGCATCGGGATGATCCCGGTGTCGAGCAGAACCGTCGCCACGCACATCGAGTTCGATCCCGACATCGGCGGAGTATCGGCCGGCTCCATGATAATCCAGCCCATTTGGGCCTTCGGGTTCTTCGGCGGAACCAGCAGATTGACGTGCCGGAAGACACCACCGCGTGGTTCGTTGAGCACGAAGTTGCGAAGGGTCTCGTCCTCGGCGATCCAACGAGACTGCTCCCAAACGGTTGCCCCTGGAGGAGGAGCGACGCCGCCGACAATGACGTCGCCCACTTCGCCCTCGGCATGGCAGCTGACGACGTGGATGATCCTGGATGAACGCAATATCTACACTCCTTTATTGCCTATGGGGCTAGACGCGATTGCGGTGTTCAAATGGACTTCAAGAAGGCCGCTGTTTCCGGCTTCTCGGCGTTTTCGAATATTTGCTCCGGTGAGCCGATCTCATGAATACGGCCTTCGCGAAAGAAAGCAACGCGATCCGACACATCCCGTGCGAAACGCATTTCGTGCGTGACGACGATCATTGTCATGCCTTCTTTCGACAGCATGCGCATCGTATAGATCACTTCGCCGACGAGCTGCGGATCGAGAGCCGGGGTAACCTCGCCGAACAGCCGACAGGAGTAGATGATCGCGAGCGTCGGCAGATACTTGCCGGCTGTCGCGATCGAAATGTCGCGCCAGCGGCGCAACTACTCGTTTCCCACATCACTAGGGCCTGCGTGTCCCTCATGAGCAATCTCCCAAAAGTAACAGGTCGAAAATAGTTAGGACGCCTTTGGCCGTTGAAATGGGCCACACAGGTGCTTGGACGCGTTGAAGGGATTGGAATGAACAACGGCGAGTGGTATCGCTCAGCGCGGCGTGATTACTTGCTCACGCTGCGCTGGTTTTCTACCCAAAAAAGTCAAAAGACTGTCTCGCCCCCATCCACAACGAGGATCTGGCCGGTCATATAGGACGATCGATCTGAAACCAGGAAGAGGATTGGTTCGGCGATTTCCGAGACATTTGCCCAACGCCCCAGTGGAACCTTGCCGGCAACATAGGACTCGATTGCATCGCGACCGCCCATCTGAGCGATGAAGGGTCCGTTGAACGGGGTATCGACCCAGCCCGGGCATAGAGCGTTAACACGAATGCCAAATTTCGCGTAGTCGCCGGCCATCTGCCGGGTCATAGCGATTACGGCATGCTTTGTCGTTGTATAGGCAATCATTTCACGATCATAAAGCACCCCCGATGATGACGAGGTATTGACGATCACCCCCCTGCCCGCTTGTTTCATGAACGGCACTGCGAAACGCGCGGCCAGGAAATGCGCTCGGACATTGAGGTTCCAGGACCTGTCGAAGCCGCCGATCGCAACATGCTCAAGATCTCCGGCAACCTGGGCACCGGCATGATTGTGTAGTATGTCGATGCGTCCGAGACGATGACCAACGCCGCAGATGCCGTCCTCAAGTGCCTTGTCGTCGGTCACATCCAACGCAAGGCTTTCAACACTGCCGCCGGCTTCGCCGATGAGGCGCACGGTTTCCGCCGCATTGGTAGGATCGATGTCGAGCACGACGACATGTGCACCCTCCTTCGCCATGATCTGTGCCCCGGCCCGGCCGATGCCCGATCCAGCCCCGGTGACTATGGCAACGCGATGTTCAAGGATCATTGGTGTTTCCCGTTTTAGCTTGTTTTTGTCTTGTCGCGCATCAGGAAGCGCGCGATGAGGATCATCGTTATCGATGCGATCAAGACCATCGTAGCGATCGCGTTGATCTCAGGCGTGACGCCGCGGCGGATGGAGGCGAAGACGTAGATCGGCAGCGTCGTGTCCGAACCCGCAACGAAAAAGGCAATGATGAAGTCATCGAAGGAGAACGTGAAGGCTAGCAGAAAGCCCGCCAGGATCGAGGGCAGGATCTGCGGCAGCACAATTTGCCAAAATGTAGTGAGCGGTGCCGCATAGAGGTCGCTCGATGCCTCGATGATATCCCGCCCGAGAGTGGCTATGCGGGCTTTGACAATCATTGTCACCAGCGCCATGGTGAAAAGCCCATGCGCAGCGATGATCGATCCGAAACCGAGGCTGAACTTAGGCGCTTGATCGCCCAGCCAGATCGACGCGATGATGGGATTAATGAAGCCGAACACTGCAACCATCGCTACAAGCGTGGCGATGCCGATCACGACCCCGGGTACGACAATAGCAGCGGCAAACAAGCCATCAAAGATTGCACGGGTCTTCGGTCCCAGCCTCTCCATGCCGATGGCCGCCATTGTTCCAAAGACAGCCGCAAGTCCGGCACTGGTAAAAGCAATGATCAGACTGTTTTCGAGAGCTTCGATCAGAAACGTGTTCGACAAGGCCTTGCCGTACCACTGGGTTGAGAAACCGACCAGTTCGCTGGCGTTGCGCCCGGAATTGAACGAGAACAGAACGACCAGTGCGATCGGCGTGTAGAGAAACAAATAGACAGCTGCGACTATGCCACGCATCAGACGAGATCCACTTGACGGGTGCCGGCAAAACGCCAGGCGATCCGCATCGCAACCAAAAGCACCAGCACGACCACCACCACGAGGCTGACGGCAATCGCCGAGCCGAACGGCCAGTTGCGCGACTGCAGGAAAAGATCGACCAGCGCATTACCGATAAAGAACACCTTACCGCCGCCCAGCAGCTGCGGGATCAGATATTCGCCGAGCAAGAGGATGGTGACGAGCGCGATCCCCGTCATCACGCCGGGTAGCGACAGCGGCAGCGTGATGCCAAAAAAGGTTGCGAACGGTTTTGCGCCAAGATCTGCCGAAGCTTCGAGAAGCCGCCGGTCGAGCTTCTCCAAACTGACATAGATCGGCATGATCATCAGCGGCAGATAGCCATAAACGACGCCCAGTAGCACCGCACCAGGCGTATTAAGGAGCCGCACGTTTTCGATGCCGGCAAGCTCGAGGAGATGTGGAATGCCGCGGGCGCCGAGAATGTACATCCATGCATAGGTTCGAACCAGAAGGCTGGTCCAAAAGGGTACAACGATGAGCGACACCAGCAGCAATCGATATTTCGCACTCGCCTTGACGGCGAGATAGTAGGCGACTGGATAGGCAACCAGTAAACAGGTCAGGGCGCCAATCGGCGCGAGCACCATAGTGTTCTTGAAGGCCGCCGCCCGAGAGCCGAGATTGGCAAACTGCGCAAACGTGAAGGCGGCTTGATAACCACCCTCAGGCGCCCGCTCCCCGAAAGCGAAGACGATGATCGCGATGAAGGGCAACACCAAAAACACGAACAGCCATGCACTCGCGGGCGCAATCAATGCGGCGGTGACAAGACGTTTCCTGACGTTGATCGAAAGCGGCATGTTGGTCCAATGAGTTGGAAAATCAATCTTGTTGGCAACGGATGGCCGCCTCTCGCCCTGAGGAAGAGCCAGACCCGAGGATCGCAGGAGAGACGTTTACCCCAACCTGACCTCGAACCTGCTCTTCCTGCGCACGCGCCTTAGGCCGATTTGAACCTGGCCATCAGCTCGGCTCGGCCAGGATCTGTCAGCGTAACCGCAGCTCCGAACTCAAGCGGTGTCAGCGAAGCTTCATCGGGATAGACAGTCTTGTTCGACGTGACATCCTTCGGCAGCAGTGAGATGACGCGGCTGTCCGTCGTCGGCGCACCGTTGGCAATATGCTCCTTAACGGCGTTCGCCGGGTCCATGAGATAGTTGAGCAGCGCGTAGCCAGCGGCCTTGTTTGGCGCCTCCTTCGGTATCGCATAGTAGTCCGTCCAAATCTCGCCGCCGTCCTTCCCGAGGACATAGGCGATCTCCGGGACATCGCGATTGAGCTGGGCGCCGTCGTTGGTCCAGCACATTGTCATCCAGGCATCGGTCGCGCGCATTGCGGGCTGATAGTCGCTGTTGATTGCGAACAGATGTGGCTTGACCTTGATAAGCAGCTCTTCTGCCTTGGCAAGCTCATCGGCCTTGATGGAATTGAAGTCATAACCAAGCGAAACAAGCGCACTTCCGATTGTCGTCAGCTGGTAGTCATGCACCATGCCTCGGCCATCCGCTTCAGTCTGAATGACATCAAAAAAGTCTTTCCAGCTCGAAAGCTTCGTTTTCACTTTGGAGGTATTGACCGAAAACCCTGTCGTTCCCCAGTTCTTCGGCACGGCGTAGGTCTTGCCGTCGATCTGGCCCTCCTTGGTGAACCGCGGATTTTCCGTCGTTTGGCTGAAGTTCGGAATCTTCGAAAGGTCAAGCTCGTCGATCAAACCAAGCTTGTGGTGCGTGGAGATCGTGTAGTTCGTCGGCACGAACAGCGACCAACCGGAGGCCCCCGCTTGCAGTTTGGCAAGCATTTCCTCGTTTGAGCCAAACACATTGACCTCGACGGCGACGCCGGTGGCAGCTTTGAAGTTTTCGAAGGTTGCGGGATCATGGTAGTTGGGCCAGGTGGCAATCGACATCTGGGTTCCGAACTCGCCGGCAGCATAGGCAGGCGTCGAGAGGGCGCCAGGAAAGCGTGAAAGAACGGCGGTGGCCAGCCCGAGGCCTGTTACGCCAAGAAAATGCCGGCGGCTTACGGAGCCCCGCTTCAGCCGCATGAACTCTTCCATGAAGCCTTCAGCGGAAATGGGGAGATTATCCTTGTAGTCTTTGCTCATGATGCTGTTCCCTTGTTTCTTGTTCTACGCTGCACTCGATGCTGAAAAGACATGTGCTGTCGCCGGATCGAAGGCGAGGAAGACCTTCTCACCCGGTTCGATCAGATCGTTCTCGTTGAGGGTCCGGCGGTCGGCCGTGACCAGAAAGTCGCCAAGCTCGGGAACGGTGACCGCGTATTCCGCTGAGGATCCGAGAAAGATCCTGTGCGTGACGGTCCCGCTGAAAACCGAATCTTTTGGAGATGCCGTCCTCGTCAGGCGGATGGCCTCGGGGCGGATTGCAACGATTGCTTCGCCCGATGCCACACGTTGGCGTTCCAGGGCAGGAATTGCCGAGCCATCCGAGAGCCGCAGCGTTGCGCCATCCGCCTCCATCACCGCGCTGACGCGGTTGGTTTTGCCAACGAAATCTGCCACGAACAAGTCGGCCGGGTGATCATAAATTTCCTGTGGCTTGCCTAGCTGGCGAATTCGTCCGGCGCTCATCACGCAGACGACATCTGCCATCGACAAAGCCTCTTCCTGATCGTGGGTGACGAGCACAAACGTAATGCCCAGATCTCGTTGCAGTGTCTGGAGCTCAATCTGCATGGCAGAACGAAGCTTCTTGTCGAGCGCGGCGAGTGGCTCGTCCAGAAGAAGCACCGAGGGTCGGTTAACGAGCGCTCTTGCAAGCGCCACACGTTGTTGTTGGCCGCCGGACATTTCGTGAACGCGACGTTTGGAAAACCCGTCGAGCCTCACCATCTCAAGCGCTTCTGCGACGCGTCTGGTAATGTCGCCAGAGGCCATTCTTGGCCGCATCTGCTTCAAGCCGTAGGCAATATTCTGCTCGACATTGAAATGCGGAAACAGCGCATAGTGCTGAAATACCATGTTGACCGGGCGACGGTAGGCCGGAACGCCATTCATCTCGCGGCCGTCGATTAAGACCGCACCCTCGCTTGGCTGCTCGAAACCACCGATCATGCGAAGGCAGGTCGTCTTGCCGCAGCCCGACGGCCCAAGCAGCGCCAAAAACGCGCCTTTCGGCACTTCTAGGTTTATGTCCGTTACTGCGATCACGGAGCCATAGGTCTTCGTGACAGCACGGAATTCGATATCATTCAAAGAAGCGGATGCCACGTCTGTTCCCCGAAGTTGGTTTGGAGCGGCAGTCTTTGCTGCCTTTTGCCACCGTCGTTAGCAATAGACTATGCCTGTGGTGCATTGACGGTATATACCCCGAGAGAGGTATCTACGGCTGAAATCGCATTATCGAGGTGTATAAGGAAATCAGGGATCATTCCGCGTAAGAGGGACGAAGGGACAGGCAATGAATACTGATCTGGAGGCGCTGTTTCGAGCTTTCGCCGGCACGATAGGCAGGCCAGCGATGGCAGACGCAGAGTTCGGCGAGACCTTCCGCCAGATGATGGCGGCGCTTGTTGGCTTCGATTATGTCGTGGTGTTTGCCTATCGGGGCAAGGAGCGACCAATTGCGCTTTACAGCACCTTTGGTTCAGAAGAGCACGTTATCTTTGTCTCGCTTTATCAAGCGGGCCCCTATCTCCTCGACCCATTTTATCATACCGCACGTGAGCGCCGAACTGGCGCATTCCGGATGCGCGAGCTGGCACCGGATCGCTTCTTTTCCAGCGAATATTACCGAACCTATTACGTCCAGACGGGTCTGGCGGAGGAAATTGGCTTCTTCGTCACAGTTGACCAAGACATCACCATTGTCCTTTCCCTGATGCGTAGGCAGGAGACGGGCCCGTTTTCAACCACCGAATTCGAATTGCTCAAGAGAGCCGAGCCACTGGTGGCGAGCATGGTACGGCATTATTGGTCCGGCCTTGCAATTCGCTTCGACGCTCAACTACACAACCGACCTCGCCGTAGCCGGAAGAGTCGTGCTACAAGTACGGTTGGCTCGCAGGCCGACACGGTCTGGAGAGACCTCAATTTGACGGCACGAGAAGCTTCGATCATCGACTTGGTGCTGCAAGGCCACTCCTCCGAGTCGGTTGGCCTGAAGCTCGCCATAACTACCGGGACCGTCAAGGTTCATCGACGCAACGTCTATCGCAAGCTCGGTATATCTTCACAGACACAGCTGCTTGCCATGTATTTGAAGAACCTGAGTTGATCACCAACGGCCTTCCCTTGGCCGTGACAACGCTGAGGTGGTGTCGCCCCACCTGCCTCATCGACGGGTCGGCAGCCGAGAGGATTTCGATGACCTTGGCAAACGTAGAGTAGAGAGATCGGGGCCACCAAATGTCTTCCGAACGTTGATCGACCATAATCCGCTTTGCGAAAAGACGCCCATATGTAAATCAGCAGCGAACATTGACCCCGGATTTGGCACCAAACGCGCGATAACACTGATCAGTTGATACTGCCCCTGGGGTCATCATTGACATTGTTGCGCCCTGACCGACCTTCTAAACTGTTGCGAAAATCAGCTCCTTGCGCTCGTGTAGCAAGGGATCAGTGTTCGCAGCAGATTCACAGGAGCGTCCGGATTCCAGCGGACCACTTCGACGGACCAGGAACGGCGCGCTGCGCGCGCCGCCATGGCCACTTGAGTCGATGGGATCTTAAAGCCGGATATCCCAAAGAGAAAACCTGACTTCCATGAGCACATCCTCTCTCTCTGGAAGGCCGATATCGCGAAGCATGCGATTTGACAGTTCCGTGATCTGGTTCTTCGTTTGACGGTGCCGACAGGCCGCCAGAAGCAGCGCACGCGCAGTCTTCCAGACGCCGTATTTGAGGCACAGTTCATCCAGCGTTGCCGCAGGCGTATCAACAGCTATAGATTGTACATTACGCATGATTTCCTGTCCCGGCGCAATCAAGCAACCAGGTCCTCTCGAAGGTCAAAACGACGGGCGGATGCGGACGCAGAAATACGAACAGTCGCTCCGTCAGCCGGTCACCTCAGGTCAAGTGGGAAAATGCCGAATGGCAAAAATCCGGGACTTAGAAGCCTCGGTAGCAAATTTGGCTTGGGGTAGATGCGCGTCGCATCGAAGCCACAACAGCCGTTCCGCCAGAGAGGCGCATAAACACTTGAATGGAATCCATGTCACGCCTCCTCTGTTTTGAATTGCGAGCAAAGCCAAGATACACGAGGCTGATTGATCGGCAAGTACACAATTTCGGCTTGCAGAAATCCAACGGGATTCGTTGCAACAGAGCAACAGTCTATTGCTCAACTCTCGACGTCACGTTGACGAGGCACCAGTTAAGCGAGGGCATGCACGGCATCGGTAAAGGCCGAAGGCAATTCTTGCGGCAAAGTGTGCCCCGCACCGGCAATAATCCTTCGTTCGTAAGCGCCTGTGAAGTGTTGGGCGTCAATGTCGCCTGGCTTCGGGGGTTCAACGCACCGTGTGCCGGACCGACCTCACGATAGGCGACGTCCAACACTCCGGCAGACGATATTCACGCCGTCTCTCCTTCAGCCGTACCGCTCGGTGTCAGCTGGTCCGTTGAGAACCAGATATGCCTGTACACAGCAACGGCAGTTTCATCAGGAAGCTGGTCACCGACCAATCGTACCGATCGCACCGACCACGCCTCGTGCCCAAAGGGCACCTTCGTGCAATCATCGACATTCGACGCTCCGACACAGGGAATGAACCAGGCCGGCATTAGCGGCTGCGCCTGAAATCCAAGCTTGGAGCGGGTGACAAGCATGGCGATGCCGACTTTTTCGGTGGGGCGCCACGGAAAGATCATCCGCCCGTTCAAACGTAGAGCCTGAAGCCAGGAGATCGGCGGCGCGACAACGCCTGCATTGACATAGATGAGATCGGATGGCGGCAAAGGAAGTTGGGTGGCATCGCCATGGGTGACGGAAACGATCTCGAACGGCTCCAGATGCAGGCGCGCCCTACCGGCGAGATCTTCCTCAATCTCGAAGGCATGGACGGTCCCACCCGGCAATGCCAGCATCGACAGGAGAGCGGTATAGTAGCCAGTACCGGCGCCGATGTGGCAGATCGTTTCGCCGGCTTGCGGCGCTACCGCGCCGATCCACGCGGCATGGAGGAAAGGTTCGCCATTGTTGATCCCCTTGGCCGCGTCGAGCGCCACAAGCGAGTTCTGATATAGATAAATTGGATCCGCACTCGGTGTCTGCAGGTACCGGTGGTTGACGTTGATCTGCCATGGGCCGGGCGGCAAAAATGCTTCCCTTGGCACGAGCTCGAATATCCGTTCAAGCCGTGGGTCAGCCGATCGGCTTGCCGCCGCCATCAGCTCCGCATAGAATTTCCTGACCTCGCCAAGGCTTGCACGGCGGCTGACGGACATGCTGACGCCCTCCATCTATTGTCTAAGTCTTCAGACTTTGCAGCACTTCCGCGACAGTTAAAAGTGCCGCGCATTGAATTCAAACTGTGACGACGCACTGGGGAGGGTCGTGTTCGGGGTCTCGGCGATCTATTTCTATCTGGCGCTATATCCTCCATCGGCCATCAGGATGTGCCCTGTCACGAAGGATGCCTTGCCACTGGCGAGATAGAGAATTGCGTCGGCAATCTCCTCCCGCTCTGCCCAACGGCCGAGCGGATGGGCACTCTTGATTGCGGCCTCGCCGGCTGCCGGGTCTTCGAGGCCCTCGAGATATCGGGTAAGAAACGGCGTATTGATCGATCCCACCCCGACAGCGTTGACGCGAATTCCCTTCGGCGAATAATCGACGGCCTTCTGTCTGACGAGCTGAAGCAGTGCGCCCTTGGCCGCGCAGTAGGCAGCCTGTTCGGGCAGGCCGGCGACGCTGGAAATCGAACCAGTAGCCACGATGGAGCCCTCACCGCGTACCATCATCGCCGGCAGTGCGCGCTTCGACATCATGAAGAAGGACTTGGCGTTGGCGTTCATGACGCTGTCCCACTCGTCCTCGCTTGTCTCGTGGGCGGATTTCGACACGATGAAACCGGCATTGTTGACAAGGATATCGACAGGCCCGAACGCCTCCTCGGCGACCCGGAAAATCCCGGTCAACGTCAGCCGATCGAGTGACATCGGCAATGACCGAGACGTCGCGGCCAGGTGCGCCCTGTTCCAATTGCGACACCGCCGCGGTGATGTCTATCGCGCCGATCCGTGCGCATTCCAGCAGTAGCTTCTCAACCACGGAACGGCCCACGCCGCCGGCAGCGCCCGAGACGACAACGGTCTTTCCGGCAAATGTAGAAGCCATGATGTTTCCTTCCCAGTTCAATTGCCGGAAAAGTCGGTTTCAATCGAGGCGAGACAGTGCCTCGGCGAAGAAATCGATGCCGCCGAAATTTCCGGATTTCAGCGCCATCATCAGTTCGCCCTCGGCTCGGCCGATGGTGCGCAGCTTAGGGACGCCCGCGGCAAGCTCCTCGCCGACCTCGAAACTTGAAATGCCCAGCCGGTCGACGACCGCGCCCGAGGTTTCCCCCCCGGCGACGACAAGGCGCTTCACACCGAGAGCGACGAGCTCCGCTGCAATAGCGGCAAGCGCTGTCTCAATGGCGAGACCAGCGGCCTTGTTGCCATATGTATTCTGGATAGAGCGCACGGTCTCCGGCGTGCCGGACGCGCTGACGACGAACGGGCCCTTGCCAAGATGTTGACGCGCGAAGCCCATGGCCGGCACGATGTCGCCGCCGCCGGAGGCAACCAGCCGGTACGGATCGAGGCGAAGAACCGGCATCACCTTTTCCGCCGCAGCCGTCTGTTCGAGGGTGCGCGCCGAGCAACTGCCGACAAGGACTGCAGAAAAGCCGCCGACGGAGGCCAGTGATTGCGGCGCTCTCGTTTGCCGGCCGGACGCGCGCAGGAGCGAGCGGGCAAGCCCCGCACCCAAACCGGAGGCGCCGATGGAGACGGGGCTTTCCAACGCGAGATCGCCGAGACGTTCGAGATCGCCGTCGCCGATGGCGTCTGCAATGATCGCGCATGGCCCTTGCAACGCCTGCTGCGCGATGCGAGCCCGGCTCGCCTCGACGCCGTTTGCCAACGTTTGGAGATCGAGCTTGCCGACCGGGTAGGTCGTCTGCTTCGACAGCACGCGCACCAGGTTGGCGTCGCGCATCGGGTTGAGCGGATGGTCCTTGAGCGGGCTCTCGTTTAGCGGCACGTCGCCGACGAAGAGATGACTTTTATACACGGTCCGGCCGGTTTCCGGGAAGGCCGGGGTGACAAGCGTCCAACGGGCGCTCGCCCGTTTGCACAGGGCATCCATCACCGGCCCGATATTTCCCTCATCGGTGGAATCGAATGTCGAGCAGATCTTGTAGAGGACATGTCGGGCGCCGAGGTCACGCAGCAAGGCTTCGGCAATGAGCGCATGGGCGACCGCGTCCGCTGCCGGCGAGGAGCGGATCTTCAGGGAGACCACGACGGCATCCATGTCGGAAAAATTGGAGGTGCCGGAAGGAATGCCGATCGTCTGCACCGTTCGAAGTCCGTTCTTGCGCCAGGTGTTGGCCAGATCCGAGGCACCGGTATAGTCATCGGCGATGGCCGCGATCTTGATAGGCATGCTAGCGCTCCCGATAGGCATTGAACCAGGCGAGACCATCGAGGGTGTGGGCTGCTGGATTGTATTCGCAGCCGACGAAGCCCGAATAGGTGGACGCTTCCAGTAGTTTGAAGAAGAACGGGAAATTGACCTCCCCATCATCGGGTTCATGACGCGCCGGCACGCTTGCGATTTGTATATGGCCGATGAGGGGCAGCAGGCGGCGGAAGCTTTCCGTGATGTCCCCATGCAGAATCTGGCGATGGAACACGTCGAACTGGAGCTTGATGTTGTTTGCGTCCAGCTTGGCGATCAGGTGTTCGGCGCGGGAAAAATCGTTGAGGAAGTAGCCCGGCATGCTGCGAGCGTTGATCGGCTCGAGCAGCAGGTCCAGTCCCTGTTCGGCGAGCTTCTCAGAAGCGAAGACAACGGCCCGCCGATAGCTCTTGCTGGCCTGCGCATCACCGGCATCGGCAAGTCCGGCCATGAGGTGAAGACGTTTCGCCCCCGTCGCACTGGCATAGTCGATCGCTTTTTCAACGCCCGCCTTCAACTCGGCGAAACGCTCCGGGAAAACCGCAATGCCGCGCTCGCCGGCCGCCCAGTCCCCCGGCGGCAGATTGAAGAGCGCCTGAGTAAGGCCGAATTCCTGTAGGCGAGCGGCGATCGCGTCAGCGGGGAATTCGTAAGGGAAAAGATATTCCACGGCCTTAAAGCCAGCTGCAGCGGCGGCCTCGAAGCGGTCGAGAAACGGCCACTCGGTAAACATCATGCTCAGGTTTGCGGCAAAGCGGATCATGGCATCAACCGGCCTTCGTGCTGTTCGGCGCAGTGACCGAGGGCAGAACCGCTCCGGAGAGCGCCGCGTAGGTGCGCGCGACGGACGCATCGTCGTCGCGGCCCATGCCAGCTCCGGACGTGGCCAGATACATCTGAAGGGCTGCCGCCGCGATCGGCGTGGGATAACGCTCTACCCTGGCCATATCCTGGAGAATGCCGAGGTCCTTGACGAAGATTTCGACAGAACTCAACGGGGTGTAGTCCCCCTGGAGAATGTGCGGAACGCGGTTTTCAAACATCCAGGAATTGCCGGCCGAGGCGGTGATCACCTCGTAGACGGTCGGCAGGTCGAGGCCAAGCTTGCAGGCAAGCGTGACGGCTTCGCAAGCGGCGGCGATGTGAATACCTGCCAGATGCTGGTTGATCATCTTGACCGAGGCGCCGACGCCCACGGCGTCACCCAGCCTGTAGACCTTGCCGGCAATCGCTTCGAGCAGAGCCCCGGCTCTTTCGAACGCCGGCGGCGCGCCGGATGCCATCACAGTCAGGTTGCCGTCCGCAGCCTTTGCCGCACCGCCCGAGATCGGCGCATCCAGATAGAAGACGTCTTTCTCCCCCAGCCGCGCCGCAAGGCGCTTCGCGTCGATCGGCGCCATGGTGGCGCAGGACACAAAAACGGACCGCGGCGCCATCGTTTCGAACGCGCCGCCGTCACCAAACAGAACCGCTTCGGTCTGCGCGGCGTTCACGACCACGCAGAGAACAACATCTGCGCCTTTCGAGGCTTCCGCGGGTGTCCGTACCGGCCGGCCACCGGCCTCTGCGAGCCGTGCGACGGCGTCGGCCGATACATCGCAGCCCGCAATATCCCAGCCGCGACGCAGCAGGGAGATCGCCATGCCCATGCCCATGGAACCCAGTCCGACTACCGCAGCAACGGGCTTTGCGGATTGATATTCTCCAGTCAATTCTTCCTCCAGCCGGCTCCGGCATTGGTTCGCATACCTGTTCAATATGCTGATGATCTACAATGATCAAGAATTTTTGGCAGCGCTGCCAAAAAAATCTTGCCGCACTTCGAGCCTTGTGTCAAACCGGGTTTCGATAGAAGGGCAACTCCTCCATGACCAACGAGAAGATATCCGGCATGACGATTTCGGCGGTGGCGGCGGCGGCGGGTGTCGGCGAAAGCACCGTCTCGCGCGTGCTGCGCAACGAAGGATCCTTCTCGCACCGCAGCCGCGACAAGGTTCTGAAGGCTGCCGCAGAACTCGGCTACGTGCCGAACCGGATCGCGGGTTCGCTGGCATCGTCCGGATCCCGGCTGGTTGCTATCGTCGTCCCGTCCCTGACGAACATTGTGTTCGCCGATCTCCTGCGCGGCGCAGGGGAGGTGCTCGATGCGGCGAAATATCAGGGCGTGTTCGGCGTCTCGGACTACGACCCCTTGAAGGAACAGGCACTGATCGCTTCGTTTCTGGAATATCGACCGGCCGCTGTCCTGCTTTCGGGGCTCGAACATTCCGACGAAAGTCGCAAGATGCTGAAGTCGTCCGGTTGCCGGGTTGTCGAAATGCTGGATGTCGGGTCGGATCCCATCGGCACTGTTGTCGGCTTTTCAAACAGGGAGGCAGGCGTTGCCGCCGCCGACTATCTGCAGGGCTGCGGCTACAGGACGATCGGTTATGTCGGCCATGACCTTGCGGCTGACAAACGCGCAGGCAAACGTCTCGAAGGCTTCTACGCTCACCTTCAGGCCTGCGGTCTACAACTGGCGGACCGGGAGATGACCGGTGGCCGGTCTTCGGTGGAGAATGGCCGAAACGGCCTTGCCGCGCTGCTTGGCCGCAGACCCGATCTGGATGCCGTCTATTTCTCCAACGACGACATGGCGATTGGCGGATATTTTCACTGCCTGAGCCAGGGTATCCGGATTCCGGAACAGTTGGGCATCTTCGGTCACAACGGTCTCGACATCGGCGCACACCTCCCAACGCGGCTGTCGACCATCCAGACACCGCGCGTTGAGATCGGCAGACTGGCCGCGCAACTGGCAATCGAGGCAGGTGAAGAGAAAATCGTCGATTTGGGTTTCCAGATCGTGACCGGTCAAACCACCAAAAGGAGTTCAAGCCCATGACCGAAACAAAGCTGCGCGAACAAATCTGCCTTTACGGAAAGTCCCTTTTCGACCGCGGCCTGACACCGGGCTCGTCGGGCAATATCTCCGTGCGGATGCCCGACGGCGGCTGGCTGGTAACGCCGACCAATGCATCTTTAGGGTTTCTTGATCCCGCCAGGATTTCCCGGCTGGATGCGCGCGGCAGCCTGGTATCGGGCGATAAGCCCACCAAGGAAATCCCGCTGCATTCGGCGCTTTACGACACTGTTCCGGAATCCCAGGCTGTCGTCCATCTGCATTCGACCCATTCCGTGGCGCTCACCATGCTACCGGAAATCGATCCGCGCGCCGCCCTGCCGGCAATGACGCCCTATTACCTCATGCGCGCCGGACAGACGGCGTTGGTGCCCTACTATCGTCCCGGAGACCCTGCTGTCGCCGACGCGATCAGAGGACTGGCGGGGCGCTACACATCCGTTCTCCTTGCCAATCATGGTCCCGTCGTAACAGGGAGAGATCTTGAGGGAGCCGTCTTCGCGACCGAGGAGCTTGAGGAAACAGCAAAGCTGTACCTCCTCCTTAGAGGGACAAACCCGAGATATCTTTCGCCGGCCCAGGTTGAGGAGCTCAAACAGCATTTTCCGATCAATTTCGAACCTGATCACAATCATTGATCGAGCCCTGCCTCGCCGTGGTTGCCACCTCCCGATCTAGTTCACCATTCTCCGTTTCCTGCATGTTTTCGCCAGCCAAGTGGTTGAAAGGCGCAATTTGCCTCACCCAGAATACGCAGCAGCCGAGGATATCCTCAAACGAGGATTTCACATGTGATTTATGACGAATTAGCATAGATCACATGTAGATGGCTCGTCGTATCGATCGGTGGAGCTGTCGGTGTGTCCGTCTCCACGATCCTGGCGTGGTGCTACAGGAAACGACAGCGCTGGCGGATTTCGGATATGCAGGGATATCGGCTAGCGCAGACGGTGTGTTCCAGGCTTTGCGAGGAAGCAATCCGAATTGTCGAGCTTGTACTGTAGTCGGAAGCCGTCAGTGGAAATCGATGTTTCAGCTTTTTGAAGAAGGCGGTTGCCTTTTCGTTCAAAGGAAACTTGCTGACTGAATCTATCGCTACCTCCCGCCCAACGGATTCAAGAAGCCTCTCCTTTAACTCCCCGCTTTCAATAATGCGCAGATATGCATTCAATTTGTCCTGTAAATGTACAAGATGCTCTCGCTCGACCGTGGGCAATCCGCCGGCTCTGGGAATGGAAATGATGCGGTCGTCATAACCTCTTGGTGTTATATTCGATCCCCCTCCACTGCGTCATGGTTTTGTCATCAAGAAAAATGCAAGCGGGGACCTTGCGTGGTACGGCCTGAATTGGTGCTGCGGAAGCCTCTCCGGACATAAGCGTTTCAAATAAAACCTTCCTGGAGCGGAAAAATGAACCAGCACATCAAACTTGACCGTACGCTCGGACTTTGGTCCGTCGTGCTCTTCGGCCTCGCTTATATGACCCCGATGATCGTCTTTGGTACCTTCGGCGCACTTGCTGCAGCAAGCCAGGGCACGACCGCAATGGCTTATCTCGTCGCAGCAGGGGCCATCCTTCTCACCGCCATCAGCTACGGCGTCATGGCACGGGTCTATCCGGTCGCAGGCTCCGCCTATACCTACGCCCGCCGCTCGATCAACCCTAGCATCGGCTTCCTCGTCGGTTGGGCGGTGCTGCTCGATTACTTCTTCCTGCCGATGGTCATCTGGCTGATTGGCGCTGCCTATCTTCAATCGGCCTTCCCCGCGATCCCAGGCTGGGTTTGGATCGTCGGCTTCATCGGGCTCACGACCATCGTCAACGTCGTCGGCATCGCCTTTGCCAATCGCGTCAACTTCATCCTGATGCTGGTGCAGCTCGCGGTCCTCGTCGCCTTCGTCTTTTTGGCAGCCCGCTATGTCATGGCTTCGAACGGTCCGGGCGGTCTCATCTCCGCAACACCATTCTTCAAGACAGGCGTGCCTTTCTCGGCCTCCGTCGCCGGAGCCGCGATCGCCGCTTATTCCTTCCTCGGTTTCGATGCCGTCTCGACGCTGACGGAAGAGACGAAAGACGCTAAACGGACCATGCCGCGCGCCATCCTCATCACCGCGCTTGCCGGTGGCTTGATCTTTATTGTGTCGGCCTATGTCACGCAGCTCGCACATCCCGGTGCCGACTTTGTTTCGGTCGACGCGGCCGCCAATGAAATCGCCAAGTCCATCGGCGGGGATCTCTTCGTTACGATCTTCCTTGCCACCCTGGTCGTTGCACAGTTCACCTCGGGCCTTGCAGCGCAGGCAAGCGTCGGTCGCTTGCTCTACGCCATGGGTCGCGACGGAGTGCTGTCGACGTCCTTCTTCGGAAGTCTGCATCCGAAGTGGCATACTCCGGTGCTGAACCTCGCCCTCGTCGGGATTGTTGGCCTTCTCGCCTTGTTCATGGACGTCACGACATCGACTTCCTTCATCAACTTCGGTGCCTTCCTCGCCTTCACTGCAGTCAACGTCTCCGTCATTGCCCTTTACCTGAAGCGCGATCCGGCTGTACGTCCGCTCGGTATCATCATAGGCATCATCGTGCCGGTACTAGCAGCGCTTTGCGACCTCATGCTGCTTGCCAATCTAGACAACAACGCCAAGATCCTCGGCGTCGTGTGGCTCGCAGTCGGCATCGTCTATCTCGGCTATCTGACGCGGTTTTTCCAGACAGCGCCGCCTGAGATGGACTTCGCCGAGTAGATTGCGAATGCGATCCCCGGCCCGCTGAAATGCGGGCCGAATTATCTGTATGATCAGCAAGGAGGCCTTGGATGTCAGGCCATGAAAATGCGGAAAAGCTCCGCCTGGCTGGAGATGACGAGCTTGGCGTAGATTTGACGGCGATGAACCTTCACCGTGTTCGGCGACAGGGTCAGAACCGCCGCAACCGACAGGTTCGAATGTCCCTTCAGAATCAAGGTCACGATCTCCAGTTCCCTCTTGGTCAACAATGGATGCTCGATCGTCGCCGGGGCGGTCTTGTTGTGAAGAGACAGTCTTGGGGCGCTGCCCCAATGGCGCTCACCGAGGGCGCAGACGACAGGGGCTGCAGCCTTGAGGCCAGCAAGTTCCTCAACCGAGAACAACGTCGTTCCGACCCGAGACAACGACAAGACGCCGACGCTGCCGCCTTCAAGCCTCAGCACGAAGCCGATCTCGTCGAGAATTTGCGTCGAGGCATAGTGGAGCCGATAATATTCACTTTGCATGAAATCGTCGGGCGCAAGCTGACGCATGACGATCAGCCGATCGCAGCCGCCATTGCGAACGGCATCGTAGAATGGGTCAAGCAGATAAGCTCCTGCAAGGTAGTGATCGACGATCACACCGCGCTCAGCGACAATCTTCTCGTTGTAGAGATCGAAAGCCCGTCCATCTGTCGAATAGTGAAAGCCGTTCATCATCTGGAACGGCGCAAGCAAGTGCAACACCGTCGCCAACGCGTCGGAAAAGGACCGCGAACCCACCACGCCGGCTGCCTGTCCGAGGGCTGCATTCCAGGCTTCGAAGGCGGGAAAGCCTGCGTTTCCCTTGCCGGCGGATTTCATCGAAAATCAGACCTTCCAAACGGTGTGAGCATTCCCGCAACAGAGGCAGAGTTTCACAATCCGGACGGTCTTTCCATCCCCAAGCCCACCATCCTCACCCCAACAGAGGCCTGAGCACATCAATATGCCATACATGACCGAAGCCTTCATCAAGCATCCGCTCGACCTGCCTGCCACCGATATTGCCGGTGGCATACGCTCAGGCGCATTTCGGTGCGAGGATGTGGTCGCCGAGTCGATCCGCCGCGCGAGGGTCGTCCAAGCGACGCTGAACCCGTTCACGATCATCCGCGAAGAAGAAGCGCTCGAAGCTGCTCGCAAAGCAGATGCGACCGTGCAGAGGGGAGAGGGAACCGGCCCTTTGCATGGCGTGCCGTTCGCAGCCAAGGATTTGACCCCCACCAGCGGAGACGTCACCACAATGGGCTCGTGGACAAAGGCGGACTGGGTACCGTTTGAAACCGCGCTATGCGTTCGGCGACTACAAGATGCTGGCGCGATCTTAGTGGGCAAGACGACGACGCCGGAATTCGCCTATTCGAGCTTCACCAACAGTCCGCGCTGGGGTATCACCCGCAATCCCTGGAATTCGGAACGAACAGCGGGTGGTTCGTCTGGGGGGTCGGCTGTTGCGGTTGCCACTGGCGTCGTACCCTTTGCGGAAGGCTCTGACATGGGAGGCTCCGTACGCATCCCCGCCGCCTTTTGCGGCATTGTCGGGCTGAAGCCCAGTCTCGGCCGCATTCCCATGACGATCCTGCCGAGTGTCTTTGACAACATCTCGCATTTTGGTCCGTTGGCACGCACCGTCGGCGACGCGACTTCATTTATGGCGGCCACGGCCGGGCCCAGCGACGAGGACATCTCATCTTTGCCCATTGGGTTTGATGGGCAAAGGGCTAGCAGGAACGGTCTGGCAGGGCTTCGTTTCGCCTTCTCCCTGGATCTTGGCTACTATCAGGTACAGCCGCAGGTGGAGGCTGTTATCCGACAAGCCGTCGCGGTGCTCCGGGAGGCGGGGGCCATCGTCGATGAAGTGCCAATGAATTGGACCCGTGCGGTAAACGACGAATGGTTTGATCTCTGGTGCGTCTTCATGTCAGCGTTTTTCGGCAACCTGCTTCCAGAGAGCCGCCATCACATGGATCATTCCGTGGTTTCGATGATCGAGCGGGGCCTGGCGATGAACGCGACCACTTACAAACGGGTGGAGCTACTTCGCACCGACATGTGGCGCGATATGGCGTCGCTGTTCAGGCGCTACGACGCTTTCCTTTGCCCGACCAACGCAATCACCGCGCCGCCTGTCCACGAGACGGACGACGACTACGTGGAGACACTGCCGGATGGCCTTTTCAAGGGATTGGATATGACCTGTCCTTTCAACATGCTGCCACAATGCCCAGCCTTGTCTTTACCGGTCGGACTTTCGGACGAAGGTTTGCCGGTCGGATTGCAGATCGTCGGCAAGCGTTATGCCGACGAAGATGTTCTGGCCATCGCCGCTGCGTTGGAGGCGCTAATCTGAACCATAGGCATGCTGCGGCGTTTCCTCCCAAAGGAGGAAACGCTGATGGAACATGCCAATAACAGACAGGTCCGCGAGCCAGGTTCCCGAAACCTTGATGTCGCGGATCATTGCAAGAAGATGGGTCTCGATGCGCACGAAGAACGGAAGTTGGTCAGGCTCCTTGGCAAACACGCTCCTTTGCATGAGATCAGTGCCAACGCACCGCACAAGCCACCGCGGTTCCGTTGATCTACGCGAATGATCGTCGCTCGACGTTTTGCCCAAAACGCCACAGAGAATTCTGCCGGCGCGCTCTTGTGTATGGCGCTGCGCATCCATAAGTGGCGAGGCAGCGGAGTCTACAGGGATCAATTCATGAATATCGATACGATCTTTCAGTCAATGGTGGCAGTGCGGTCTTCCATTCCCGAAGACGCCTTCACGGCAACGGCGCTGGGCATCCGGAGGGAAGGCAGCGGCGTGGTCATAAGGACCAACGGACTGGTGCTGACAATCGGTTACCTGATTACGGAGGCAGAGGAAGTCTGGCTGACCAGCAGTGACGGAAAAGTGGTCCCTGGTCACGCGCTTGCCTACGACCAGGAAACAGGCTTCGGACTTGTGCAGGCACTTGGTCAGCTTGGATGTCCAGCCGTGGATTTGGGCAATGCGGACGAGGCGAAGGTCGGCGATCCGGTCGTGCTTGCTGATGGAATGGGTCAGTACGTCGAAGCGAATATCGTCGCCAAGCAGCAATTCGCCGGCTATTGGGAGTACTTGCTGGACGAGGCGATTTTCATCTCGCCTGCCCACCCGTCCTGGGGAGGCGCCGCCCTCATCAGCCCGGATGGCAAGCTTCTCGGCATCGGCTCGCTTCGCATGGAATTGAGCCAAGGCGGGGCGAGAACCGACATCAATATGATCGTGCCAATCAACCTGTTGCGGCCGATTCTTGATGATCTGCTGAATCGCGGCCAGATCAGCCATCCGCCCCGACCCTGGCTTGGCGTTTTCTCCGCGGAAAGCAATGGCCAGGTCGTGGTGATGAACGTGGCCGAAGGAAGCCCCGGAGCTCTGGCCGGCCTACGCCAAGGCGACGTCATTTCCGAGATAGGAGATGGGCAGATCGCGGGTCTCGCCGACTTTTATCGCAAGCTCTGGGGAAGTGGGCCCGCCGGCACCGAGTTCCCGATGAGAATTCTGCGCAACGGACGTGAGGCCTGGCTGCGTGTCAAGTCAGCCGACCGGGGAAGCTACCTCAAGAAGCCTCGTATGCAGTGACGAGAAGGGGCGATGACTGGGCGCGTGCACGTCTCGCTGCTTTCCCCAAGCATGTCTGGACGCGCAAGCGCCTCAACCAGCATTTGTGACCTGTATTTCAATCTTAGTCCGGTAGCGTTTTCAGGCAGCAGCGATATCCAGATGAAACCGACGTGAAGAAGATCGTGACGACGAAACTTGACGATGAAGAAAAGAGGCTGCGCCTTTTGGCGTTACCTCATGATCCGGACCTTCAGCTACTCCTCACAACGGGTTGACTTACGTAACGGTATGTATACTTATAGGGGCGGTTGACCGCTTTGTGCAACCATTGGCCAGGCGCGTGTGCCCCCAATCACCGCGCGCCTGGCCGCCTTTATGCCAGATATTGCAGGTGGGCCTCGTCCGCAGCGACCAGGAAAGCGCTGCGCACCTCTTCCGGCTCCGCAGCATCGTTGAAGGCGTCGAGGACCGCCATTTCCGCTCGCCACCACGCGCGCCTATGATCCGGCCACTCGTCCAGCAGCAGTAACTTGCCGACATCCATGACCGTTGTGACGATCCTGTAGCGCCCGCCAACCTCGACGCTGACTGGGCGAAAGGTTCTCCGGTTTTCCATGACACGAAACCTCGCAGAAGCCATCTCGCTCAACGATTCTGCGCGCGAACCGTTCCGGTTGTTCGAAGCCGCAAAGCATTGTCACCGGGCGATCACCTCTCCTTCCGCCAATAGGCCTAGTTGGCGCATTCCTCCGGGATATCCCATCGGCATGCGCCTCAGCCCAATGGGACGCCGGAGTCATCGTCGCGTCGGCAATGGCCATGATGGTTGCGACCGAGAAACGAGCGGAGTTTGGTTGGGGGCGTCCGATGAGGCGACGCGGCACGATCACGCGAGGCCCTCTTGGGCAACAAGCCTGTCAGGCGGGCTACGATCCTACTCATCGCGTGGGTACGGGGCTCTTCGGCCAGCGATGTAAAAGCTGATATAGGTTGAAACCCATGATTGCGTTGCTCTGCAGGGAGTTGGCCGCCCTCCAGTGCGGAATTGGCCTTTGCGCGGGGGCGGTTCAAAATGACCTCATGGGCGTATTCAGGGTTTCACAACCTCGGCAAGTTCTGTCTGTGTAAGTCTCACCTCGGTCTCTCCCGGCTTCTCATCCGGATGTGAAAACTCTATACCCTCGGTTTCAGGCATATCGAGTGCTTGCGTTGTGTTCATTATTCCGACCGCTACGCGCCTATCGCGCTTCTTAACGGTCGCTTCGACCATTTTCTTAGACATCGGCTTATAGCTCCATTGGTTAAATCACAGAGATGCGCGATTTTGCCGATTCCTTACTCGCGCTCTGCGCACTCGCCCGAAGAGATATCTGACAAAGATGCCGTTTTGGCGTGCTGCTTCAATCAGGAGCTAGCACCACCTTCATTGTCCCATCGTGCCAGCGAACCGGCGCTGGGTGACCTGCCGCCATGAGGGCGGGCATCAAAATCTGCCCTTAAGGCCTCGCTAGCAATCACCCCGGGATCAGAGATCTCCATCACTCCGCGGTCTAAATCACGCCGATCTCTATCGATTTCTATGACGGTATAGAGTTTCTCGTTTCGGAATGCACTTGCCCCCATCGTCGCAACACTCTCGCCTGGCGTGGACGGGACTTTCATGAAGTTGCCTTCAAAGGCGGCTGCCACCACACGCGCATCGCCTGTTGTCCGTGCCGCGACCAGCACTTTGCCGCGCGAGGGTGCGATATCCCAATTGGGATCATTGAAGGCTGCGATAGGCACCAACTCGTAAACGCTGAGCGTCTCGCCACGTCCCACAAACGTCGATGACTCTTTAGCAGCATCGCGCGATTGAGCCTCAGCTTCCACAGAATGCCCGACAGCGATGCTACTGGTTCCTCTGAACGGTTCGTTTCCGTTCGTCTTGACGTCATTTGACATTCGCATGCTCCTTATGCAGCTTCGCCAATAATTGCGATATCCAAGGAAACGAGTGGGCGGAGCGGATAGTTCCGGCCAGATCAGAAGGACGATCTAGGACGGGCTAAAGTTCACAAAATTAAAGATGGGGTCCTTTCCGCGAACCAGTCGGCCTCCTTCTGGAACGCGACCCAAGTACGAATTCGAACACGGGCTGAGGCTCTCCTGGCGCTATCGCCTGCAAGGTGGCGGGAAGCCTTGCAGCGGCTTCAGCGCAATCAGCAAGCGCCGCAGGTGACATGCCAAGCGCGCGCTCGAAGACGCGATGCGGCCCTTGCATGAGTTGACGAAGCAGCACAGCGGCGCGGCCAGCATGGCGCATAGCTGCGACATGCTTGCCTTCGCGGATCTTCACCCCGGCTGCCGACAACAGGATCAAACCCTTAAACAGCATCCGCAATGGACCGCCTCTCTCGGCTACCTGCCAGAGACCCTCCCAAGCCTCATGCGCCTCCCAATAGTAGCCGTGATTGAAGAGGTCGAGACCCCAGAAGAATATGTCTGAGCCAAGCGACGCTGCAGCCGCGACCGGCAAAGGATCGACATGATGGTAGCTATGTCCGGCGGGGTCGCGCACAGGATGCGGCTGCCTACCCGGCAGATACGCGTAGGCCGGAAAGATCTTTTCCGGCCGCCAACGGGGACGCGACATCAAACCAATTGCCATCAGGAAGTATATCATGCCAACGACTGTGGTCTGATGTGAAACTTCTAAATAGCTGTCTGCTCAACTGAAAAAGCGGCCATTCTTCAGATCACTGGCGGCGCAAACGAGCAGCAAAACGTGGCGGCTCGCCGGTCTAACATCGAAGCACATGCTGATGAGGGCGGGGACCGGATGGGGCTATATGCCAGAGCCCATGATCCGTGACGACATCGACAACGGTCGGCTGGTCCGCGCTGGACAAGGCGGACGCGCCGCCCGCACTGGCGGCATCATGGTGACCGAGCGCTTGCTGACTCAGGTCTAACGCCGGTGGCGGTCTGAGGCGTTGACGTCCCAAACCGCGATAATCAGTTTCGTTTCGTCACAAACGGAATTCGTCGATCTCTAAGTTGACTCGGTTCAACTGCTTTCCCTAACGACCAGCTCGAAGCCGAGATCCAGAGCCGGGGTCTCCGGCGTTCTCCCATTGAGGAGGCTGAGAAGGCTTGAGGCGGCGTGCTGTCCGATGGTAGCGCGCGGCGTGCGAACTGAGGTCAGGCGCGGAACCATCTGCCCCGCTCCTGGTAGATCGTTAAATCCGACCATCGAAATCTGCTCGGGGATTGCCACGCCCCTGCGCAGCGCTTCAAAGGATGCCCCGAAAGCAAGATCGTCGTTGCAAAAGAAGACCCCGTCTGTGTCGGGATGCTCCATCAAGAGCCGGTTGAAGAGATCGCCGCCAAGTTCCACGGAAGACGGTTCCGGCGTCATGATTTCGAGCGCCGGCGGAAGACCAGCCCTGACGATCGCTTGCTGGTAGCCGTCGCGACGCTGGAGAACGCGGGCATCGAGCTGGGCCCCCACGAAGGCCAGCTTTCGCCGTCCCCGCGAAAGAAGATGCTCGGCAACCTTGGCCCCAGCCGCTTCTTGTGAAAAGCCGACACAGACGATGCCCTCCTCCTGCCGCAGTTCCATCATGTAGACGCAAGGCACCCCGGCATTTGCCAGAAGCCGTGCGGCAGTCTCGCTTCGATTGAAGCCGGTAAGCAGAATGCCGCATGGCTGGAACGAGAGATAGTTGCGAATAAGTTCTTCTTCCTCATCCTGGCGGTAGTGGTAGTTGCCGATCAAGACCTCAAACCCACGCGGGCGCAGCACATCTTGGATGGCCTCCAGGGTCTCGATAAACAGATGGTTCGACAAGGCGGGAATAAGCACAAGGATCGATTGGCTGCGCGCCGAGGCAAGCGTCCGCGCTGCCGGGTTGGTCACATATGCCAGTGCCTTGGCGGCGTCATGCACCCTGGTTGCAAGTTGCGGGTCGACCGTTGCGATTGAGCGCAGTGCGCGTGAGGCGGTAATCTGCGACACGCCGGCGCGGGCTGCGACCTGCGCAAGCGTCGGCCGGCCGGTGGCGCGCGACGGTCTGTCCTTCATTAAGAATCTCCTCCGACTTGCAAAATCCTACAATGATTAATAAGATAGCGCTATCTCAAAGTCGTCTTGGCGTCTTTGCGGGAGGAAACAGCGTCGATTTTCGCGTCTTGGATCGGCCAGGCTTCTGCCGGCGGTTTGTTTCAAGAGAACGAGATAGCGCTATCTCGGAGGAGGATATTGTGGGTAGGATGCCGGCCCTTGTGGTGATGGGCGTATCAGGCTGTGGCAAAAGCAGCGTCGGCCAAGCGATTTCGGATGCCGTCAACGGCACGATGATCGAAGGCGATGCCTTTCACCCGGAAGAAAATATCAAAAAGATGAGCGCGGGCCACCCACTCACCGATGAGGATCGGGCGGGCTGGCTAGCTCGCCTTGCGACAATTTTGCAGGACGCCGTCAGGAACGGCGAGCGGCCGGTGCTTGCGTGCTCGGCGCTGAAGAAAAGCTACCGCGACATTCTGCGCAGCAAGACGCCCGACCTTGCCTTCGTCTTTCTGGAAATGACGAGACAAGTGGCGGACGAGCGCGTTAGCCACCGGCCCGGTCATTTCATGCCTGCAAGCCTTGTCGATAGCCAGTTTGCGACCCTCGAGCCACCGCACGGCGAGGAGAACGTCTATCCCGTCGACGCCACCTTACCCATCGCGGAGATCGCCCGGGGCGCGGTCGCATGGTGGGAGCAGACACCAGTTGCTGACGGCAGAAAGCCAATGCCGCCGACAAAGGCCCAAACCGGCGCGCTCAAAGCATAAACCAGACAGGGACCCGCAGGGGCCCGTCCCACTCAGAACTTTTCGCGGAGGAATTTCAATGCTCGGACTGACTCGGGAGACCTATCTTCTGGTTGATGCTGGTGTGACCATCATCGGCCTCATACTTCTCATCACGCGCTTCAAGATACACCCATTTATCGCGCTGACCATCGCCGCCGGATTCTTAGGGCTCACCTCCGGTATGGCGACAGAACTAGTGATGAAGTCCTTTCAGGACGGTTTCGGTGGGGTCCTTGGCTTTGTCGGCATCGTGCTCGGGCTTGGCACCATGCTCGGCAAACTCATGGCGGAATCGGGCGGCGCAGACCAGATTGCCCAGACATTGATCCGCACCTTCGGCAAGGAACGGGTGCATTGGGCGATGATGCTCGCAGCCTTCCTCGTCGGGCTACCGCTCTTCTTCGAAATCGGCTTCGTGCTCCTCGTGCCGCTGGTCTACATCGTCGCGCGCCGGTCGGGAGTGTCGATCGTCAAGGTCGGAATTCCCCTTCTCGCCGGTCTCTCGGTCGTTCATGGTTTGGTGCCGCCCCACCCTGGCCCGCTTCTGGCCATTAGCGTCTTCGGCGCGGATATCGGCAAGACGATCTTCTACGGCCTCATCGTCGGCCTGCCGACGGCTGTGATCGCCGGGCCAATCTACGGCTCATTCATCGCTAAAAGAATTCCGGGCGAAGCATCGCCGGAATTGATGGAACAATTCGTGCGCGATGATGTGGACACAGCCACAATGCCAAGCTTCACCGTGACGCTCGTCACGATCCTGATGCCGGTGTTCCTGATGCTTCTCAAGGCGCTCGCCGATATCGCCCTTGCCGAGCACAACGCCGTACGCGTCTGGATGGACCTGATTGGCCACCCGATTGCCGCCCTGCTCGTGGCACTCCTCATCAGCTTCTACACCTTCGGCTCCAATTGCGGCTTCTCACGCGACAAGATCATCAAATTGCTGAACGACAGCCTTGCGCCGGTTGCCTCCATTGTGCTCATCGTCGGTGCTGGTGGCGGCTTCAAACAGATGCTTGTTGCCAGCGGCGTCGGCGACGTCATTGGCCATATGGCCGTTCAGGCATCCGTGTCGCCGATCCTGCTTGCCTGGCTGGTGGCAGCCGTCATCCGCGTCGCCACGGGCTCGGCAACGGTTGCGACAATCACCGGCGCAGGAATTGTCATGCCGGTCATATCCCTCGTCCCCGGCGTCAACCGCGAACTGCTTGTGCTGGCAACAGGCGCTGGATCGGTGATCTTCTCCCACGTCAACGATGCTGGTTTCTGGTTGGTAAAGCAGTATTTCAACATGACGGTCGCCGAAACCTTCAAGACCTGGAGTATTATGGAAACAATTATCTCGGTGGTCGGCCTCGGCTTCATCTTGCTGCTGTCGCTCGTTGTTTAGATCGGTATGGCTCTACGTGCGTTGATTCCCCGCGTCGGTGCGCGAGCAACGGATGATAGAGGCTGGTCCTTCCCACTAGACATCGCTGGCTGTGCGCACCCGTGGTAGCGGCCGCGGTCGGCTTGTTTGCAACCCCAGCGAGTTGGCCGGCTTGTGCCTATCACGGTTCGCGGAAGTTGATCGAAGGTTGGATCCCGATGCTGGAGACAATCATGGGCATGGAACAGACGCTGCTCGAAAACAGAACCGATCATGTTATAGGAATCGGCAGCGACGGGATCCGACCCGGCCGCTTGCGATGCCTTTCTTCCGTCCTCCGAAAGCCTGTGAGCCGCGCATGTCTTCATCACCCGACCAACGCCGTGCAGCCGCCGAAACCGTCCTTGCCAGAATGCGATCGGCAGGCATTGTCTTTGATGACGACCCAATGGTGAAGGGTTTGATTGAGGAGTGGATCAATGGATGGCTCGACATGCCGGACGTGCTCGACCGATATCAACAGCTTCTGAAAGACCGCTATGCCGGCCGCCGTGCCGTCGCTGCTTCCTGTGCTTCCCGTCCGTTAGGAGAGCGTGGTCAGATGTCGACTGGCGATCTCCTCAAGCAAGTAGAAAAGTTGATCGGCGGGACGTGACGCTCCCCCAATCTGCCAATTCTTGTGCCAGGGGCTCCTTCGCGCATGGCCGCGCGGCGACAGAGGAACTTGCATCAATGGCGAAGCCGTCCTAGCCGACTTATGGAGACGCAATGGCGCATTTGCCGCAGGTGCATTCGACCGCGAGCGCCTTGCAGCGGGTTTTCAACCGTCGCCTCGCGCACATTGCATGGCCTCCTGTGTGCCGTTTCTCATGCCCGCAACTTAAAATGCACGACGCACGATGCTGCTAGCACTCTAGGCTGTAGAGTGCTATTGATGGCATATGAGGGCAGCCTGTCGGCTACGATCTCATCAAAGGATCCCAAAATGACAAAGACCAATTTCCGTCCGCTCCACGACCGCGTCGTCGTCCGTCGTATTGAGGCTGAAGCAAAGACCAAGGGTGGCATCATCATTCCTGATACTGCCAAGGAAAAGCCGCAGGAAGGCGAAATCGTCGGTGTCGGTACCGGCGTTCGCGACGACAGCGGCAAGGTTATCCCGCTGGATGTCAAGGCTGGCGACCGCATTCTGTTCGGCAAGTGGTCGGGCACTGAAGTCAAACTCGACGGCGAAGACCTTCTCATCATGAAAGAAGCCGACATCATGGGCGTTATCGGCTGATCCAGCCGGACACCTCATCCAATTCATGACTACCAATGGGCAATGAGCCCGGGAGTTCTTCCTATGACTGCCAAACAAATAAAATTCGGCCGCGACGCGCGCGAAAAGATGCTGCACGGCGTCGACATCCTCGCCGATGCCGTCAAGGTAACGCTGGGCCCCAAGGGCCGCAACGTCATCATCGACAAGTCCTACGGCGCTCCGCGCATCACCAAGGACGGCGTCACAGTCGCCAAGGAAATCGAACTTGAAGACAAGTTCGAAAACATGGGCGCGCAGATGGTCCGCGAAGTTGCTTCGAAGACCAACGACATTGCCGGCGACGGCACCACGACTGCAACGATTCTTGCCCAGGCGATCGTTCGCGAAGGTGGCAAGGCAGTTGCCGCCGGCATGAACCCGATGGACCTGAAGCGCGGCATCGACCTCGCCGTCGCAGCGGTTGTCAAGGACATCGTCGGCAAGGCCAAGAAGATCAGCACGTCTGAAGAAGTTGCCCAGGTCGGCACGATCTCTGCAAACGGCGAAAAAGAAATCGGCGCTTATATCGCCGAAGCCATGCAGAAAGTCGGCAACGAAGGCGTCATCACCGTCGAAGAAGCCAAGACCGCTGAAACCGAACTCGAAGTCGTCGAAGGCATGCAGTTCGACCGCGGTTACCTCAGCCCATACTTCGTGACCAACCCGGAAAAGATGGTCGCAGAACTGGAAGACGCTTACATCCTTCTCCATGAGAAGAAGCTCTCCAACCTGCAGGCGATGCTCCCGGTTCTCGAAGCCGTCGTTCAGACCGGCAAGCCGCTCCTCATCATCTCGGAAGACGTCGAAGGCGAAGCTCTTGCAACGCTGGTCGTCAACAAGCTGCGTGGCGGCCTGAAGATCGCTGCCGTCAAGGCTCCTGGCTTCGGCGACCGCCGCAAGGCCATGCTTGAAGACATCGCCGTGCTGACTGGAGGGACTGTGATTTCCGAGGATGTTGGAATCAAGCTCGAAAACGTCACGGTTGAAATGCTTGGCCGCGTCAAGAAAGTGACGATTTCGAAAGAGAACACCATTCTCGTCGACGGTTCGGGCCAGAAGTCCGACATCGAAGGCCGCGTTGCCCAGATCAAGGCTCAGATCGAAGAAACCACGTCCGACTACGACAAGGAAAAGCTGCAGGAACGTCTTGCCAAGCTGGCTGGCGGCGTTGCCGTCATCCGCGTCGGCGGTGCGACTGAGATCGAAGTCAAGGAAAAGAAGGACCGTATCGACGACGCGCTGAACGCAACGCGCGCCGCCGTTCAGGAAGGTATCGTACCTGGTGGTGGTACGGCTCTGCTGCGCGCTTCCGTCGTCCTCAACATCAAGGGCGCCAACGAAGACCAGACGGCCGGCATCAACATCGTCCGCAAGGCGCTGCAGTCGCTGGTTCGCCAGATCGCTGAAAATGCCGGTGACGAAGGTTCGATCATCGTCGGCAAGATCCTTGAAAGCAACACCGACAACTACGGCTACAACGCCCAGACCGGCGAATTTGGCGACATGATCGCCATGGGTATCGTCGATCCGGTCAAGGTTGTTCGCACGGCTCTGCAGAATGCGGCCTCGGTTGCCGGCCTGCTCGTCACCACCGAAGCCATGATCGCAGAAGTTCCCAAGAAGGACGCTGCTGGCGGCGGCATGCC
>NZ_JBFRFF010000025.1:0-92912 GCF_052114685.1 Rhizobium sp. 2YAF20 | reverse complement strand
CGAAAAAGCCTGCCGCGGGAGGAGGTGCGGCAGGCTTTCCGAAAAGAACCGAACAACGGCTGGGAGGAGGAGTGCCGCTGTTCCGACAGACGTCCCTCGGGAGGAGGAGTGGGCCGTCTGAAATCGAAGCTCTGCGGGAGGAGGTGCATCGCTTCGATGAAGACCAGAATACCCATTCCTTCCGCACATTAAATAGACTTTGCTGCAGTGCAGCTATGCGAAAAGCGCATGGCATCGTTCTAAAACGAGAAGTCTCCAGCACAGCGTCTCGCGGTGGGCCAGACACAGAAACGCCCGCGGCATCAGCGGGCGTATTGTCATTCAGGTTGGCTCAGAAACAGTCGCTTAGCGAGCGAGCGATGCGCGGGCAACGCTGTGAATGTCGGCGCGATCGATGCCGAGGTCCTGCAGCTCGCGCGAGCTCATGCGGCCGAGTTCGGTAACGGTCTGACGATACTTGCGCCAAGTGCTGAAAGAGCGTGMTACGTTCATGATGATCCCCTTTCGTGAGGTCTCTTGACGCCAGCAMCCTTGCTTTGGGCCCAACGTCGTTTCGATGATTGGGATATAGGCCCTTGCCCGCCCGTCAATAAGGCACAAGGTCTCAGGTCGGACATGCGCTCAAAGCATGGGTCCAATCAGAAGATGGGCTGAAGGGAGCGATCAGGCCCGGAACCGGTCGAAGGCAGTGAGGTGTGTGATTGGTGGATCGGCGTCTGGATAGCGGTAGATTTCGGCCCTGAGATAGCGCAGCTCATCATCGAGCGCTTCTTCCCCAACCTCGATCCACCAGGATTTGGAACGGCCGTCGCTTCCGTCGGACCAGCGATAGCCTCGCGCCTTCAGGTGGTCCTTCATGTCGAACGGGCTGTTCTCTGCAAAGATCCGCACACGCGAAGTTTGGCTTGCTTCATAGAGCTCGGCGAAAGCGGTGGAAGCCGGTCCGTCGATTTCTCGAGCCAGGACCTCCAGAAGGGCAAAGCAATCGTCGACCGCACGATGACCCTCATGAAAATATCCTGCTTGCCCGAGCAGATATCCGAGCTTGGTGCCTTCATATCCCCGCAACGACCAGTCGATCTCAGAGTTGGAGCAAGCCCAGGCCTTGCCGGAAAACAGGTGAGAAAATGCCTCGCAGAAGGGCCGGTCGAAACCGGCATTGTGGGCGATCAGCAGATCAGCCGGTTCAATCAGCGCCCGCAACGCAGTCATATCGATTGACTGCCCGGCCACCATATCATCGGTGATCCCGGTGAGCCTGGTGATTTCGGAGGGAATGGAAACGCTCGGCTGTTGAAGCCCACCATAGATGCCGGTCACGTCACCGATGCTTCCTGTCGCATCGAAGGTGAAAGCGATCACGCCAATCTCGATGATCTCATCCTTGCGCGCATTGAGGCCCGTGGTCTCGGTGTCAAGGACAATACCTTTGAGGGGATATTCCGGGCGCGGGTTTGGCGCGACCACGCGCGGCACCATTTTCGTGAGGATGCGGTAGCGGCCCGTCTCAGAGAGATGCCGGACCATGTCATCTTCACTCATGGGGACGGCAGGCTGTTCGGGCTTGGCTAATCTGGAGGCGGCACGCGTGACCAAATCGTCGCGCGGAACCTGCTCCGAAAACATGTCAAACTGTTGTGCCATTCCTGTTGTCAAAGCCCCACCGACAATTCTCTTACTTCAAAACACGGCACGATCGGCAGATCAACCTTGTTGGTGAGGAGGCGATTTCAGCCAATCTGTCGAGCAAGGTTTACGATGGCGCAGTTTCACGCAGTGACAGTTCTTGGGTCGTTGCGCAGAAGCGCCCAAAAATAGGAAGGGCATACCAGCTGTAGCAGGAACTGCAAAAGCCGTTCGCCTCCCGCAAGACCGGTTAAAAGGGTTGCCGCAGGAGGTTCAGCGTAGCGACGGCAACGCCGGAAACCGGGACCGACAGCCCCCGGCGCACGGGTCCGCTTTTAAACCAGCGGTCGCAGCAGTACCGCTTTTGGGCCGATAAATATGAACGCCTTGCAGGAAGTGGGCTCGAAGACCTCAGTCATCAGCCGCCGCGTTGGCTCAGGCCATTAATGTGGCGAGCTTTTGCGCCCACTGCGCCTCTCAGCTCCAGCGCGGCGGAGCCCCTATGTGACTTTTGAGCACTTCGGTAAGGGTTTGTAGCCAGTGTTCCTGTTCGTCGAAAAACCGAACGATCTCGAAAGAGGCAACGGCGGGAAACAACGCCGCCCCTCCATCTGGAAAATAGTGGAAAAGTTGGCTGCTGCTAATCCTGGCGACAGCCTTCACATCCCCAAGTGTCGTATGTGCAAGGCCTTTGTCCTGCACAACAGCAGCGGCCGAACAGATGATCCTGTCGCGGACGGCTCGTCCTTTTTCGGCGATACGAATTGTAATAAGAAAATGCTGGCTGTTCCAATTGGTCTGAACAGGCTAACCGATATCACAGGAGCCTTGATCCGTAAAATCAAGATGACAGCGTGGTGTAGCGGTTAGCCGATCGCTAGAGTGGCATCGGTCCCTCGACGTCAGAAGCGTCGAGACATGGGTGACCGTTCCATGCTGCGATCTTTGACAATCCGGCAGATGCCGGCACGATATCGCCTCCTGCGGCAAAAATAGAACGAGGGTCAACATGAGCAAGTCTATTACCGGTGGAAACATCCAGCAGATCGTAGCCAACCTTGCCACGCGGCTGCCCGATGCGACCTGCACTCAGCCCTTCGGCCCGGAATATGACGTGTTCAAAGTGAAGAATAAGGTCTTCGCCATGACGACCGAGGTGGCCGGCAAAAAAATCGTCACGCTGAAGTGCGATCCAGAGCGCTCGATAATGCTGCGCGAGATTTACGACACGGTCACGCCGGGCTATCACATGAACAAGCGGCACTGGATCTCGATCGCCGCCGGCGCCGACATCACGCAGGATTTCGTCACCGAACTGGTGACCGACGCCTACAAACTGGTGGTGGCAACCTTGCCCAGGCGTGATCGGCCAACGTAGCGCGCCTTCGGAACGTACGGCTTCAGGCGCATCGTCTACAGACTCCCCACATCCGATCGTGTCCCTCAAGACAGTTCAGGTCCTTTCGATACCTGCGAAGGTACGCAGGACTTCGGCCGCATGGGCCGTGGGGTCATTTGGTGGGTTGCCGATGCCGTGTGAGATGGGTTCTGTGGTCACGACTTTCCAAAGCCGATCGTGATTGCCAGCAGCGAAGTCCAGGAGAGTATCGCGGACGAAGGTGTCCCGGCTGGCCTGCTCGTCACTCTGCCCGGGGCGTTGCTGGCCGACGATGCCGTACATCTCCGTGCCGTGCACGGCTGGCGCGCCTTTTACCGGTCCGACCGTCAGCAGGCGGGCCTTGCCGCCTGCCGCAGCGTGCGCGAGGGCCGCACGGGCGGCAGGCAGGGTGAAGGAATAGTCGGTATACAATGCCCCGCGAACCTCGGCAGGAGTGCGTCCATTGACGTTGTAGGCGGCAACAATGCGCCGGGCACGGCTTCGGGGGATGCGGCCCCTTGAGGCAAACACATCGACGATATTGTCGATGGTGCCGGGGTCGAACGCCGGGTCGTTCATGACGTACCAGTCGACTTCGTGGGTGGTGCTGCTGAACAGGATGTCGATCTCAGGGCGCCTCCCGGACTCGAGGATACGCAGCGGATGGCCGGTCAGCACGCCGCCAGGCTGCGCGTGATCATCGACAATGCTGGTCGTGGTGCAATCGATGCTCTGCCTCTGCCCGAAGTCACGAGGGCTGACCTTGATGAATGTCTCAGCCAGGTGCTTCGCATCCAGCGTGAGCAGTTGTTCGGGATCGCCCGCGATGCCGAGTTCGGTGAGGAAAGCGATCGCAAGCTCCTCGGCCCACCAGGCAGGCACGATGCGGGACGCACCGCCGGAGAATGCCGCAATACGGTGATAAAGGCCGTCTGCCGCAGAGGCGGCGATGAGCGCAGTTGCGCAATATGCGCCGGCGCTGTGGCCGGTTACGGTAACGTTACGGGGGTCGCCGCCGAAGTGGGCAATGTTCTCCTGCAACCCACATGAGTGCGGCGATGATGTCCTGAATGCCAAGGTTTGTGGCGTCCGCGAACACGCCCTCATATTGAGAAAGCGAGAGCCATCCGAACGGGCCGAGCCGGTAGTTCAGAGATACCCCGATGGCGCGGCCAGTGGCCGCAAGGCCCGAGGCGTTCGAAGTGGTCTGGGTATTCGCACCCATTTCGAACCCGCCGCCGAAGATATAGACGATCACGGGAAGCGGTTTTTCGCCTGCGTCTTCGGGTGCCCAGACGTTGAGGTTCAGGCAGTCCTCGCTCAGTCCGTTGTCGGCTTCGAGCCAGCTGATATTACCAGCTTGCAGCGGCGCGGCTCCCTTCTGGTCGTAGGGCCGGTCCGGATTGAACGGCAGCAAGACCGGCCGGCGGAAGCGTTCTGCGATGGCGTAGGGGATACCCAGCCAGGAGCGGATCGAGTGGGCAGCGGTATCTGTATCAGTCATGCGTTCGGGCCTTCCCTTGAACAGAGATTTCCGTGGTTGTTACATCAGCTATCTGCCAGCAAATATTGACCTTAAAACGATGATCGGCGCCGCGTTGGGCAAATGCATTCAAAGGAATATTCTGGCAATCCGGCAGTGATTTTCGAGCATTGCAAAGCGTGTAGAGAGGTGTTCCGTCAGGCTGCCGAACGATGCCCGACGATCACGTGTTTTCCAACAGGCGCGATGCGAGCACGTCCACACGTAGGTGAACGTGCTCGCATCGGCTTGTGGCAGGACCGGATCAGGTCGCGACCGCCGCCCGGACCGTCTCGATCAACGGAGTAGTCGGGCGCCCGATCAGCGCACCCAGGGTTCCGCTCTCGTCGAACAGTACGCCGTCGGCGGCCTTGGCGCTGGTTTCCGACAGGAGCGCGGGATACGGCGCGGGCACACCCATGCCCTCAAGCGCCGCGCGATAGTGTGCTTCAGGCAAGTTGGTATAGGTGACAGGTTTACCGCCGACCTCGGCGAGCGTGGCCGCGTACTCCGCCATGGTGAAACTGGCATCTCCCGCCAGCTCGAGCGTGCGGTCTTCATCCGTTGGACCGGTCAGAACCGCCACAGCAGCAGCAGCGTAGTCGGCGCGGCTCGCGGACGAAATGCGCCCTTCACCCGAACTGCCGATCACGCCACCATGCGCGATCTCCAAAGCTGAACTTACGGTGTAATTTTCGGTGTACCATCCGTTGCGCAGAAAAGCGTAGCGGATGCCACTCTCCCGGATCACCGCTTCAGTCGTGCGATGATCGATGGCCAGTTCCAGTGGGTTGTGATCGGCATTCAGGGTGCTGGTATATACGAGGAAGCCGACACCGGCCGCCTTTGCTGCATTGATAACGGCACGGTGCTGCGTCTCGCGGCTTTCGATTTCATTCGACGAGATCAGCAATAGCCGTTCGACCCCTTTCAGTGCCGGGACCAACGTCTCCTCCTTGCTATAGTCGAACGCGCGCACCGTCACGCCGCGATCGGCATAGGCCGAGAGCTTTGCGGGGTCGCGTACCAACGCCACGACAGAGTCGGCCGCGACTTTGGTGAGCAGATCGTCGAGAACGAGACGGCCGAGTTGGCCCGAGGCACCTGTAACTGCGTACATATTGCAATACTCCTTTTTGGTTGCGAAAGGACAGATATGCCGCTAGCTTGCAGATAGTAAGTACGTACAAAAAGGTTAGTGTAGAATGACCGGTCAACTCTCTGATCTTTCGAATGCCAATCCGCAACTGGCCGACGTTTTCGATCCGCAATGTCCATCGCGCGCGGTGCTGGATCATATCACCAGCAAATGGGGCGTCTTGACGCTTGTCGCGCTTCTGCCGGGGACATTGCGATTCAACCAGATCAGGCGAAAATTGAGCGGGGTCAGCGAGCGGATGCTCGCACAGACGCTGCAAAATCTCGTGGCCGATGGTCTGGTTGACCGGAAGAGCCTCCCTGTGGTGCCGCCTCATGTCGAATACACGTTAACCGCGATCGGCAAGGAGGCAGGACACCATGTAGAGGCGCTGGCCGGATGGGCCGAGCGCATGTTTTCCGAGACATCCTCACCGCCACAAAACCCCGAGACGTGAAAAGGCGGCAGTGAGGGGACCACGCCGCTGATCGGTGGCGGAGAAATACCCACGGAGCCCCAAATAGGTGAAGATCGTAGCGAACCCACGCATAGGCCCGCGCTAAATTCTTGACATATCCGGGACGCCACCTTGCATAGTCAAGAGACCGTGCAGTCGGCATTTCAGCCGCCAGAGAATTTCTGAACGGCGGTGACATCGAAATAATCCCGCCACTCGACAATCTTGTCGCCTTCGAGCTCGAATATTCCCATGATCATTAGGCGCCCGATTTCACTGCCGTCGGCACGTTCGAACCGATCAAGCCTCTCGGTGAGAACGCGATTTCCGTCAGCTGCAATGGCAAGCATGTCGATATGGACAGTGGAAATTCCGATCGACGTCTGCAGTCCATCGATCATTGCAATGGCCTCGTCGGCGCCCGTCGTGACCGACACGCCTTCGTTGACCCAACGCGTGGCGGGTGTGAACCAGCGGCGGACGGCTGGTCTTCCGCCGTCTTCATGAAACGTTGCGCAAAAAGCTGATACGGTTTCGATTGGGGTGGGCATGGCAGTTTCTCCTGAACCATCAGAAGCCCCGATGGCCTCTGCCTTGGCCCGATAGTAGGATTTGAACCCCAAGGCCACGATGCCGAAACTTCCGTCACTCTTGCCTGATTTTCCGGAATGGTTGATAGAACTGGGCAATCGGGTTAGGGTGGCTCCATGAGCGAACTCGACAAAATACGTGCCATCGCGATGCGCCACGCTGGCCGTCCGAATCTTAAGTTGCCGAGACTGTTTGCTTACATCCTTGACCATACGACCGAGATCGACCCTCTGATCTACGATCCTGCGGCGTCCTTGGTGATCCAGGGCACTCAGCGCATGTTTATCGGCGACAAGATGTTCGAGTACGGCCCGGGTCAAAGCATGATCGTTGCGGCCGAGATCGCTGCGTTGGGCCAGGTTTGCGAAGCGTCGCTAGATAGACCGTTTGTCGCTGTCGGTCTGTTTCTGGACCCGCCCCTGCTGTCCGACCTCGTGCTCGAGATGGCGGCGATGCCCGAGTTGCCGATTGAATCGGGATACGGCGTCAGCACCGCGAGCGCGTCGCTTCTCGGTGCGTGGGGGAGATTGGTAGAACTCCTCGAACGCCCAACCGAAATTCCGGTCATGGCTCAGTCTCTGGAGCATGAGCTGATGTTTCGGCTGCTGATGGGGCCGCACGGCGGCCTGCTCCGTCAGATTGCCGGGTCTGACTCGCGCCTGATGCACATTCGAAAGGCCATGGCCTGGATCCGCGACCACTACACCGAGCATCTCGATTTCAAGGCGGCCGCGTCGCTCGCGGGCATGAGTGTATCCGTTTTCTACGACCGTTTTAAAGCCGTCGCTGCCGTCAGCCCGCTTCAGTATCAGAAGTATATCCGGCTTCACGAGGCCCGCCGACGCATGATTGCGAACCAGGCAGGTGCAGCCGAAGTGGGGTTCGCGGTCGGCTACGAGAGCGCCTCGCAGTTCAGCCGCGAGTACAGGCGTCTCTTCGGAGCGCCCCCAGGCCAGGACACCAGAAGGGCCAAGGCGGGCCTGGCGGGCTTTACTCCGCCAAGAGCGCTTGGTGCTCGGCCAGATGTTGCTTGAATCGCTGGCCGCAGTCCCGACCCACGGCCGCGATGACGCTCTCTCGTAGCGCCAAAGCCTCTCGCCATCGTCCTACCCGCGGGAGACCATGAAATATCATCTGCGTCACGGCCGGGTCGATGAGGTCGAAATACCGGAGCAGAGGCGCATACACCGCATCGACCATGCCGAATGTCGAACCAGCGAAGTACGGCCCCTGTTCCAAGACTTCCTCAAGCCTCTCAAGCCGACCTCGGAAGGCGGCACGCTTGGCGTCTGCGGTCTCGCGATCCTCGGCGTTGAGGAATTGCCAAGTATCGGCAAGTGTCGCCGTGCCATACTCGATCCAGGCGCGCTGCCGCGCGCGCGACAGGGCATCCTCCGGGTAGAGCTTGCCGCCTCCTTGCGTCTCTTCGAGGTATTCGCAGATCACCATGCTTTCGAACAGGATGGCGTCTCTGCCATCCTGCCGCTCCACCGTCAGCAAGGGCAATTTGCCCGTCGGAGACAGTGCAAGAAACCATTCCGGTTTGTCGATGAGATCGACATCGATCCTTTCGAAGGCGACGCCTTTCTCCAGGAGAACGATAGCCGCGCGCTGAACGAACGGGCAGAAGGGGTGGCTGATGAGGGTCAGTTTGGTGGTCGGCATGATGGCCTCTCGATAATCGACAATCCGGGGAGAGCTTGCCTCACCTAAAGTAACTGCCCTCCTGAGATGTCGAACGTGGTGCCGTTGGCCCAGGCCATGTCGTCGGACAGGATCGCGGCAACGGCTCGCCCCACATCGTCCGGCAATCCGACGCGGCCAAGCGCAATGCCTTGCGCCACGTAGGCGTTGACGCCCTCGTTGTCGCGCACCGCGCCACCGCCGAAATCGGTTTCGATGGCACCCGGCGCGATGGCGTTGACGCGGATCCTACGCTCGCCCAACTCGACAGCGAGGTAACGTGAAAGCACCTCGACCGCCGCCTTCATCGCTGCATAGAGGCTGTATCCCGGCAAGGTGAAGCGCACGAAGCCGGACGAGACGTTGAGGATGCGTCCGCCGTCCGCGATCAGCGGCAGAAGCTTCTGGGTCAGAAAAATCGGCCCCTGGAGATGGGTGGAAACCAGAGAGGCGAACTGCTCCTCGGTGGCATCGACAAAGTTGGAGAAAAGGCCGTTGCCTGCGTTGTTGACGAGGTAGTCGAAACGATCCCGCTGGAAATCCGATTTGAGCGTTACCGTGACGGCATCGACGAATGCCGGGAAGCTCGCCGCGTTGGAGACATCGAGCGCCAGCATCGACGCCTTGCCACCGAGGCCTTCGATTTCCTGACGCAATTCGGCGGCCTCGGCTGCGCCAGTACGGTAGGTGCCGATGATGTGGACGCCGCGTTTGGCAAGGTGAAGCGCCATGTTGCGGCCAAGGCCGCGGCTTGCGCCTGTGATCAGTGCGATGGGGTGGGTCATGACTGCCTTTCTGGGATCGTCGCGCCATTGGGCGCCTGATCCAAAATAGGCGAAAGCCTGATCTGGAATACGCCCGATCGGCTCAACGTCTTGCCTGATCGTCTCAACGCCTTTGCTTTTCCGCAGGCCCGTGGCACAGTGGAGAAATGAAACACGATCTCGCGCAGCACCTCGACATCGTTTTGCGTCATGCCGCCACGGGCACGACAGAGACACCGATCCCGCGCCTGGATATCTTCGTGGGAGAAGGCTCCGCGGGTACGGCGCCTTGCCTCTATCGCTCGATGATCTGCTTCATTCTGCAGGGATCCAAGCGTGTTGCGATAAACGAGACCCTTCTGAGCTACGACAGCGCGCAGTATTTCATCAGCGCTCTCGACCTGCCGCTGATCGGGGAGATTCTCGATGCCGGAGAGGGCCGCCCCTATATCGCGGTCTCACTCGTCCTGGACCCGGCGCTGTTGGCGGAACTGGCTGCGACCATGCCCTCGGTACGCGAGAGCGATCAGAATGGCATGGGCGTTGCAGTCAATCCAATGACCATTCCGCTTCACGAGACATTGCTGCGGTTGCTGTCCTTGCTGGATAACCCGGGGGATATTCTCGTTCTCGGCCCGATGATCGAGCGCGAGCTGCTTTACCGGCTGCTCCAGGGGCCGCAGGGACGATTGCTGCGTCAGATTGCACGGCCTGACGGTGCCTTGGACCGCGTCCGGCGCGCCGTCACGTGGATCAGGGATCACCCCGACACACAGCTCCGCATCGATACCCTTTGCGATGCCAGCGGCATGAGCCGCGCAAGCCTGCACCGCCATTTCCAGGCGATCACCGGCTTCAGCCCTCTTCAGTATCAAAAGCATCTCAGATTGCAGGAGGCCCGCCACCTGTTGCTGGCAGGCGGCCATAGCGCGTCAGATGCCGGTTTCGCAGTCGGATACGAGAGCGCATCGCAGTTCAGTCGCGAGTATCTTCGGCAGTTCGGCGCACCACCAGCGCGGCATGTACAGGAGATTCGTCAAGCGGTTGAACACCCGAAGGTGGCTTAGCTTCTTCGCCTTGAACCAATTCGAACTACCGACCGGAACGAAATTTTGCAACGTACTGAAAACACATCCATTTCGCGATAGATCGAATGGCCCATGGTTTTGACGCAACGCATATTTTAGAAGGATGCTCTCAACAAGCGATCGCGCCCTTATGCGCGGCTATCTTTTGCTCGACCATAGCCCAGTTGTCGTAAGTTCTCCGCCACCCGCCCTTCGACCGCAAGCGCATCTTCCGACCACAGTTCTGCGATCACGTTCAATACGCGGTCGAGCTCCCATGGTAGAACAGACCTGCCCTCTATTTGTGTGAATGGTCCGTCAGATTCGGTTAACAGGCGATCACGGGGGATCATTTTGACGATATCCCGGCCCTTCTGACCATGGATCATCCCTGGTCCCACGCTGAACCAACAGCCCATGGAGACGGCGCGATCCAGCTCCCGCTTTGTCCCCGAAAACCAATGAAGGATTGGTGTTCCTGCGCCTTTGTGCGCTTCGAGTGCATCCAATACCTGCGTGGCCGCCCGCCGACTATGAATAGTCATTACACGACCGCCCGCCTTGTCGCATAGATCTAAAATGCGATGAAACACCCGCTTTTGGGTTTCCCAGTGGGGTCGCAGCTCGGGTGAACCGTCTAACCCAATTTCCCCTACGTATGTGGCTGATGGCAGGAGTTTTTCAAATAAGGAAAGTTCACCATGGCGTTCATGTGCAATCTGCGGGTGCAGCCCGAGCGCTGTTCTAATCCGCTTTGCCTCATGTGAAAGTGCAAGCGTGCCTTCCCAAGCCGAGGGCGTGTTGGTGACCGAGAGAACATAGATATTCCGACTCACGCAAGACTGCGTGATCGCAACAGGATCCGGATACAAATCAAGATGGCAATGGAAATCAATCACTTAACACCATACAATCGATGCAACTTGCCGAGTTCGTTCAACCCTCGATCTAGCATGTCGCGGATACCGTTGCGATCACCAATGTTCGGAGACGACAAGGTGTTGCCGAGCCATCCGTCCAGACCTTCTGCTTTCGCTGACGCCAAGGCTATAGCAACCGAACGGACATCATCGAATGAGGCATGATCTTCATCGTCCTTTCCTAAGGGCTCGTAAACGTAATCGGTCGTATCCCGCTTCGCGTCCCAAGCCACAAATGCGGCGCGCCTTACCTGACATGGCACACAGCGACCGCAGTGTCGGTAGTTGAATCGTTGAAAACGGCCGCAGCTCGTCGAGTGTGCGGCTTCGGCCTGCAGTAAAACTTGATCCCTGCATTCAATCAGCATCTCACCTTTCGTTTTCTGGGCGTAGGGATTTTCAATCTTAACGTTGAGGCCTGCTGCATCGAGAATCTTCTGGAATCGCGTCAGGAAAACAGGATGCGCCGTGCGTGTGCTCAAGCTTCCGAGACGCGAGCCGGTGAGCGGCGGATTGATCGCAATGAACCCATTTTCGCAAACGTAGAGCGGTGCGGCATTGCCTTTTGCGTATTTCTCCAGCGACGTAGCTACGACCACGCCAAAGGTCAAAAAGATCAGGGAGCGCGCTCGCTGTGACGTTTCCTGCACGGTAGGGGAAGTCGCAACGTGATTGAGTTGCAGGTGGTTCGTCAGACCAATTTCTTTCGCGAAATCCCGTTGCTTCAGACCATCCCCTCGAACGTTCTGGCTCACTGCTACCGGTTTCAAGCCACTACGAGTCAAATCGATTGCGCCGACGAGACTGTCGAGACCGCCAGATAGCAAGACGACGCAGTCTACTTTCAGCACCGAAATCTTCTTCGGCGGAGCGGGTAAGACGCCCCCATCATGAAACCGAAGCTTCCATCGGTCCGTTGTTAGGAAGGCGAGCGCCTGCCGAAATTCGTCGGCCGTCGTATTCCAGAAAGCTGGATCGGAAACGGCGACATCGAGTTCGATCTCTCTCGTCCAGCCATCGGCGCTATCGTCTCGGAGTACCGAAAAGTCGGCGGTGATGATCGAAAGTGCGATGGAAAGAAGATCCCACGCCCGTCGATGCGGGTTCAGCCCTTTTCGCCGAAGCTCCGTCTTGACGGCTTCACCCGCACTTGCCTCAAAGGGGACGCGTGGTTGACCATACAGGACGACACGCAGATCGCCTTCTTCCAATGGCAGCTCGAACGTTCCGGGTCCACAAACCAGCCTCATTCTGCGTATCCCTCGAAAACCTGAAAGGTATCCCGAAGTGCGTCTCTAACCACCGCGGCGATACGGTTCGAGTTTACGCTCTTGCCCGCCGCGCTGAGTTTGCGAAATGAAGCAGCTACGGTCTGTTTGATGTAGTCACGCACCTGTTTCAGGCGGCTGAGAGCAACCGTGGCGGTGGGAGCTTTCTCGATAATTGTCTTGCCGACATCGAGTTCGAACCGACGCGCAACATCCATTGCTGTGAAGCGTTCGATGGCAAATTCACGCTGTTCGGGTGTCAGGGCCGATAAATCGGCATTGGGGTATTTCACCAGGAGTTCCGAAAGCGAGTCCCTGATGGCGGTTCGTTCCGCCTCGGCGTCCTGGGTACCATCCACCGGCCGAACCGCTTCAACGACGGCATCCATCACGTCATTAGCGGTGCGGCCCGCAAGGAGCGTCGGATCCAGGGAGCTACCTGCGGGCTGTTGCCCCATGCTTTCAAGGATGCCGCCCAGTGCACTGGCGGTCGACGCGGTCCCACCGAACCTGCTCGTTGTCGTCCTCGAGCCACCGTAGCCCGTACGCACGTAGTTGCCCAAGCTCCGACGTAGGTCGCTTAGGTTTCCGGCTTTCGCGAATTCGCCAAGGCTTCGACGGGTCCCAGCGAACCGGCTTCCAGGTGCGAGAGGGGCCGCCGGCGGCACGTTTGGCACCACAGGTTTGTTCGGAGCGGGATCATTCGGTTCCTGTTCTGGCGGATTTTGATCCGGACCATGATCGGGCGGCACGTCCGGCGGCTGATCCCCGGGAGGCGGCTCTTCCGCCGGTGGCGCGGGCGTCCATGCTGGTACCATGGGGACGCCTCCCTTAGGTCCGTTGCTCGACTGAGATGTACCCATTATTGTTCAGCCTTCTCGATCGCTTTTTTAACGACCTGCGGCACACCCGAGCGCTTCCATTTCGAGAAAACGCCGTCCGCCCAAGGTTGGTCGCCAATTTTGGGAACGATCCCAGGAGTAATCTGCGCCGGTGGCCGATCAATAAGAAACGCTGCCAAACGCAGTCCTTGTTGAGGATCGGCTTTTGCAAGCGCGAGGCAGGCTTCCAGAATGTCTGGCACGCCCCATTCCTGTTCCTGAAGGGCGCGCTCCAGGAGACGATCCATGATGATCGACGTTTCTACGCGCGACACCCGTGCTAATTTGTCGACCAGCGCTGCAGCCATGTCCGGATGCGTGAGCATCGCCGTCAGTATTTCGGCTGCTTCCGTCGTGAGACGATCGCCGGGCGTGATAAGCGGCGCATGCTCTCGGCTGACATACAAAGCGCCCATCAATTTCGCATCATGTAGCGGTGGCGGCAGAGCCAACCATTCCTTTGAAAAAGCGTCGTCCCAAGGGGCTGCAAGCTTCAGCTCTTTTCCTTCAGTGGCTGCGTCCTCCCAATCCTTCAGGAATCTGGGTTTGCCATCGTCATCCTGGCTCACGGCTTTCAAGAGATCCGCGTAAGCCAGAGGGCTGCCGAGCCGTTCGAATAGGAGAAGCTTCGCGAGGACCGCCTCATCCACGCCGACACCCTGCGCATTGGAGATCGCCATTCGGATCGACAGCGCATTCAGGAAACGTTTGATGAGTCGTGGATTACCAACAATGCCCGAGGCCGTCGTCATGATAGGCGCGAGCCTTTCAGCCGTATCGAAACGTCCGATGAGGTCTGCTGGAATGTTGTCGTGAAGTCCCGTTACGAACGCCTTATCGACGCGCGCGCCCTGCCACGTCTTTCGCAATTGATCGCAGATTCCAACCCGGAGTTTTTCTTTGACGTCGTCTTTCAGTTCGCTGTTCTCGATATACAGCAACATCATGTACGCCCGGACCTCCTGAGTGCCCAAGGGAGGAACGCGAATGGGGACCTGGATCAGTTTGTCAAAATAGCTGGTGACAAGTAGATCGTCGGGAACCCCTTCGAAATGCTTGCGGACCGCGTGTTTGATCATGTCGTTGTCGGCCGCGATGACGAACGCCGTATTCTTCAGAAATAGGAACAGCCGTATAGCTTCAAGGGTCGAGATCGTCGTCTCGGGCAGGCAACGGTCGAGGTCGTCAATCAGAACGACGAGAGTTACTCCAAGCTCCTCAAGGGTTTCCTCGAAATTGTCCCGAAGTGCCTGAATTTCTTTCGGAGGCGACGTCTCCTCTGCTGGATTGAGAAGCCCAGAAGCGGCGCTTGCCACCTCACCCGCCTTCGATTTGGCGTCTTCGATTAGTTTCTCGTCAACGGAGCCGCTAAGAAGGCGCTGCCCCAGCCCCCAGACTTCGCCTATCAGTCCCGTCGGCGGAAGTCCCATCGACACCGCTATCGCCGAGCCGGCAGCGAGCTTCATTGCACGCAGCCAGTTCACGCGCTTGATGAGCGCCTTGGCCTTGTCTACTCCTTTTTCGCGCGCTCTTGCTTCCTGCTCTAGCTTCGTCGCGATGACGTCCATCAAAGCGGCGCGAGCGTCGTCATAACCTTGGTAAAGCCAAGCATTGAATTCGACGAAAACGAAGTCTTTCTCGCCTTCTTTCCTCTCTCGGTTAGCGAGGGATGCCTGGGTCAGTTTTATCATGGAGGATTTTCCAATGCCCCATGATCCCGAGACACCGATTGAAATTGGGCGCCCCCGCGCCTGGACGATGATTTCCGCTACTGTGTCGGCCACTCCCGAAAAATTAAGGAAGTCTTTTTCAGTTTCATTATCTGCCCACATTCAAGGCCTCCCCCGCCGCGCCTTTGGAACGTAAAACCATCGCAGCGCAACGTTGCATCGATGATTCGCCCTGTCCCACATTTGCACCGTATTGTTCGCGTCAAAGGTGTGTCAATTGAGAAATTCTTGCTCGGGTGTACATGTGGTCGGAACAAGAGCAGTGCAAAATCGTACGCTAGGGGCGAACGGAATAAGACCTTATGCGGTGGTTCATTGAAGCTGAACGAGTTAGACGCGGCAGATCCTCTCCAGATCGGGAACACACCTACGGGTGCCGCTTGAGCCACTCCTCTGCGATTTCGAGACGATTGGCATGTTGCTCTGCCAACATCTGATAGAATGCCATGAGCATTACGAAGGTCTTTCTCGGCCTCATAGACTGGTAATATTGGTAGACCTTTGCATTCGTCACGTATCGATTGTCTGTGCGAGACCCCTCGGACAGCGTGCTCTCGCAATACCACCGAACGCCCTCAGGATGCCGATTGCCGACATCCTCCATGAGCTTCGCATCGTAGTGCCACGGGTTTATCTCGTGGTCGGACTTCCATACGTGGAGGAACCCGGACTCGACATAAAGCTGCATGATCGTCTCGTCGTGTTCGGAATGTTCTCGCACCAGTTTGTCGACGTCGCTGAGATGCTGGATAGATTTATCAATCTTCCGAGCGCCGTTCAGGATGTGGTTCGTAGACTGACGCATCAGATCGAGGCCACTGGGATGCGTCTGCCAGGCCTGATATTCGTCGTGGGTGACTTCCACGGTGGCATCGGCGATTTCGACAAGCTTCGCGCTTTTCAAGAGCTTCTTTGGGGTGCAGAAATCGGTGTTCTTGCCGATATCAAAGCCATTCGCGGCATAAGCCTGCGCGACGAGGCGGCTGCAAAACTGTTTAGGCGTGCCTTTCTTGCCCAGCCCCTGCCACGCCCTGCCTGCTTCCCATGTCGCGTACTCGCTTCCGATGCGTTCTCGGACATAGTTACAGATTTTGATTGCGGTGCCGGGTTCCAGTTCGGCCTCGAGGCGTAAGGCAAATACGGCGTTGTGTCGCTCGAAGAACAGTCGTTGTGTGTTCGCCGAATGCACCCCATCTCCTGTCGCGTCGATGACAGAGCAGTGATCGACATACAGCATGGCGTGTGAAATCGGGCTGATAGTGGTGGCGCGTATGAATTTACTGATCGCAGCGTCACTGGTTGTCAGGATCACATCCCCGCGTTTCAGTACTTTTTCGTTTAGTCGCTTTTTCATGGTGCCCTCTGGTCGGGGAGCCTTTATCAACCTTGTGCTGCAAATGAAATATTAATGCAGACAGGCACTTTAGAGAGGTTCCGTCCAAGATAATCAACTCGCGCAACTTGCTACTTGGATCGAGAATAGGCTAGCGCTAGAGACGATTACGTCTAGCCAGGGTCGAGAAATGAATATAGCGTGGGAAGGTTTTTACACAGATGACTTCATGTTCGACACCATGGGATTCAAGGAACTACCGGCGAAACTCTGCCAGTACACTTCTATTGAAAGCTTAGAAAAGATCCTTGCAAGCCGAAGCCTGCGTTTCTCTCGATTAGATCAAATGAACGATCCAGAAGAGGCGACGGCTGCCGACGTGCCGTTGGCCGCAAGCTCGGTCTTTGTTTCTTGTTGGTCTGCGGGAGATGTCGAGCATATCCCAATGTGGTCGATGTACGGCCGCAATTTCGAAGGCGTTCGTATAAAGCTTCCATCAAATATGTTTGCCGGACGTGAGAGCCCGATGGTGTTTGAGAAGGGTGGAGCGATTGGTAGCTTTGCGGGACAATACAGCATAGTTCGCAAAGCCCCAGCTATGAGCACGAGCGGGTGTGCCATCATTGGCCCGAACAAGATTTGGTACAGTGATGATCCGATTTACAGGAACCGCAACCTTGTCTTTCGCGAGCGAGGCACAGCCTATTTCAACCCTTACGATCTGGGAATGGTGAAAAGCACTTACTGGGCCTACGAGGAGGAATGGCGTTTCAAAATTGCAGCATTGGCGTTCGAGTCTCACTTTCCTGATGATCAATACGTCAACGAAGTGACCCTGGATCTTGTAGGCTACCCAGTAGAGACGAATGCGCTGTTCATCCCCCTCGACCACTCAGCCCTCGATGAGCTGGAAGTAACCCTTGGTCCACGGACAAATGCAGAGGCCATGAAAGCCGTAGAACTTATCCTGGAAAAATACGCTCCGCGGGCGACGCTCACACGCAGCTACATTCCCATCCGTTGATTGCAGTTGCTAGGAAAAGCGGTCTTCTCGATTGTCGCTGATCCGATTTCACAGTAGTGGTATAACGTTGATGGCTACACTATGAGGATGATTTGGCACAGGAAAGTGGCGTTGAACACGGCCTTCGAGATGAGTTGAAACCGACGTACCGTGCTGTCTCCACCGGCTTGGAGGAAATTCTCCACAAGACGATACCCGTGCTCGACCACGGTTTCATTCGCGTGGTCGACTATATGGGCGATGATGCCGCAGTCGTTCAGGCCGCAAGAGTCTCCTACGGTCGAGGCACGAAGAAGGTCAGCGAGGATCGTGGTCTCATCCGATACCTGATGCGCCACTCACATACAACGCCGTTCGAAATGGCCGAAATCAAGGTCCACGTTAAGCTACCAATCTTTGTCGCTCGCCAATGGATCCGTCATAGAACAGCTAGTGTAAACGAGTATTCCGCTCGGTACTCTATTTTGGATAAAGAGTTTTATGTACCTGATGCTGCAAATTTGGCTGCGCAGTCGGCCAACAACAAGCAAGGGCGGGAAGACGCGCCGCTTGCCGACAATTTATGGGTATTGGATCTCCTTCGTGACGAGGCTGAGCGCAGCTACGGAGGATACAACGCGCTCCTCAATGTTTCCGATGACGGTGCAAGTCTCGACAACGGACGGGTTGGTATTGCGCGCGAGTTGGCTCGCATGAACTTAAGTCTTAATTTTTACACGCAGTGGTATTGGAAAATAAATCTACACAACCTATTGAACTTTTTGCGCTTGAGGGCCGATCCACATGCTCAATACGAGATCCGTGCCTATGCAGAAAAGCTCCTCGATATCACCGAGAAGTGGGTCCCCCTGACTTACGACGCGTTCAAGGAATACAAACTTGACGCCGTAACACTCTCGGCTTCCGCATGGCAGGTCGTAAAGAGCCAACTTGCCGGGAAGTCTATCTCGTTCGATGAAAGCGGTCTTTCTCAACGGGAGTGGACCGAGTTGATGTCTGCACTCAAGAATGAATGAATTTCCTCGACCACTTCACGCGCAACTTCTGACGGCCCCTGATCTGGCCGCGAAGAAAGCTATGCCGGCTAGCGCGCAAGTCAGGACACGCGATCTGAAGACTTGGAACTTCGACAAAGAACTTCAGAGTTTACAGGAAGTGTATGACGCCAGTGGTTCACCGATTACGGTCAACTTCCGCACACTTGTCCCACTCGGGTCTGGGGTGGACAGAGCCACACATTTGTTTCACTCCTATCCTGCAAAGCTGCTGCTCAACATCCCACTATTCTTCATAAACTGCACAAAGTACTCGTCGCCGAACGACGTGGTATACGATCCATTTTCGGGATCTGGCACTGTCCTTGTTGAGGCGCTGCTGGCTGGCAGGCGAGCTATGGGTGCCGACGCAAACCCGCTTGCAAGGCTTATTGCCAAGGCCAAGACAACACACATTACCTCCGACCTGATAGCCGCGGCACTTGATAAAGTCCTCTCCGAGGTTGACACTACACGTCAGGCTCCTTTTACTACCACCATCAAAAAAGATATGTGGTTTTCTGAAGGAATTGCGTTATCGCTTGGCGCTCTACTACACTCGATACGGAATAATACTAGCGGAGCCGTACGGACATTCTTGGAAGTTTGCTTTTCTTCCTGCGTCAAGCGAGTCAGCGTGAGCGATCCGAGACTTTCTGTGCCGGTTCGACTAAAGGGAAAGGCGCTTGAAAAGCACGTCTTAGGCTCTCCAGACCTTATAGAGCATTTCACTAAGGTTGTCGGCGCTAACTGCGCTCGCCTAAACAAGATGCCAGAAGGGTGCACTACGGACTTTTACACCGATGCTCGGCAACGCCACCAGGATGGGGAGTTGAAAGCGGACCTCATCATCACATCGCCCCCTTACGCAGGAGCCCAAAAATATATTCGAGCGTCATCGCTGAGCATCGGATGGTTGGGGATGGCGCCGGCCAATCAGCTTCGTGAGCTGGAGAAGCGCAATATTGGCAGAGAGCATTTTTACAAATCTGACTACAGCTCTGAAAGCGCGTCGGTGGTCTCGAGTGCTGCGGGCGTACTTGCGGAAATAAAGGCTGTAAATTCCCTTCGCGCCCATATCGCAAATACGTATCTTCGTGAGATGGATGACGCAGCCGAAGGTATTGTTTCCCGGCTTCGACAGAGCGGTCACCTAGTTCTAGTTGTCGGAGATAATATGATTTGCGGCCACAATTTCGCAACTAGCCAGTTTGTGAAAGACATATTTTTGAGGAAAGGCCTGACAGCGACGCTGGAACTTGTGGACGATATACGATCCCGAGGATTGATGACGAAACGCAACAAAACCGCTGGAACTATCGAAAGAGAGCATGTCATTGTTTTTCAGAAGCGCTGAGGGGACACAGGGTTTGGCAATGCCACGGAGATTGGCGGATACGCTAAAACAAACGCTGTTGCTGAAAATGGGGCGAGGATACTCAAAAGTCATTACTAAGCCATGGATATCGATCCGTCAGAAACCGTCGGTGTAAGTGCGATGAGCCCGTTGGACGAAATCCGAAGCCTGCTGCCGCTTGTCGAAGACGAAGGTGACGAAAGCACTTGGGACAGCCTCCGCCAACGCGTTACCGTGTTGAACTCCGCCTTATGGGAAGGTCGAGTTAGCTGGCCACTTGTGGAGCGGTGGTTGGAGAATTTCGACGGCCGGAGTGGCCATACAAGCGACGTGGAGCGACTGCACGCATTATACCTCCTCGCCCAGTTTCTCTACTATGGCAGCACGGAAATTCGCGTGTTACTTCGAGCCCAATACAGAGATCTATTCCTGATACCTCTTATTCAAGAGGTCCGAAAGGCATCGGGCAACACACGCAATCTCGACGTCATACGAGCGAGACTTTCCGAAGAATTGAACCGTACGCGGTTTCTTGGCGTGGGAAATCCGTCGGAGAGCGGCGTCCATCTGCTGTACTTTTTCAGACAAGAGAACGGACTAACTAAGTCGATTTTTCTGGACAGCGCGGAAATAACTGAGCGATCTGTCGGTCTTGGGGGCGTTGTCTCGAGGCAGTTACAGGACACATCTATCCGACGATATATATTTTTAGATGATGTATGCGGCTCGGGGGATACAGCGCTCAAATACTCAAAGAACATCTTGCAGGATATTCGTGCGCTCGATCCGGACATCGAGTTCTCTTACTTCTCGATCTTTGGAACCGCTGCGGGTATGACGAATGTGAGGACGAACACGTTGTTCAACGCTCGATCCGCTGCTCTTATCGAGCTGGACCCCAGCTACCGGTGCCTTTCTAACGATTCTCGATATCTTCGGGTGGTACCGGAGCATGTATCTGAGGCAACTGTTCGCGACGTTGCTTTGCACTATGGCGGCCTGCTGGCTCCTGGCCACGCGGGAGGTTTTGAAGACAGTCAGATGCTGTTTGGATTTCATCACAACACACCAGATAATACGCTCCCAATAATATGGCGCGAGGTGTCAAACGGCTCTCCGATACCTTGGACACCGATATTTCGACGGTATCCGAAGATTTAGGACTAGAAGCATGGCAATTCGATTAGACGAAAACCCGTTTGACCTAGTAAAGGCATCCGATTTTTCTGCGGCTGAGATCCTTGATTATTGGGTTGATATCGCCGACGAACACGGAGGGCTGGTTAACTTCCTTCAACCTCGGCTTTTGATGCCGATGATTCTTGTTGGCGGTAAAGGCAGCGGCAAGACCCACTTGATGCGCTATTGCTCCGCACCGGTGCAAGCAGCCAGAGCGGGGAGCATAACCAATGCTGTTGTAAAAGACGGCTACCTCGGCATCTACGTCCGAGCCGAAGGGCTCAATTCGCAGAAATTTTCGGGCAAGAAGCAGACTGAAGACTTGTGGCTGGCGATCTTCAGCATGTATTTTGAGCTTTGGCTTGTTGCTACTTTTCTCGACGTACTCAAAAGCTGGCTCAAAGAAAACGAGGAATGCGACTACGACTCCAGCGGCTTGGTTTCGGACATCCACGAACTTTTTGACACCGATGTGAAGGGTGAATTTTCGACCATCGACGAGCTCATCGAATATGTCACACGGTTACGAAAGCATATTGACTATGCGGCTAACAACGTAGCGATCACGGGAACCATGGATCCGGTCGTAATATCTTTCTCGCCTGGAACTCTATTCTACGGTCTACCCCGAATAGTAGCGCAACGGATCCGTGAATTCGAGAAGACGGTGTTTGTCTATCTTATTGACGAGGCGGAAAATTTCACTGCCAGCCAACAACGATTCCTGAACAGCTTGATCCGATACCGATCGGGAAATGCCACGGTTAAGGTGGGCGCCAGATTGTATGGCATTCGAACATACGAAACTCTTGGATCAGGAGAACCCATCAAGCGGGGCTCGGAATACGCGCGCGTAGAACTCGACTCCTTCCTGCGTGATGAGTCATCAGCGTATGAAGTCTTTGTTGAAAAACTGGTAGCGAAGCGGCTTGACCAGGTTGGTCTAACATCGCGGCGTAACGGAGAACTCCGTGATTGCTTTCAGGAGCTAAACAAGACCAATTTCTATCAGAAACCGACGCTTGAGGCAGTTTCAGGTCGAGACAGAAAAGGCGCTGATAGAGTGCATATGGCAAAGCTACGGTCAAATCTTACAAAGGGGTTTGATGCACCACCGTCATGGGTGGAGCAAATCGTAACGTTGTTGACAATGAAGGATTATCCCCTACTCGAGAAAGTGAACATCCTGTTGCTATACCGAGCTTGGGCCGACACAACCGGGGAAATACGCGCGGCTGCAGAATCTATATCGGCGAAAGCAAAAGCCTTTTTGAATAATGGGAAGGTTGCCGCACCCGATTACGAAGATGTCCTAAGCCACTTTGGCTCCGATTTGCTCGCTCAGCTCTACAGAGAATGCGGAAAAACCATCCCTTACTGCGGGTGGGAACAGCTAGTTCATTTGTCACAAGGGATCCCGCGAAATCTACTTGGTATCCTGAAGCAAATCTACCGTCGCTCTTCGTTTGCAGGGGAGAAGCCATTCGCAGATGGCGTGATCAGCGTGGAATCTCAATCACTTGGTGTTCTCGACAGCGCGGCTTGGTTCTGGGAGGATGCACAGCCCACGGGAACAGGAGTAGATGTAAGGGAAGGAGTGGAGGCACTGGCCGTGCTCTTCCGAACCGTGCGATACAGCGACAAACCGAGCGAATGTGATATTGGGACGTTCAGCGTTGATGAAGAAAAATTAACCGAAAACGCGCGCAAAGTTCTTCAAACCTGCGAGAACTGGTCATACCTTATCAAAATTCAAGCCGGAAACAAAAACAAGAACTCGCACGCCGTCGATGCCAAGTACCAGCTTGGCCCTATGCTCGCCCCTAGGTGGGGGGTATCGATCCACAGGCGGGGAACGATTGAACTACAACAAGAACTCGCTAACGCGATCTTAGATCACACGAAGCGTGCCACGCTGGCGTCTCTGATGCGAGGGCGGGTACAAAACATGTTCATCGAAGTCTCGCGTAACGCCACCGTAAAACAACCCAAACTTCTGTGATCAATGATGTTGGAATTTTTGATTGATTCAAAGCGTCTTTTGTCGGTTGACGAGAAACAGCGTAATCGAGACGTTTTTATCTCCGCATATAACGACAATGAACGGGTGAAGTCTACATTCGACGAGGTCAGCGCTTCGCGGAAGTTTTGGTGGATCTTGCCCGATTACGGGTACAGCACCGATGAATATCCCGCAGCACCAGGCCCTGAATTAGTAGACTTGTTACCTGAGAATGAGGCTGAGCTGGTTATTGATGGCCTTCGTCGAAGCGGCTTGGCGGACCCAGATGTCAAGAGCGTATGCGTCGACATTACGGGCTTTCTGCACCCACATATCCTTTTGCTTTTGAAATATTTTAAAGCTAATCCGGTCGAAGAGCTTGAGTTCATATATACCGAACCTGGCCATTATTCGCGCAAGGTAGAAACGCGCTTTTCTCTAACAGAGACGGTCACCGTACGGCAAGTCGCTGGTTTTGAAGGATTGCACAATCCCGAGATGGATCATGACGTCGTCGTGATTGGTATCGGCTATGATCACAGCCTAATTGGCCAAGTAATAGCGAATAAGGAAAGCGCGCGGGTCGTGCAATTGCATTGCTTCCCCTCTTTGAGCGCAGACATGTACCAAGAGAGCATCTTACGGCTTGACCGCGTATCCGCTGTTTCCACCCAAAATGCAGTGGACCTCAATTTTTTCGCGACGGCGAACGACCCCTATGTTACGGCCGCCGTCTTAGACGAGGCGGTAACCCTGCTGAGCAGCAAACAACGAATATCTAACCTATATCTAAGCCCTTTATCTACAAAACCACAGGCTTTGGGGTTCGGGCTATATTACTTATCAAGATTAGAAGGTCGTGCTGCCAGCATGATCTATCCGTTCACGGAGAGGTACTCGCGCGAAACCAGTACGGGCGTGGGACGGGGTTGGGTTTATCCAATCGTTTTTAACTAGAAAACCTGCCATTCCCATAAACCTAATTTTCCTACTACAATACCCGGACAGCGCCCTGACCTAAGGCGTTCTCGCCACCATCCCTTCTAGGATGACCGGTCGCACAAATTCCACCTGAACTGCCAATTTCGACCGGATAGTCGGCGTAAGCAGGAAGGCTCAAAACACAGGCTCGAGGACTGGCTTACGTTGACCGAGTTTCGATAGGTTGACCGAATGGTCGATGAGACGTTCGATGACGGGCGCTGGACAACGCAAGGCAAACTGCAATGGTGCGAGTAAAAACCGGAGCTGCAGACCATAAAGAACGGCGACGGTACGGTTGTTGTCATCACCTAAAACCGAAGGCCAAAATCTATGTACGGCTTTTTTCTTGAACTTCACGCAGTATCAATCGAGCACCTTGCAGATCTTCGCTTCACCAAGGGAAGCGAGGTCCATAGAACTCTGGTGTCACTCTACGCGAGTATCCTTGAGCTAACCGACAGCGCCATCATTATTCGGGAGGCCGGGAAATACACCGGTATGGACATCCTGCTGCGGTCGGCTCTGGAAGCGCACGTTGACCTTATCAACCTTGCAAATGATGACAGTTATCTGCACGCCATGATGGCTGTCTACCACAAGGAATGGATCAAGCTGGCAGGTGATGGCGTGAAAGGTGATAACCCCTTCCTCGCCTATTTCAAGGACAACCCGGAAGCTCAAAAACAGCTTGCCTACCACGAGGCAGAGCTTGCGGCTTTCAAGCAGACCAGCGGCATTCCCAACATCTTGGAAAAGTTCAAAATGGCCGGGCTGGAAGACGTTTACCGGTCGATCTACAACAGCCTGTGTAACGACAGCCATAACAATATCCGGGTCCTTACCTCGCGCCACCTACGCGCTGATAAGGACCGCTTGGATCTGGTGATGTTTGACAAGCCGTCTCGTACCGATATCGCTGCAACAGTGGATTGCTTCATCGCCATTCTGCTGAAGTCCAACGAAATCGTGCACCACTATTTTAAATCGAAGGAGGAGGTGCGAGAGGTGTTGGCTTATTACGGGCGGTTCCGCGAAGAAAAAGGTCCTTCTTGGGTGGGCGACCTCGACGGCGATCAAGCTGGTTGAACTAAATAACTCCCCACGCCCGAAACCTCCCCCTCCCCGTCATCTCCCGCAGGCCCAGCTCCAACACAATCCGCCGCGCCGCCTGCGGCGTCACCTCGAGCGTCTTCGCCACCATTCCGGCCGACACGAGCGGCTTTGCCATCACCAACTCGACCAGTTCCGGCAGTTTTGAAGAAGTCCGGCGCCCGTCCAGCTTTCGGTCCATCATTGTCTTAGCCAGCGTCAGCCGGTCATGCTCTTTCATCCCGATTTCTGCACCGGCGATCAGACCGTGGGCGATGGCCAGCAGCCGGGTTTCCCGGTCGCGATGCCGGCGTCGATCGACGGGAATGGTTTTCAGGCCGAGATTGATCGCGGCGAGATGGACACCGCTGGTGATGCCAGCCTGGCGCAGGATGGAAGCGGCGAACAGCCGGCCGAGCCAGGGCGCATGTTGCAGCACCGACAATTCGTTCCAGGCATCAAGGGTGACGATCGCCTGCAGAACCGCCGGCAAGTCTTGGGTCTGTCTTAACACACCCCGCCATTCGTCGAGCCGTGCGTCCTCGTCCCAGTCGAGATCATACACCAGCGGATCTTTTTCCACCGCGTCGGCGCGACCGGACCGTGTTGCGATCTCGATCGCGGCCTCCGATCGGGCGAGCACCGCATCGATGGCGGCATAGTCGACGCCAGGAAGAGTTTCGATGTCGTCGGTGCCTTCCCCCTCCCCTTCCGGATCGCTTGCGACCGCGCGCCGGCCGGTACCGATCGCCTGGGCATCATCCGCATCGGCCGATGTGATCTCAGCGGTTTTGCGCAAGGTGCGAATGCCGTCGGCCGACAACGCCCACCCCGGCAGCTGCGCGGCGATGCGCCGGCGGGTGCGCAGCACGTCGCGGGCGATGGTCAGCTCGTGGGTGGGCGTGCGGATGTCGCGGGTGGCATCATGAAGGACCAAGTCTTCCAAGTGGACGAGTTCGCCGTCGATCCACAGCGAGGCGCAGGCGTCGGTGAAATGAGCGCGCTCGATCCAGCCCTGCCCAACCTGCGAACGGGCGATGCGCTCGTCGAGACGCGCGAGCGCGATGCCGGCGAGGAATGCCGGCTCCAAAAGGGTTGTCATGCTGATTCTAGCGAAATCGTAAGCCATTGAAATCATGGTAAATGATTTCCTAAAGGAACTCTATAAGAATATTACGGTTCCTCACATGATATGATTGTGGGTTGGTGTTTCAACCATCGATAACAAGCGTTTATCGATGGTAGATTGATTTTGGCCCGCAAATCGCGTGTCGGTCGCCCTGGATGACCGGAAAGCCCTGGTTTTCCGGCCTTTTTGGCAGATTTCGGCTAGGATCTGTGGAACGGTAGCTGCTCCGCGGGCCGCTTACGGCGGCACTAGCATTCGGCAATGATGCGGCTCCCGTCATCATTGTTCTTCTCAGCCGACCGTTCTTGCCCCTCTCCTCCTCCGATCTCCTTATTTTCAGGCATTTCCGCCACAGATGGCCGCCGGAGCGCGTTTCACGCTGGTTACGCCCGGATGCTCGTTCGACGTCGCATTTCGAGTCTGGTGGGGCTGCATTTACCCAATAAAACACGCTTGCAACTGGTCATTTTCTCACGCATTCCTTATTTGTACAAAGTACCTGAAAACCACGCGAGAAAACCATGGCAAAACGGCAAGCCGCCAATCCAGCGCCGGCCCCCAAACGTCTCATCGGCTATGCACGCGTCTCGACCGACGATCAGGTCCATGATGCGCAGATGGACGAGTTGCGCGCCGCTGGCTGCGAGCGAATTTTTCAAGAGCAGGGCTCCGGCGCATCGCGGTCGCGACCAGTTCTGACAAGGCTGCTCGGAGACCTCACCGCCGGCGACGTGCTGGTCGTCGTCCGGCTGGATCGCCTTGCCCGGTCTGTGAGCCACCTCCTGCAGGTGATCGAATATCTCGAAGAGCGAGGTGCCCATTTTCGCTCGATCCGCGATCCGATTGATACGTCCACGCCGCAGGGCATGTTTTCTCTCCAGGTCCTTGGAGCCGTCGCGCAGCTCGAACGAGCGTTGATCGCCGAGCGAACCAAGGCCGGTATTAAGGCGGCAATAGCCCGCGGCAGGCTGCCAGGCAATCCAGGCCTTAGGGAGAGGCGACCGGAAGCGATCAAGGCTGTGTCGACGGCGCGGCAAAAACTCTATATCGACGAGCTGATCTCCTCTGCCCAGACCTGGCTCCCGACTGTTCGGCAACTTCGCCCAAAACACAGCTGGGACAATGTCGTGCGGGTTCTCAATCGCCGAGGCCATGACTGGACGGTGGAGCGACTGCGTCGCGCCGTGCATCGCATGGTCCGCGAGAAGCTGGCCGACCCCGAGCTATTGGTTCGCTCTCCGCGCCGTGCGCCAGAAGATCACCTGATGAAGCTCGTTGCGGCGATTGCCATTGCCGATCCCGGCCTGTCGCTGCGCGACATTGCCAGCCAGCTTGATCAGATGGGAGAGCGACCGGCGCGCGGTGGACGCAAATGGCAGCCATCATCCGTTCGCAACCTGCTGGATGAGGCGCATCGGTTCGGCCTTATCCGTCATTGAGGGCCCGGAGCATCAACCTGCCGATTGCGCGATTTCTCGCCTTGCCTGATTTCGGCGGCAGAGAACTCCAGCCTTGGCTTTCGACAATACCGCGGGCGAGCTGTCGGTATTCGGTTTCGGAGCGGAGTTTCACGGCTGAAGTCATCTGCATTTGTGGAGGGGCTTGGAGATCTGGTGCGGTATGCCCGCGCTCGAATTGTCCAAAGGCGTTGCAAGCGGAAGACGGAAGTCGTGGCCTTTCATCGACTAGCCCGAAGAGCAGTTCTGTGATCGCTGCAATCGTCACTGCCCGCCATGCCGGTGAGAGGCTCATCAGCGGCGCAATGCCCGTGGATGCCGGCGGACGTCGGCCATAGGGTAGCGGCAGACCCAGCGCGGTGATGTAGGGGGCTCCGTCAGAAGTCCGCGCCCAGAAGAAGCGACTTGCCTTGGTGACAAGACCAAGCTCCGCTCCGCCTTTGGCGATAGCGTCGCGGATCACCTCAGCTACCTTGGTTATCTCAGCTTGATCGCGTCGCTGAAAACCCCGCGCCGAGACGACTGCCCCACAACAACGGCAAAACAGCCTGACAACACCGGCGGGTGTCTGCCGAAACTGAAACAAACCGCTGCGAAAACACCGACCACAGTTATTCTCGAGGCCAGTTCCATGCCGAGGGCAGACCACGGCTTCGACGCTTGCCCACGCTCGTCGACAATGATGGTCCCTCCCCTCGTCCGCGTCCTCATCAAGGCAGACCGGGCAGACGCCTCTATCCAAGGGATCACCCACAAAAGAGCTCTTGGGCCGCCTCGCGCTTTGCAGTGACAGTCGGTCCAGATCGCCTTCACGGATGCGACAGGCGCGTGCCCAAAGCCGAATTGCAGATTGATCGGGATGGAAGTCGCTGCTGAAGAAGTCTTGGTTTTGGCCGCCAGGCGTCCCGGATATCCAGCTTTCAACGCGCTGTGGCGAGGTGGAATAATGACTTGCGACCCTCCAGTGCCAACAACTGAGAAGTTCATCGTCAAAGGGACGAGGTGCGACGGGAAGGAGCCGCACCTGCCTCATTAGCTTGCCTGCCGCTGTAGGCGGCGTTCCGATCGTCGCGCCATAGCGACGAGTGGCAGCACGAGGTTGTCACTGTCGAAACTGTCCATTGTGATTGCCTCCGCCCCAGTCCGGACAGCTTCAACTGCAACGGTCTCGATAAGCCGAAAAATCCGGACAGTGACGCCGTCGGTCATGTCCAGCACCTTGCGCCGCACCGCCGCAGAGCCAAGCTGCGACGGCTCGCGCAGAGGGAGGATGCTCCTAAGGCTTGCAAGCAGTTGAGCAAGCTGCTGTGTATTGGACCAGCGCTTGAGATGAAAGGCCTCGAACCGCTCCGCAAGCTGCGGATCTGTCAACAACGCCTGGCGGGCCAGATCCGTGCCCGCGCAAATCAGCGGGACTTTCAGGTCATTTGCGAGAAAGCGAATGACATTGAGAAAGACCCGTTGCTGCCGATAGGTCCCAGTCAGCATGGCGTGGATCTCATCGATGATCAGCATCCGGACCCCCATCTTGCGCATCAAGGTGCGGCAAGTGTTCTTCAGACGGAACGTTGCATCTCCCACCGGACCAGGCGCGCTCATCGCACTGAGAAGCTCACCATAGACGTCGCGCTCAACTGGTTCGGCGGGCATTTGCATAGCAACGACGGGCATGGTCGTCACCCCGGTTCCGCGATCGAAAGTGGGTTGGTGGTCGCGAAGAAACTTTCGAATGATCTTGGTCTTTCCCATCCCGGTGTCGCCGTAGAGAAGCAGACATGGCATTCGATCCCGCGGCGGATAGGAGAGCAAATCCTCAAGCCGCGCCAACGCTGCCCTTGCATCGGCCGTTTCCAACCAACGATCTGCCCGGATCCAGGCGACCCGTTCTTCGATCCCCATGTCAGCATACTGTTGATAGGCCGGCTGCAGATGGCGGTATTCCGTCATGACCACTCCTCTACCGACAACGGAGACAGGTCGAGGAATTCGCTCTGATCGTCATCATCCGTCGTTCCGATCGTATGTCGCTCGGTCGCGGCCAACGCTCGCGCCTTCCTCTCCACTCCTCGACGCATGCTGCGTGTTTGACGACCAGCCATTTCAACGATCTGCCTCTGGGCTTCGATGGTCTCGAAAATCAGGTTTTCATCGACCGATTGCAGTCCACGAGCTCTCAACGCTGCCACCGTCTGTCGGTGCTCTCCAAGCGTGATCTGCGGCCGGCCGAGCTTTGCGAACCGAACCGGCCAGCTCTCACCATTCGGCGCGTCGACGAATACGCATGAAATATCCCTGGGATCATAGCGGACCCGCATTTTGCCCGGCCCGCCAGCCCAAGGGCTCAAGACATCATCCCAGTATTTCAGGCCGAATAGATGCAATCCGTCTCGGCGGATGACACGCTCCTCGAAGGGAAGAAAATCGAGGACAAAACGATGCTCGTGGTATGGGACTCGCAAAGGCTCGTGACGTGCAAGGATGGCGTCTTCCCAAGCCAGGCGAGGCGGAATCCGAAGAGCGCGATGAATGTCGGCATGATAGCGGCCAACAATTTCCAGGGTCAGCCAGCGCTCGAGCTCATCGAAAGTCATGACGGCATGCTTCTGGGGATCGTAATCGCCGCGGGATGCAACATCGCTTGACGTGGAGCCAGGCAGGAAATGAACGGCGCCCATCACAGTGCCTATAAGCCGCTCGATATGACCGCCGTAATGTGGTCGGGCAACCGGGCGGTGGATGAGATTGATGCCATGCTCAGCCGTGCCCCAGGCGACGGCCCTTCCCCGGAACTCCCGAGCATTATCCAGATGAATGGCGGTGGGTAGGCCACAGACTGGCCAATCCCCGACCACATTTTGCTCCGCAAGCCACGGCGTCTTCGGTAAAACCATGTGCCGGATGGCTAATGCGACGGACGTTGACGATGGATGTTCGAGGCTAAGATAAAAGCCAGCCACCATGCGGCTGGCGACGTCGATCGCAAGCGTCAGCCAGGGACGCTGCAATGGCTGGCGGTTCACCGCATCGACGACGAAAAGGTCGACCAGGGTATGATCGATCTGCACGATCTCCATCGCGTGCTCTGCCGAATATTCACCGACTACGGCGGAGAAGCGCTGACGTGCGGCCGGCGCGCCCTCCCGGCCTTTGGTCAGCTTTTTCCGGTCGGCCTGATCGATGCGAACCTTCACTGCCTTACACGAGGGGGACGGCAGGTTTCGCTCGCGGCAAACCAATCGAACATGGTCGTGGACGGCGGTGATTGTCGGGCGCTCGCGGCGGCAATAGATCTCCTGGATAGCGCACGCGACAGCCGCTTCTTGTTCTGGAGATAGAAGCCGCCTACCCTTCTCTAGGCCGGGCCTCTCGTTTAACAGCGAACTGGTGACCGGCTTTCGTCGGAATTGGCTGAGTAGCTGATAGAATCTCGATGGTCTGAGACCCAGTTGCCGGCAGGCAAACGCTCTCTCCGCAGCGTTCAGAATACCTACGAAAGCGAGCGAACGAATGACCGCCTCGCGAGCCACGGCCTTTTGCCAAGCCATCTCGCTGCTGAGCACACTGTCGGGTGTCTGCGCCACTGAGACCTCCCAACCGACAAATCGGCTTGGCCACTTCAATCGCTGCTCAGCTCAGAATGCTCGCTGACCGTGACAACTCGAAGACACTGCGTCTTGACGAAACGTCCTGTGAGGAAGGACCGCAGGCGCTCCCCGTTCGGGTCGGGCGCCTCCTTCCGTTTCCAGCTTCCTCTCAGTCGAGTCCTTCTCCTCAGAGCCTTTCGTAGGTCACGCGCCAGCCTTCCTTGGGATCGGCGGGCTTGATTGTGAGCTGATCGTCATCGACCTCGAACCTCCGCTCCATGCGCTGACCGATGAGATTTCGGACAAGAGACGATTCCACCATGATGGCAAACGTCTTTTTGGCTTCGTCGACTTCCACCGGGCCGTAGTACGCCTCATATCCGTTCGCCGTATAGGGCGTCGGTTCCGCGGCGGCGTCCGGGTTCATCGCCTGGACGGAGAGCGTTCCGCCTTGCGAGAAGATGACCTGGCCTGAATAGGGGATTTCGGTCTGCTTGCCGCTCGCGTCGGTGACATGTAGCGACGTCATGCGCCACGTCCCCGTTATAGCAGACTTGCTGTCATCGGCGAAGGCGGGAGAGGACGCGGCCAGCGTCAGTGCCATAAGTGTGATCATGAAGTTTTTCATTCGATTGGTCCTCTTCGGATGGTGGCGTGGATAATTCAAATCCGTTCGATCCGCACGGGGTATGCGCCGCGAACGAGCAGAGGCTCGAAGCCCCCGTCGAAGCGGCCGAGACGGATCAGCCCGTCCCAGCGGTAGTCGTCGTAGAACAGGGCGAGATTGCCCCATGGCTTGAAGTAGCAGAGGTCGCCGGGCCGCTCGTTTCCGAACGGGCCGCTGCCTTCCTCGGTCAGCTTCCGCGGCAGACGGACGATCTTCTCGTTCCCCCCAAAATCCTCGATCCTGAGGTCCAGAGGAAGGATCGAGGCGAAATCGCGCGCTGATGGATTGTCGTAAAGCGCGGCCGTCAGCGACAGGTCGTTAAAGGTCATTCTGATCTTGACGTCGGTCGGCTCGTGACTGGCGGGATCGCGGCCGTCCTGCCCACGTACCGCAAAGGGCAAAGTCGCGGCCGCCAGAGCGCCACCTACGATCCCCCGCCGGGTCATAGCCAAGGTGTTTGTCGCCATGATGCGGGTCCTGTTAAACTGGTTGCGCCGTGGGCCGGAACAGGATTTCGTTGATATCGACATCGTCTGGCTCGTTTACCGCGAAGGCGACCGTCCGGGCGAAGGTGTCCGCACCCACGGCGATCTTGCTCACGAACTCCTTCGTGCCTGCCTGGATATCCTTCTCGCTGATATGATCGAGAAGCTCGGTGCTGACGGCTCCGGGCGAGATGATGGTCGTCCGGATGTTGTAAGGCTTCACCTCCTTGCGCAGCCCTTCGGAGAGTGCGCGGACGGCGAACTTGGTGGCGCAGTAGACAGCGGCACCCGGATCGACGACATGCCCGTAGACCGAGGAAACGTTGATGATGTGTCCGGACTTCCGCGCCTTCATATGCGGCAGCGCGGCGGCGATGCCGTAGAGCACGCCCTTGATGTTGACGTCGATCATGCGGTCCCACTCGTCCACCTTGAGACGTTCGAGCGGGGCAAGCGGCATCAGGCCCGCATTGTTCAGCATGACGTCGATGCGGCCGAATTCGCTCACCGCCGTGTCCACCAGCTTGCTAACCTGCTGCCTGTCCGTGACATCTGTCTGGACCGCCCTGGCCTTGTAGCCCTTTGCGGTGAGTTCGTCGGCCAGTGCATCGATGCGGTCACGCCGCCGGGCACCGAGCACCACAGTGGCACCTCGCTCGGCGAGATGGCGTGCCGTAGCTTCTCCCAGTCCGCTGCTCGCGCCGGTGATGACGACGACTTTATTTTCGATTCCTTGAGTCATGATGTTCTCCTGTTCGAGATTGTTGAGAGGTCAAACGCGGCGGCCGGCGAGCGCTCCGAACGCGGCGGAGCCCGCAAGAAGGAGGGCGGCCAGAAGGAAAGCGCTCCACCAGCCTGCGATGTCGAAAAGAACGCCGCCTGCAAACGCCCCGCCTGCAATGGCCAACTGGATCAGAGCGACCTGGATACCGCCCGCCGCTTCTAGTTCATCGGGGACCAGCCTCGCCATCCAAGTGTTCCAGGCCACCGGGGTCGGGGTCGAGAAGAATCCCCAGAGCACGAGAAGGACCGCGGTGGCCCACGGTGAAGACCCGAAGCCGATCAGCAGGAGAGCGATCAGGGCGACCGTGCCCGGCAGACCAATAAGCGCGGCGGTCAGGTGTCGGCGCAGAACGAAGCCGATCAGGGAGGTCCCGGCCAAACCGCCGAGTCCGACACCCAGAAGCATCAGCGAGAGCGTGTTGAGATTCACCCCGGTGACACCTTCGAGAAACGGACGCAGATAGATCGAAAGCGCGTTCATCCCCATGAAGACGAGACCCGTCGCCGCCATGCCGATCAGGAAGGCGGGGTTCCGCAAGAGGCGCAACATCCGGCCGACCGACACGGTTTCCGTCGCAGGCATCTTCGGCAGAACGGGAAATTGCCAGATCAGGGCGACGAGACCGATCGGAACCGTGATCAGAAAGGTGCCGCGCCAGCCGATCAGCCCGCCGAGAAAGCTGCCAATAGGGGCGGCGATAACGATGGCGAGCGCGGTGCCTCCCTGAAGCAGAGCGATCGCCTTCGGCAGGTCCGACTTCGAAGCCAGACGCGCGAGGATCGCCGTCGACAGCGACCAGAAGCCGCCGATCGCGACGCCGACAAGAGCCCGACCCGCGAGAAAGACGGTGAAGTTGGGAGCGAGGGCGACCGTCAGACTGGAGAGGACCAGAACCCCGGTGTAGAAAAGGATGACTGCCTTCCTGTCCCATTTCGACAGAAAGCCGTTGCCGAAGAGGCTAGTGATTACAGCGAAGACGCCCGAGACGGTGATGGCCATCCCGGCCTGTCCTTCCGATACCGATAGTTCTCGGGCGATCGGAGTCAGGAGGCTGACCGGCAGGAACTCCAATCCGACCAGAAGAAAGGTCAGGAGCGACAAGCAGGTCACTGCCGCCCATGGGGTTTCTACGGTTTCGGCCGAGATTGCGTCATTCGCTGTCAGTTCAATGGCCATTCAGGGCTCTCCTTTGCGGTTGCCAAAACAAATAGCCAAAGGGGGTTAGATAGACTAGAAGGTATAATCTGCATGTTGAGGTGAAGGAGATTCAACAATGCGGCGGGATGAGTTCACCGAGATGAGAGCATTCTTGGAAGTTGCCAAGGAGCGGAGCTTCACGCGCGCTGCCGCCAAGCTTGGCCTCACACGCTCGGCCCTCAGTCACACAGTCAGCGCGCTGGAAGAGCGGCTGGGCATTCGGCTTCTTTCCCGCACCACGCGAGACGTGGCTCCGACGACTGCAGGCGAACGTCTCATGGAAAGCATCCAGCCGCACTTCGAGAGCATCGCCGCGGGTATCAACGCGATCAGCGCGCTGCGCGACAAGCCGTCTGGTGAGGTCCGGATCGTCTGCCCGGACGATGCAGTCGAGCTAGTGTTCCGCCGCCGCCTTTCAGCATTTCTGCGGGACTTCTCCGACGTGACGGTAGAAATCATTGTCGACAACGGATTCACCAACATTGTCGAGCGACAGTTCGACGCTGGCGTTCGTCTTGGCGAGGCCGTCGCCCGGGACATGGTGGCCGTGCGTATCGGACCCGACGTGTCATATTCCGTCGTTGCCTCGCCCGACTATCTGGAGCGGCACGGGCCGCCGGCAATCCCGCAGGACCTGACAGGTCACAACTGCGTCAACCTTCGCCTTCCAACGTCCGGAGGGCTATATGCCTGGGAGTTCGAGCGCAACGGTCGTGAATTCAGCGTTCGGGTGGAGGGACAGCTCACCTTGAGTAACATCGCACCCGCGATAGACGCTGCATTGGACGGTATCGGTCTTGCCTATGTGCCCACGGACCTCGTCGTACGACATGTCGAGCGTGGGCGGCTGCGGCAGGTGCTCTCGGACTGGTGTCCGACCTTCCAGGGCTACCATCTCTATTATCCGAGCCGGCGCAATCCTTCGCCAGCCTTCTCGGCGTTCGTCGATGCGTTCAGGCATAGACAGCGGAAATAGCGTTAGGTCTCACAGGCCGATCTCTCCTGTTGGCGCATTCAGGCCAACCGAGAAGATTCCGGTGATCCTGAAAGGCTATAAGCGCTACCAACACAATGAGATTGATTCCGCTCAATCAAGCCATTCGACAACCGAGAATCGGGGCCAATCACGGCCCTGGAGGCCGCCGAAACCTGCGATTTTGGAGCGCCCGTGGCCAAACCCAAGAAAACCCAAACTCCCGTCGAGCGCCGCGCCGAAGAGCTCGACACCATCGCCGCCGTGCTGCCGATCGAGCGCCGCGACGAACTGGCCGAACTGCTCACCGACCAGGATGTCGAGACGCTGCGGCATCTCGTCAACCAGGGCATGGGCGACAACACGCTGCGGGCCCTGGCCTCGGATCTTGCCTATCTCGAAGCCTGGGGGATGGCGGCGACCGGACAAACCCTGCCGTGGCCGGCGCCCGAGGCGCTGCTGTTGAAATTCGTCGCCCACCACCTCTGGGACCCACAACGCCGCGACACCGATCCCGATCACTGCATGCCGAAAAACGTCGACGAGAACCTCCGGCGCCAGGGCTTTTTGAAATCGGTCGGCCCGCATGCGCCGGCGACGGTGCGGTGGCGGCTGGCCAACTGGTCGACGCTGACCAGATGGCGCGGTTTTGACGGCGCCTTCGCCTCCCCTGCCCTCAAATCAGCCATTCGGCTGGCGATTCGAGCCGCGCCAAGACAACGTCTTCGCAAGAGCGCCAAGGCGGTCACCGGTGACGTGCTGGCCAAACTGCTGGCGACCTGCGCGACCGACAGCCTGCGCGATCTGCGCGACCGGGCGATGCGGATGGTTGCCTTTGCCTCCGGCGGCCGAAGGCGCAGCGAGATCGCCGGTCTGCGGATCGAACAGTTGACCGTCGAACCGCCGATCCCGGTCGAAAACGGCGCCCCCCTCCCCTCGCTCGCCATCCATCTCGGCCGCACCAAGACCAGCAGTGGCGAAGAGGACGACGTCGTCTATCTGACCGGCCGGCCGGTCGAGGCGCTGAATGACTGGATGACGGCGGCGAAGATCGACAGCGGCAGCGTGTTTCGGGCAATAGGGCGCTGGGGGACTGTTTCGCGGCGGGCGCTCGATCCGCAGTCGGTCAATGCGATCCTGAAGCAGCGGGCGGAAATGGCCGGGTTGGAGCCGGGGGAGTTTTCGGCGCACGGGCTACGGTCAGGGTATCTTACGGAGGCGGCCAATCGTGGCGTCCCCCTTCCCGAAGCCATGGAGCAATCGCGACATCGATCCGTGCAGCAAGCGTCAAGCTACTACAATAGCGCCACACGGCGAACCGGAAGAGCAGCGCGGCTCCTACCGTAAGGGTCACGGCATGAAACGGCACAGATATGCTGACGATGGACAAGACGTGCGGGAGCGATCGGCCGAGACGGTCGAGCTTCCAAACCACAGCGTGTCGCCTTCCTTCAGCCAGGCGAGACACGTCTTGAAACCGGGCCGATCGTCCCGAGCCGCCGAGCCTTTGCTCTGTATCTCAATTGTTGTCGCGAAGAGAGGAAGTGTCCCGGATAGGCGGGTTGCCAAACAGGCGCCGATATTCACGATTGAATTGCGTGGCACTTTCGTAACCGACCAAAAGCGCAGCCGTCGCGGCGTCGATCCGTTCGGTCAGCAGCAGGCGGCGGGCCTCGTGAAGGCGGATGTGCTTTTGGAACTGAAGCGGGCTCATCCGGGTGATGCCGCTGAAATGATGGTGGAAGGTTGAGACACCCATGGCAGCCATCTCGGCCAGCTCCTCGACCCGCACCGAGCGCGCATGGTTTTCCCGGAGCCAGGCGATCACCCCACCGATCCGGTTACACCGCGTTCCCAGCATCGTGATCCCCCGCAACCACGCGCCGGCGGGGCTGAGCAACAAGCGGTAGGTCACCTCGCGCATCAGCAATGGGCTCATAAACGGTATGTCCTTGGGCCGGTCCGCCAAGGCCTCTAACCGAATGACGGCGTCGAGCAGATCAGCGGTTACAGCGCCGAGCGCCAGCGGTGTGCGCACCGCGTCATTGGTAAGTCCATGACTGTCGATGTCGGCGGCGACCTCCTGTGCGATCGGCAAATCCAGCTTGAGCATGATCGACAGGAACGGGCGGCCCGGACTTGCCTCGATGACCTGAGACATTGTCGGCAGATCGACGGACGTCAACAGGAACCGGTCCGGATCATATTCGATCCGGTCCGCGCCGAGAATCACGCGCTTGCGGCCTTGAACCGGAAGTGCGAGGCTCGGCTCATAAAGGGCTGAAACCGCTTCGCTCGGGCTGTCGCGGCGGACAAGCAATAGGCCGGAAACGGGGGAAACATGTTCGCCATCGCCTGGCAGAACTTTGCTGATCCTGAGCGCCAGCGTCGATCGTTGGTGATTTAGGCGATACTCGTCGCCGTCGTTCGGTGAATGAGGAGGCAATGTCGTTAGAAGCATGGCGACAGAATGACTCCTGCCAGCCGAGCAGACAAGCGATATCGGCCTGATCAAGAGAAATGGGCAATCATTCGGAAGGATCGGGCTAACTGGTCCTGACGAGTGAAGCGTAGGAAGGCTCCATACCAGCCACCACCACCACGGACAAGTTCGGTGCAAACTATAGGTTACGCCGCTCAAAGCGCAGAAAGCGGCCTTGCACCATGGCGGTTCGCTAGTCGTCGATGGCGGGATGACGATCAAGCAACCTCAGTCTCGTTTCGATGACGAAGCGATACTGATCACGAATGTTCGTCAATCCCGCCAGCAAATACCCCGAAAAATGGAAACGAACACCGTCGCCGGATTTCTATCAGAAAAAGGATATAGAATGCAAAAGCGCAAGTTGGGCCGCCATGGTCCGGAAGTCTCTGCCATTGGTTACGGCGCCATGGGCTTTCATCTGGCGTACGGCTCTGCCGACGAAGAGGCCGGGCTGGCGACAATCCGTCGTGCCTACGATCTTGGCGTAACGTTCTTCGATACGGCCGAGCTTTATGGCTGGGGTGACAACGAGAAATTCATCGGCCGTGCCGTCAAAGACTTTCGCGATGACGTGGTGTTGGCGACCAAGTTCGGCTTTACCCCCTCATGGGAGGCTGACAGCCGGCCCGCGCACATTCGCGAAGTTACCGAAAACAGCCTGCGCTATCTGGGTGTCGATCATATCGATGTGCTCTACCAGCACCGGGTTGATCCGAACGAGCCGATCGAAGATGTGGCCGGCACGGTCAAGGACCTGATCGCCGAGGGCAAGGTCAAGCATTTCGGATTAAGTGAAGCTGGTCCCCAGACGATCCGCAAGGCTCATGCCGTGCAGGAAGTGGCGATGCTTCAGACCGAGTATTCGGTGTTTGAGCGCAATGTTGAAGTTCTGTTCCCGATCATTCGCGAGCTTGGTATAGGCTTCGTCCCGTATTCACCGCTTGGCCGTGGTTTTCTGACAGGTGCGGTCAAGCCTGCCGCCGAACTCGAAGAGAGTGATATGCGCCGGGGCGATCCGCGCTGGCAGCCCGGCAATTTCGAAAAGAATGTCGAAGCCGTCCGCCAGTTGAAAGCGCTTGCTGCGTCGAAGGGCGCCACCGTTTCGCAATTGGCGCTCGCCTGGTTGCTCGCTCAGGGCAACGACATCGTGCCGATCCCGGGCTCTCGCAAAGCGGAGCGCGTCGCGGAAAACGTCGGTGCCGCCGATCTGGTGCTGACGGCGGAAGACCTGGCCAAGATCAAGGAAATCCTGCCTGAAGGCGGTTTTGGCGAGCGCTATGCCAAAGAATTCGCGCCGACCTGGATCTGACCGCGCCTTGCGGATCATGTCCATGCCGGCCCAGCCCACACCGGCAAGTTCGGATCATTCCCCCAAATCATTACGAAAGAAAAAGCATGTCTCTCACCAATTACCGCGCCCTTGGCCGATCCGGCCTTATCGTCAGTCCCCTGGCGTTGGGCACGATGACCTTCGGCACCGATGTGTGGGGTGCGGACGAGGCCGGCTCGCGCGCCATCTTCGATCACTACCGCGATGCCGGCGGCAATTTCATCGACACCGCGGATATCTATAGCGGTGGCGAAAGCGAAAAGCTGGTCGGCAAGTTCATCGCCGACAGCGGCTCACGCGACGAAATCGTGCTTTCGACGAAGTTCGCCTTCAACGCGTCGGCCAATCCGACGTCGGGCGTGCACGTCGCAGGCGGCAACCCGAACGCAGGCGGCGCGGGCGCGAAAAACATCCACCGCGCGCTCGACGCCTCGCTGAAACGGCTCGGCACCGACTACATCGACCTGTACTGGATGCATATCTGGGATCAGGTTACGCCGGTCGAGGAGATCGTCCAGACGCTCGGCGACCTCGTACGCTCAGGCAAGATCCGCTATTACGGTTTGTCAGACATGCCGGCCTGGGTAGCAATGAAAGCAGCCACGATCGCGGCGGAACGGCGGGTGCCAGGCCCGATCGCGATGCAGCTCGAATATTCGCTAGTCGCGCGCGACGTGGAGAGCGAGCACTTCCCGGTAGCGCGCGAGGCCGGGATGGGTGTGATGCCATGGAGCCCGCTGGCCGGCGGTTTTCTCTCCGGAAAATACCGGCGAGAGGATCGTGCGGGCAAGGGTCGGCTCAGCGGCGCCAATCCGCTTGGCGACACCAAGTTTACCGAGCGCAACTGGACCATCCTCGAAACGCTGGAACAGGTGGCAGCGGAACTGGAACGGCCGATGGCGGAAGTCGCGCTGGCATGGACCCTGGTTCACGAGGGGGTCGGATCAACACTGGTGGGCGTCAGCAAGGTCTCGCAGCTCGAAAGCAACATCGCCGCCACCGACCTCCGTATCGCCGGTGCGCATCTCGAACGACTAAACCATGCGAGTGCGCCCGCGATCGGGTTTACGTCCGGTCTCGGCTCACCGATGATCCGTCGCATGGTCTTCGGTGGTTACGATGTCTTGGGATGGGGTGAGTAAGCAGCCCGGACCGCAAGTCCGCGCGACCCTAAATGCCTCAAGGTTCAACGGTGCATCGAGCCGTTCTATGCGTCATCGTCGCACTCTTGCCTCGGTGACGCATTGAGTGACGCCGAGAATTGAAGATGAGACAAGCGGGTCACAGAAAAAGCAGCTTCCGCCGTTTACCGTTAACAGAGCCTCCATCGGGAATCATCTCAGCAAAATCGGTTTGGCCCACGAAACCCTGACAGCTGTCAGGGTTTTACCTGCTGGCAATCTCCCACCACCGGTCTCATCCTGCCTCACTGAGCAGGCCGATCAGCATCGGTCACGCCGAAAATTGGCCCCGCTCCGGCTTATTCTTGCGTTGAGATCCCAAACGACACTCGGTCCGAAGCTTGAAACCCTGACAGCTGGCAGGTTTTTTCATTGTGGCTTACCCAGCTTTGCGGCCGGCATCGCCGTTCACCCTCAACAGTGCCATCAGCATCGGTCCAAGCGAAAACTCCCCTCGCCGCGCCCTGGCCGTCAAATCCCTGAGATAGCCGCCGGCCGAATTGATATGACCCGCCTTTTCGAGAATGCATGCCATCGTCGCGGCCGCATTCTCGGGGCCCATCGCTTCGCAGGCATCCTCATAGGCGCTCGGACTGACGCCGAGCATCGATCGGACAACGACTGCCGCGCTCATCAATTCACGCCAGCTCGAGATCGCGCCACCCGGACCATACATTGCGATCTGCGGGCAGGCTTGTAGCACCATACCCAACTGATACACCTTTATCGACTCCCGCCTGGTCAACGGCTCTGCCTCGAATTTCGCGCCCTGCTCATTTCTGGAGCTAGGTTCAAGTTCATAGATGGATTCGGTGTTTGAATTCTGTATGTGACGATCAAAATGGACATCATTGGTGTCCATTTTCTCAGAATTGAACTGAATTTCCAGCAGATTGAGGATCTCCGACTGCAACATCTCCATTTCCTCGAGGAGAGCCTCCAAGTCGCCGATCACAGGCGTGCGAGGGATACGCCCCACTAAGTCGACATACATAAACTCGATCATTCCCCAATCACCTGAAGCGCCCTCTTCCATAGCTGCAGAAATGAGTTTGCGGACATCGCGCCTGCAAATGGACAATGTCTCCTTCACGCGACGAAACCGTGCGCGCTCGGAAGCGACTTGTTGCGCCATCAAGGCGAGTTCTTCGGCGCGAGCGAGCAAGGGTGATAGATCGAAGCCGTAGGCATCTTCGATCTCGCCCGACCTATCCTTGCGGGCGTAGCGCTTTCCGTTAGCACTATCCTTGCGAATGATTAGGCCTGCGTCCACGAGGGCTGACAAATGACGACGCAAGGTCGTGCCGGTGATGCCATGCGCACGCACCGAAAGCTGTGCATTGGATGGGAACACGATCATCGCGCGGTCTTGCGACAGTTCGCTTTCCGGATAGAAGGTTAGCAACGCATCCAGGACGGCCAAGGCCCGGTCCTGAATTCCGAGCAAAGCCCTCGCCTCAGATGCGTCGCGAAACACTTTCCATTTATCCGCCGTCTTGCCGGATCCGATTTCAGCCGTAGCAAATTGCCTTTTGACTAAGGCAAGCGTCATCGGCCGCCGCCCGAAAGGCGTCGTCACATTTCCAATCTGCATTTTCTTTCCCTCAAAGAGGCAAAAGAACACCACCCACCAAATTAAGGTGCCAAAGACTCTTGACTGGGATTCGGGGAAATGCGATTCTCTAGTTGTCACACAGAGAGAGAGGCTTCCACGACGGCAACGTTTGGGGGCCTTTTTCTTTTGCTTCGCTTCCTTTCGTTAGTAATTTCAAAAACCCTGACAGCTGTCAGGGTTTTTCGTTGTCCAATTGGCGAGTGAACTGCTCAGCTAGAGTAGGCAATTGCTTCTCGACATATTTTATGAACTCGACTCCGAGCGCCCCCTCCGCCGAAATCCGAACTTCCTTAGCCGAGGCAACGATCGCTCCGAGCTTTCTGCCTTGGGCGTTGGAAATCGAAGTAGGCTCCCGGCGCGACGGCGTCCGGGGTGTGATCGTGCTCAAGGCGAGCTGAAACCGCTGATTGGAGGTTCCAGGAAGATCGCCCTTCTTCGAGAGGACTAGTCGGATGACTTCCAGCGCATTCGGTTCGTGAGTGATCATCTTGGCGAGATCGAGCCAACGTGGTCGCCCAATCTTGGGCGCACGCCCAATCGCTTCAATAACGTCGGTGGGAACAGATCGATAGACGCTCCTCATTCGAGCTAACTCGGCGTCCTCGATCGACAGAGCCGCGTAGATATCCCGCGGCCTGATGCCTGCGTCATCCATGCGGGAGGCAAACAATGCGCGTTCGATCCAAGTCAGGTCTTGACGGTTAGCATTTTCGATACCCTGAGCAACAACCAGGTCGAGATCCGATATGCTCACCTCGATGGCACGAACCGGGCGGCCAAGCGCCTTTGCTGCAAGCCAGCGCCGATGGCCATAGACAATCTGGTAGCGCCCAGGCTCTGATGGATGCTTGCGAACCTGAACCGGTACCTTCTGGCCTTCAGTCTCTATCGAGTGTTTAAACGCCTCAAACTCGCTCGCGTCGTCCTCCGGAAGACGGTCCGGATAGGGAGATGGATCGATGAAAGAGGTGTCCAACTCTTGGACAGCGCCAACGCCGGCCGCGAGAAACGCTTTTAACTGGTCTCGCTCGGCCCGGATGTCGTCTATGGCCCGGTGAGCTGCACCAATGACGCCCGCCCCGACGCGGTTGCCCGGCCCCGGGGAGGGGACTGTTGCTAATGATTGCACGTCAGGGACCTGAGTGCTTTCCAGCTCGGCAGAAAGCAGCCCGAAGCTCGCGACGATCGACTTGCGAGGGGCCTTGCTCATTCCCGCCCCCAACTCGAATTGATCAAGTGAACAATCGCTTCGTTCACTGCGTCAACGGCCTCGCGGGCACGCTTGTGTGTATCGCGGCCTATCTGACCCATCTCAAGCTCATAAATTGATCTTTTGGCGAGCCCAGCCGCTTCAACAGCGGTACTTTCGATTGCTGTCGGGAGCAGGACGTCAGACCCGAAAAGATGGCGCATCATGGCAACCACTTGCGACTGGGGAGCATCATTCGGATCATGTCGTGTCACCAGATACCGGATGAAATCCTGATCGAGTTGGGCGCCGCTTTCATTAAGGACGCTGATCAGGTCGCCCATCATGAGGAGAAACTGGCTCATCGATGCGACATCCAACATCGCGGGATGAACAGTGATAATCATACTCGTCGCGGCGTAAATTGCGCTAAGCGTCAGAAAGCCCAGTGACGGCGGCGTGTCCAGGAGTACGACGTCGTAGTCTGCTTCAACGTCGGCAAGAGCGAGCTTAAGCCGCTCGAAAAAAATTGCCCCGGAACTCGATTTGTTCGCCAAGACACGAGGTGTCTCGTGCTCGTATTCCATGACCTCAAGGTTTCCAGGAATAAGGTCGACACCATCGAAGTATGTTTTCCGAATAATGTCACGGATCGGCCGTCTCTCGGCCTCGTCGTAGCGCAACGCCGCGTAGATCGTCTCATTGGCTCCGACATCCATCTCTGGCTGGGCTCCGAAGAGGGTCGAAAGCGAGGCCTGAGGATCGAGGTCGAGCGCGAGTACACGATAGCCGTGGAGCGCCAGATAGTGAGCAAGATGCACGCAGGTCGTGGTTTTGGCGCTACCACCCTTGAAATTTGCAATCGCAAGCACCTGCAAATGCTCGCCCGCCCGGCGACGGGGGAGGAAGCGCAGCGCCTCAGCGGGCTTCTGATTTGCAAATAGTTCACGTAACTCATTGATCTGAGCGAGCGTATAGACCCGGTGATTGTTTTCGAGCCTACTCGGGCTCGGGCCGCGCCCCTCGCTCGACATCAATTTCAGTGTTGAATCGGGAATAGATGTTAGCTTGGAAACCTCGTTCGTAAGAAACTGCCGCAGCATTTTTTCCGACTTCGGCGGATACATGCGTGTTCTAAGCTGCTGCAGTTGCACAGACAATAGGCTAGCGTGGCGCGTGATCTTGCTGCCAGCGTCCTCCTTGGAGGTAACCACCGATTCAACTCGTTTTGCTATCGCCATCTGTCCCTCTTGGCGGGTTAATACCGGTTTACCGGCCATTGCCCGCCAAAACATAGAACACGATTCTCCCATAGCGTCCAGAGATTTAGGGTTAACAAGTGGTTAACAACTTCGAATAAGGGCTGAAGGGATCTTTGCTTAAGATCCTAATTTTACATCGTTTTGGATAAAAAAGGTAACTTGCGCGACGATACCACTACTCATACTTTTAATAGTAACTGCACGCGATATTCACCTTAGGGAAAGAGCAATCGCAGAGCGTGAGAGAATCACCGTCGACGCTCTTCCGGGCAGCTCGTAGATCACACGCCATTCGCCTGAATTTCTCGTCGCCATCTGATTTGCCGGCCTTGCCATTTCGCCGCTGTTGTCTTTTCTCTCCTTGAAAATACGAGAACGATTTCGATGGGCCGCGTCGACCCAGTGCCGCACCAACGAGAGAATCACACTCATACTTTCATTAGTCGCGGATCATCGCGCAGTCTGACCCATTAAGCATCCGAACGACACAAGATCGGAGCTAAACTGATGCAGACAATCGCTATCCCTGCTGATACACGCGCACAATTCCCTGACCTCATCGACGGAATGCATCGCCTTCGTGCGAGCGTTTTCAAGGAACGCCTGGAATGGGACGTTAAGGTGGTCGACGGTCGGGAGGTCGATGACTTCGACCAACTGCCTGCCACCTACATCCTGTTGCTTAGAGGGTCATCGAAAGTCTCCGGCTGTGCGCGCCTACTTCCGGCGAGCGGCGCGACCATGCTGACCCGGGCTTTTCCGCAGCTTCTTTCCGCCGGGAAGCTCGAGGCACACGCAGCAATGATCGAGAGTTCCCGCTTCTGTGTCGATACGACAATTGAGGAGGGCAGGGGAGAGGGATCGCTGCATGAGGCGACCCTGACCATGCTGGCCGCCATCATCGAATGGTCGATGACCCACGGCTACAACGAGATTGTCACCGCAACCGACGTTCGCTTCGAGCGCATCCTGAAACGAGCCGGCTGGCCCATGAGACGTCTCGGCGAGCCCACGAGGATCGGAAATACCATCGCGGTCGCGGGATCACTTCAAGCTGATCGGGCAAGCCTTGAGCGGGTCCGGCCCGCCGGCGCAGGCTCCACTTTCAACCTGCTGCACAACGCGGCTTGAGCCGATCAAGAGAAATCGAGACCATGGCTGAACTTCGCTCCCATCCGCGTCTGATCCGCAAGTTACAGGAGGCGCTTGGCGACCATCTCTGCGTCGCCCTTGATGACCCGACAGTGGTCGAGATCATGCTCAATCCCGATGGCAAGTTGTTTATCGAACGGCTCGGGCATGGCGTTGCTGCTGCGGGCACAATGAATGCCGCGACCGCCGAAATCATCATCGGCAGCGTTGCACATGCACTGAGTTCTGAAGCCGACGATGAACGACCCATCATTTCCGGGGAGCTGCCGATCGGCGGACACAGGTTCGAAGGTCTGTTGCCACCCGTCGTGTCCGGACCGGCCTTCACCATCCGACGCCGCGCCTCCCGACTCATTCCGCTTGATGACTATGTTGCTGCGAAGGTGATGACCGAGTTGCAGGCATCGGTAATTCGCAATGCAATATCCTCCCGGTTCAATATTGTGATCTCGGGCGGTACGGGCTCGGGCAAAACTACGCTCGCCAATGCGGTGATCGCCGAGATCGTCGAGATAGCTCCTGACGACCGTCTCCTGATCCTGGAGGACACCGCCGAAATTCAGTGTGCCGCGGAAAACGCTGTGGCCCTGCATACGAGCGATACAGTCGATATGGCGAGGCTTCTCAAAAGCACCATGCGGCTCCGTCCAGATCGGGTCGTCGTCGGGGAAGTTCGCGACGGCGCCGCGTTGACCCTTCTGAAAGCGTGGAACACCGGCCATCCGGGTGGCGTGACGACGGTCCATTCCAACTCCGCGATGTCGGCACTGCGTCGCCTTGAACAACTGATCGCAGAAGTTAGCCAGCAGCCCATGCGCGAGGTGATCGGCGATGCTGTCGATCTGATCGTTTCGATCGAACGCACCCCGAGGGGGCGCCGTGTGCGTGATGTGGTCCACATCGAGCGTTTCATCGGCAACAGCTACGAAACTGAGACCTTCCCCCAGATAGAGGAGGACGAGCACTATGTCGCGTGACCGCCACACAATTCTCGCCGCTGTCGCCATGGCCATATGCTTCTGCCTGACATCGCTGGAGCCGGCGCTGGCATCGAGCGGTGGCGGTGGCCTCCCTTGGGAAGGCCCCTTGCAGCAGATCCAGCAATCCATCACCGGGCCGGTGGCCGGTTTCATTGCTTTGGCGGCCGTCGCGGTCGCCGGCGGGATGCTGATCTTCGGCGGCGAGCTGAATGATTTCGCGCGCAGGCTGATGTATGTCGTGCTGGTTGCCGGCATCCTTCTCGGCGCCACGCAGATCGTCGCTCTGTTCGGCGCGACCGGAGCATCGATCGGCGATCTCCAAACCCGCAATCTTCAGGTTCGTCCCGAAGCGGAGACGGCTCGTGGTTGAGCCTGGATCGAATCTCGTCCGGACGCGCATCCACCGCGCATTGTCGCGGCCAAATCTTCTAATGGGCGCCGACCGTGAGCTCGTACTGCTCACAGGCCTTGCCGCAATCATTCTGATCTTCGTGGTGCTCACCTGGTACGCGACGCTCATTGGGATTGCGATCTGGATGGTGGCGGTCGCAGCACTTCGGATGATGGCGAAAGCCGATCCGATGATGCGCGCGGTCTATGTCCGCCACATCCGCTACCGCCCAACCTACCGGGCAACGTCAACGCCGTGGCGGCGGTATTGAGGATAAATCATGGTCGCTCTACGTTCCTTCCGACATTCCGGCCCTTCCTTCGCCGACCTCGTTCCCTATGCCGGCCTGGTGGCGAATGGCATCATCCTACTAAAGGACGGTTCACTGATGGCCGGGTGGTATTTCGCAGGCCCGGATTCCGAGAGTTCGACCGACACTGAACGAAACGAGGTCAGCCGCCAGATCAACATGATCTTGTCGCGGCTAGGCTCCGGCTGGATGATCCAGGTCGAGGCTGTGCGGGTTCCGACGACGGCCTATCCAGCTGAAGCAGCTTGCCACTTTCCAGACCCCGTCACGCGCGCCATAGATGCCGAACGGCGAGCGCATTTCGAGTGGGAAAGGGGACATTTCGAAAGCCGGCACGCCCTCATCCTGACCTACCGGCCGCCGGAGCGCAGACAGTCCGGGCTGACCCGCTATATCTATTCCGACGCCGGGAGCCGTTCCGCCTCCTATGCCGATATCGCTCTGCAGACGTTCGAAACATCGATCCGCGAAGTCGAGCAGTATCTCGGCAACGTCATTTCCATCCGTCGGATGGTGACGCAGGAAGTCGAGGAGAGAGGCGGCTTCCGCACGGCTCGCTATGACGAACTTTTCCAGTTCGTGCGCTTCTGCATCACGGCCGAAAACCATCCGATCCGGCTTCCTGACATTCCGATGTATCTCGACTGGCTGGTGACGGCCGACCTGCAGCATGGCCTTTCCCCAAAGATCGAGAACCGCTTTCTTGGGGTGGTCGCAATCGACGGGCTGCCGGCGGAGAGCTGGCCCGGCATTCTCAATTCCCTCGATCTGATGCCGCTGACCTATCGTTGGTCGAGCCGCTTCGTCTTCCTCGATGAACAAGAGGCGAGGGCAAAGCTCGAACGTACGCGAAAAAAATGGCAGCAGAAGGTACGGCCGTTCTTTGACCAGCTCTTCCAGACGCAAAGCCGGTCGATCGATCAGGATGCGATGCTGATGGTCGCTGAAACGGAAGATGCCATCGCCGAAGCATCGTCACAGCTCGTTGCCTACGGCTACTACACGCCGGTCATCATCCTCTTTGACGAAAACAGCGCCCTGCTTCAGGACAAATGCGAGGCCGTGCGCCGTCTCATCCAGGCCGAAGGATTTGGCGCCCGGATCGAGGCCTTGAATGCGACCGATGCTTTCCTCGGCTCACTGCCGGGCAACTGGTATGCCAATATCCGCGAGCCGCTGATCAACACGCGCAATCTCGCCGATCTGATCCCATTGAACTCGGTTTGGTCCGGCAACCCCACGGCGCCATGCCCATTCTATCCACCAGCTTCACCGCCGCTGATGCAGGTCGCCAGCGGCTCCACGCCCTTCCGGCTGAACCTGCACGTCGACGATGTGGGCCATACGCTGGTGTTCGGGCCGACGGGCTCCGGCAAGTCGACCTTGCTAGCATTGATCGCAGCGCAGTTCCGTCGCTATGCCGATGCCCAGATCTTTGTCTTCGATAGGGGCCGATCGATGATGCCGCTGACGCTTGGCTGCGGCGGCAACCACTACGAGATCGGCGGCGAGAGCGACGGGAAGGGGAGGGCGCTAGCGTTTTGCCCGCTGTCGGACCTGTCGACCGATGCCGACCGCGCCTGGGCCACCGAATGGATCGAGACGCTGGTGGCGCTCCAGGGTGTGACGATCACGCCTGACTATCGCAATGCCATATCCCGACAGATAGCTCTGATGGCGGAAGCACGCGGCCGGTCCCTGTCCGACTTTGTCTCTGGCGTGCAGATGCGCGAGATCAAGGAGGCCTTGCAGCACTATACGGTGGACGGACCGATGGGGCAGCTGCTCGATGCCGAGGCGGACGGCCTTGCACTCGGTGCGTTCCAGACCTTCGAGGTCGAGGAACTGATGAACATGGGCGAGCGCAATCTTGTGCCCGTACTCACCTACATCTTTCGGCGCATCGAAAAGCGTCTCGACGGCGTGCCCAGCCTAATCATACTCGATGAGGCGTGGATCATGCTCGGGCATCCCGTCTTTCGCTCCAAGATCCGTGAGTGGCTAAAGGTCCTGCGCAAGGCCAACTGCGCCGTCGTGCTCGCCACCCAGTCGATCTCGGATGCGGAACGGTCCGGTATCGTTGACGTGCTGAAGGAAAGCTGCCCGACCAAGATCTGCCTGCCTAACGGTGCGGCGCGCGAGACCGGCACGCGCGAATTCTATGAGCGCATCGGCTTCAACGAGCGCCAGATCGAAATCGTCGCAACCGCGCTCCCGAAGCGCGAATACTACGTCGCCTCGCCAGGGGGGAGGCGGCTCTTCGACATGACACTCGGACCGGTCGCCCTTTCATTCGTCGGCTCCTCGGGCAAGGACGACCTCGCCAAGGTCCGCGCTCTCGAAACGCAACATGGGGCCAGGTGGCCTCTTCATTGGCTCGAACAGAGAGGGATCGCTCATGCCGCGACGCATCTTCCAGCCGACAGGGCCTGACGCAATGGGTCTGGCCTCCCTCGCAACGGTCATCATGCTTGCCGGCGCTGTGCCGACTGGGCACGCCGGAGGCGTCACAGGGCAGGCGACCGAGTGGACACAACTTGCCAATAATACCGAGCTGGTCAGCCTCGTCGGCAAGTCGGCTGAACAGGTCAACAACCAGATCACCCAGATCAGCCAGCTAGCCGAGCAGATCCAGAACCAGCTCAAGATCTATGAGAATATGGTGCAGAACACGGCACAACTGCCGAACCATATGTGGGGACAGGCGGAGAGCGACCTCAATAGGCTGAAGAGTATCGTTTCGCAGGGGCAGGGCATCGCCTTTTCGATGGGCAATGTCGACGATGTGCTGAAGCAGCGGTTTGAGACCTTCGCCGACCTCAAGTCGAATCTTCCGAACGGGGCATCGTTTTCGTCATCCTATCAGAACTGGTCCGACACCAACCGGGACACTATCGCCGGAACCTTGAAGGCAGCCAACTTGACGGCCGAGCAATTCTCATCGGAGGAATCCACCATGTCCGCGCTCCGGTCGATGTCGGAAAGCGCCGACGGACAGATGAAGGCGCTGCAGGTCGGACACGAAATCGCGGCGCAGGAAGTCGCCCAAATGCAGAAGCTGCGCGGGCTCGTCTCCCAGCAGATGACGATGATGGGGACCTGGTACCAGTCCGAGCAGGCGCAGAAGGATCTCGCGCAAGCCCGCCGCGAGGAATTCTTCAAGTCGACGCCGCCGTCGATGTCAGGCGGACAGGAGATGAAGCCAAGATGGTAATTTCGAAGCCACTCTTCGTCGTCGTCCTTTTCGTCCCTGCGGCCGGCCGGCGAAACTGTGTGGCTCCTTTCTCAATTCGACAATCCCTCACAGCCATCCTCCGGAAGTGCCGCGTCCGGATTGCCGGCCAGCAACAAGAGGCGCAAGCGCGGAGAGAAATTCTTCGGCGGCCAGATGAACTACCACCTGGCAGGTGGGCAGGAGATGAAACCGCGATGGTAGGCGCCAACACTTTGGGCGCGCGTCTTCTACCGATCGTACTGGCGCTTTGTATCGTGGTCGTAGCAAGTCCAGCGCTGGCGCAAGACGGCAGCGTGTTAACGGCGCTGGAGAACCAGGTCATCACGGCAGCAAAGGGCTGGGAGGATAAGATCAGCAGCGCCGCCCATTCGCTGTTCTGGATCCTGGCCGGTATCGAGGTCGGCATTGCCGCGGTGTGGCTGGCGCTTCAGGCCGCCTCTCTCGACGCCTGGTTCGCTGAGCTTGTACGCCGGATCATGTTCATCGGCTTCTTTGCCTTTGTTCTCGATCGAGGCCCGACACTGGCGAAGGCTATCGTCGACAGCCTGTTCCAGATCGGCGCCGGCAGCGGCTCAGCTTCGCCTGCCACCGTCTTCAACGCCGGTCTGCTGGTCGCCTCGAAGATGTCTGAGAAAATCAGCTTCGGATTGTTCGAGGACAATGCTTTAGCGCTTTCGGCGGCTCTGGCGATGATCGTCAGCGTCATTGCCTTCTCGCTCGTCGCGGCAATCTTTATCTCCGTGCTCGTCGAGATGTATGTCGGGTTGCTTGCCGGCATGATCCTGCTCGGACTCGGCGGCTCGAGCTACACCAAGGACTTCGCTATCCGCTACCTGATTTACGCGTTCTCGGTCGGAATGAAGCTGATGGCGCTGGTGATGATCGCGCGCATCGGTTCCGAAGTGTTAATTGGGCTGGCGAATGAACCGACGGTCGGCGACGAGTACCAGACGGCGCTTGCCATTGCCGGCATCGCCGTCGTGGTGTTCGTCATTGCCATGTATGTGCCGAATATCATCCAGGGTGTCGTCCAGGGTGCCTCCGTCACCGGCGGCATGGAAACGATCCGGCATGGATCGCAGGCCGCGAACTTTGCGATCGGCACGGTGGTTGGAACGGGGTCGCTCGCGTCGGGCGGCGCCAAGGCCGGAGCTTCAGCATATTCCGATGCCCGCCATAGCGGTTCTTCCATGGCGGGAGCGGCACTTAAAGGGATGGCAAGTGGAGGTGCCGCCGCCGCCACCGCGGTGGCGTCAGCCGCCCGCGATCAAGTGATGGACGGCCGCGGCACCTATGGAACCTCAACGCTTGGGCTTGCCAACGCCAAACTTGGTGAGGCCAACCGGGCATCCGCGCACAACGGCTCCGCCGGAAAGAAGGGATGAGGGAAAATGGGAACCTGCAATGTCAACCGGCGAGGTCGGAATGACCCTGCGTGATGGTCCGGACAATCCTTATATCGCGGCCCGCCAGGAGTGGAGCGAGCGCTACGGCTCCTACGTCAAAGCGGCGGCGGCCTGGCGTATCGTCGGCATCGTCGGAATGCTGATGGCGGTAATCGGGTTCTCCTATGCCCTGCTTCAAAGCACGCAGGTCAAGCTGGTTCCCTATATCGTCGAGGTCGACAAACTCGGCACGGCGGCAAATACCGGCTTCCCGCAGCAGATCGAATATGCCGATCCGCGCGTGGTGCGTGCAACGCTCGGCAGCTTCGTCTCGAACTTTCGGGGTGTCACACCGGATGCGGTCGTTCAGAAGCAATATATCGATCGCACCTACGCGCTTCTGAGGACGTCTGATCCGGCGACTGAGAAGATCAATGCGTGGTTCCGGTCGAATTCCCCCTTCGATAAGGCTCGGAACGCAACTATCGCTGTCGAGGTGAACAATATCGTGGCGCTGTCGAGCCAGTCCTATCAGATCGACTGGACCGAATTCGAGCGCGATCGCAAGGGTGAGGAAGTCGGTCAGCCCCGGCGCTTCCGCGGCATCGCTACGGTGACCCTAACACCCCCGCAGGATGAGGGCGTTATTCGCCTCAACCCCATAGGGCTTTATCTCCGCGATTTCGACTGGACAGCCCAACTTTGAAAGGCATGGCCCCGCATATGATTATTAGAACAAGACCCGCTCCGGCCATGCTTCCGATCGCAGCCGCATTCGTGCTCGCGGCGTCGCCGCTCTTCTCCGCGCAAGCGCCGGCGCAAAGCGTCAGTCCCAATGAAGCGAAAGGCATTGGTATCTCCGGCCAATGGCGTGGAAGTCGCGGTCTTGTGACCAAGGGCAGCGACGGCAAGGTGATTTTCCTCTTTGGCGAAGTGCAGCCCTCCGTCGTTTGTTCGCCCCTGCAGGTATGCGACATTGAGCTTCAGGCCGGAGAGGTGGTCCGTGACGTATTGGTTGGCGATACCGTCCGATGGAAGGTCGAGCCGGCAACATCCGGTGCTGTCGGAGGTCAGGCGATCCATCTGATCGTCAAGCCGGCCGAGCCTGGCCTCATCACCTCGATGGTCGTGACGACGTCGAGGCGAACCTATCATGTCCAACTCAAGTCGAATCCGACCCAATACATGGCGCGGGTCGGATTTGAATATCCGGAAGACGTTTCGACCGGGCTGGCCGACGTCAACGCCCGGTTGGAGGCGAACACCATCCCCGGCGCGGGCATCCCGGCCGAGCAATTAGACTTCGCCTATTCTCTCTCGGGCAGCGCCCCGTGGCGACCGACACGTGTCTACAGCGACGGCACGAAAACCTATATCCAGTTTCCGCGCTCAATCGCTGGCCAGGAAGCCCCGGTTCTGTTTGTCGTCTCGGGCGGACAGAACAGGATCGTCAACTATCGCATGAAGGACAACATGATGGTGGTCGACTATCAGGTGGACAAGGCGGTGCTGGTTTCCGGCGTCGGCCGTCACCAGCAAAAGGTCACGATCAGCCGGGGAGGCCGGTAATGGGATTGGCCGTCTTCCGATCGATTGCAGCGATATGCTTTCTTGCTCTCACGCTGGCCGGCTGCCAGGCGGTAGGCCCGGACGCACTTGTCGCGAGCAATGCCCCGCCCGAACTCTCCGGGCCGGCGGCTTCCGCAATCGCCGGCGACATGGTGAGCAGGCTTGCCGAGAAGATCGGACCTGGGACTGCAACCATCGTGCTGAAGCAGGATGCGTCGCCTTTCGGCGAAGCGCTGGAGGCATCGCTTAGAGGCTGGGGCTATGCCGTCGTCACCGACCAAACGACCGACGGCAAGTCGAAGACGATCGCACTTGCCTATGTCATCTCGCCGTTCGACGGACAAGTTCTGGCGCGCCTGTCGACGGCGAGCGTCGAGATCGGCCGTGCCTATAGTGCAAGCGCAACGGGGGCGACGGCGGCAAGCCCACTCTCCGTCATGCAACGCGGGTAGGGGAGGCGTACCATGGCTCAGTCCTTGAAGCTCGGCGGCGTGCCGCAGGAGTCAAGCAGCTCCCGTGTCCGCCAGGTCAACCGTTTGCCGATCATCGTCGTGATCGTTCTCATCATCGTCTTTCTCGCGGTCATCTTCTACGGACTTACATCGCGCGGGCTCTATTTCCGGGGCGACCCCGGCCTTGCTCAAACGTCGGGCAATCCTGCCTCGACCTATGCCGACCAGCTCAAGCGCGGTGTCAGCGACGGCATCATCGGTGAGCCGGTTCAGACTCCCGCCTTCCAGCCGACGCCCGACAAGACGAAAAAGGATGCAACATCCAACCCATTTACGACGGAGCCTCGACAGGTCCAGCAGGAAGAAAAATTCGCGATCGAGCCGGAGACGGTGTGGAAAGCCCGCCTGCAGCGCGAGCAAAATGAGCAGTATCTGCGCGAACGCCAGCGGCAGCGGATGGCACGTCTTCAAGCGGGCGACGCCGCGTATGACGCGCCGCTGGCGATCGACAAGGGCAAGATCGATGCACAGGAAAAGGCGACCACCGACATGACCACAACGAACCTTGCCACGAACTCGGCTCAGCCGGGATCGGCGACAGACCTCTATGCGGCGACTCTCCAGGCGGGTCTTGGTGGGCAAAACCTCGACCCGAACGGCCAGCGAACCAAGGAAGATTTCTTCAATGCGGACATCAAAGAACTCGGCTACCTGCCCAATAAGGTCGCCCCACAGCAGTCGCTTTTCGAGCTGAAGCGCGGCTCGGTCATTCCGGCTACGCTGATCACCGGCATCAATTCCGATCTTCCCGGCCGCATCACCGCGCAGGTTAGCCAAAACGTCTTTGACAGCGCGACGGGCCACCGCCTGTTAATTCCGCAGGGTACGAAACTATTTGGTCGGTACGACAGCAAAGTATCCTTCGGCCAGTCCAGGGTACTCGTCGTCTGGACCGATATCACGTTTCCGAACGGATCAACCTTGCAGATCGGCGGCATGGCGGGAACAGACGCGCAAGGCTATGGCGGCTTCAATGATAAGGTGAATAACCACTATCTCAGGACGTTCGGTTCGGCCGTGCTCGTCGCCCTCGTCGGGACTGGCGTTGATATGGCTGTACCAGAGAGCTCGACGCTGGCAACGCAGGACACCGCGTCCGATGCGGCACGTCGCAATTTCGCAGAGACGTTCGGGCGGGTCGCAGAGCGCACGATCGACAGAAACCTCGACGCCCAGCCTACGCTCGAGATCCGACCTGGGTACAAGTTCAATGTCCTGGTTGACCAGGACATCATCTTTCCTGGCGTTTACCGGAACGCAAGGTCGGTTGGTCGAAACTGATGTCATCAAGGCGGCGTCTCATAGAACGTTAGCAATTGCACCGATCGATTGCGGCCAATCTGTGCAAGCCGATGCCCGAGTGGCCGGTTGCAGAACCCTAAGAGCGAGCTAACGTGATAAAGCGCCTTGGCGAGCACTCGACCGCCTTCGCGAACGCTGTGCTGAAAGCACTGGACGACTGGAATCCGCACCCGCGAAACCACGCATGCGAAACTCAGTAATCGCGGCCGCGATCATGTCGGCCCGCTTGGCCATGTCTGAAGTGGGGGGGCCGGGCGTTCGGCTTGCGACCGCGGCGAACCGAAGGCTTTCTGACATCAGCGCTGCAACTGATGGGACTGGGTCACGCCGTCCCCGATCATATGACATTGAGCCGACGAGCACGGACTTGGCGATCGGCCGACAGGCGGGAGCGTCGCAAAATTCCAACGAAATTGGCTATTCACGTCCTGCCGTCGCCCAATGTGTTAACGCGTCCGCCGGACGAGTGCGCACACTATTTCGAGCTCGCGGGCTTTGACCCGGAATAGGTCGAATTTGCTCCAAGCTTTAGTTGCCGGAGGATCGTCTAATTCATCGTCTTGGCAGTGGGGAGCTGGCTTGAAGTGACCCACTGGCTAACCATGAACTTCGGCACGGCCGTTGACTGAAGTGAGCGCTACTCCTCGCCCCGAAGTTTGACAAAGTCTCCGGCGTTAGTGACGCGCCTTGTCGAGAAGGCAACGGCGACAGATGTCGAAGCAAAGTTGCAGATGCGCATGCCCGATAAACCCACGTCGACCGAGTTAATCGAAAAGTCGAGCGGTAGGACAAATATAACCCCGTGGGAAGGAGTACCTCGCGTCATAATAACCCCTTGCCTGTGTGAGTTGTTTTGGAATCGCGGCCATGCATGCATCGCAGATCGAGCCACCAAAGAAACGATCGATGCGGCATTTGGGAAGCCGCGCCTCCTGCGTCCAATCGGGGTTACCGTTGCTTGAGGCAAAATCTCGAGCAAATTGACTATCGAGTATCTTATGTAGAATTTTAAGTCAGATTTTAAGGTCGGATCGACGAATTTCGCAGTCAGGGTCTGTGCAGACCGCGTTGAAACACAAACGTAGACGTTGGAAACTAGTGGCGGGAGCGACGGATCGTTATCTGGGAATACTGCAGGGGTATGATGATGCTGGCCGGCGCCTTTGAAAACGCGGTGATCTGCAGCAGATCCGCGATGCCGTGGGACAGGCTTACCAGCACCAGCAGCGTCCAAACGCCCGACGCTGGAATGTTGAACCCGTCGATCATCAAAACGAAGGCAATACAGGCAAGATAAAGTGTTGGCAGAAAAACGAGCCGCTGCTTGGAGGCTGTTCGCCGAAGTTCAAGAACCTATTCAATGTGACCTGAGAGGGTCGCAAAAAGGTGCGCATTTCCTGAGCAGACTGGTGAATAAGGCATCTTTTTCGTTGACGTCCCTGTCAGAAACCTTCAATGAAGTGTAACAGTTCAAAAAAATAGACTTCAGGGACAAAAAAACCATGTCCTGCAATTGCCGTTGAATGGCCAATAAGGTTGAAAGTTCTGATGACAGTGGCAGCCAAGCTCGAAAAGAAGAAGACGCAGGTTGTTGAGCGAAACATGAATACTTCGGTTCGCGCAAAGATGAAGACTCAAAAACAGGCCTACGTTCAGGAGGAAATTCTGATCGTCGCGGCTAAGCTGTTCGCCGAGCGCGGCTTTCGCGCTGTTACGATCGACGACATTGCAACCAGCCTAGGTTACACCAAATCTGTCATCTACTACTATTTCAAAAACAAGAACGAGGTTCTCTGGACGCTGTTCAACCGGATCCACGACGCGTCCTTCCAGGACCTTTCGGAGATCGTCGCGTCCGGCCTGCCGACAGACAAGCTTATGAGCGCCATGATCCGGAAGCATACGCTTAATGTCATGGAGCGAACGGCTTGGACGGCGATCTATTTCCGTGATGAAGCCGAGCTGTCGGATACGCAGCAAAAGATGGTGATCGGCCGTAAGAAAAAATATGAAGATATGTTCCGTATGGTTTACGAGGCGGGCGTTTCTGAAGGACTTTTCAAGAATGTCTCCGCACATCTGGCGATCAGCGGCATGATCGGCATGACCAACTGGATCCACGTCTGGTACAAGCCCAATGGGAAGATGACGACAGAACAGATTGCCGATCACTACGTTTCGGTTCTCGCAGACGGATATACGCTCAAAACGTAGTTTGAAGCCAGCTCCCGCCACAGTCGGACGCCTGACGGTCACCATCTTAAAACTCCGATCAAGTCGCTGGTGGCTCATCTAGCTGTCTTCCATAGCCATTCGGACCCTTGTTATGGCCCGCATGGCGTATTGTGGGGTCTCCGGTCAGGCTCAAGCCGCCGGCCATCTGTCGATCCAAGGTGCAGCCTGTTCGATCTGAGCGCAGACGCGCAGCAGATCCGCGTCTTTTGCAAATCGTCCGATAAGTTGCACGCCGACCGGCACGTTTTCCTCTGACCAATATAGCAGAAGGCTCGCGGCTAGCTGGCCGCAGGCATTGATGATTGCAAGGAAGGTGGTGTATTGGCCGACCTTGTTGCGGAACGTCCGAAAATCCTCCTCCATGCTCAGGGTGCCAAGTTTTGCAGGCAGCTGCGTCAGCGTTGGGGTCAAGATATAGTCATATTCCTCCATGTACAATTCAAGCTGACGCGCAATCGCACGGAATCGATTGATGGCAAGCGCATAGTCCTCGACCAAGAGCTTCTCGCCTATATGATAGGCGTCGAGCATAGCTAGCTCGAGCTTCTTTTCCCAACCACTGTTTTTGTCGTGCCTGACCTTGCCGTTGACGGTCGATGTCACACTTGCGGCCAGCACATCCTGGTGGGCCTTCAGGAAACTGGCATATTTGATAGGAGGAAGGAATGCGTCCACCACCTCATGCCCCAGCTGCCGCAGGATTGATGCCGTGCGTTCGACAGCTGCGACGCATTCTGTTGCGACAGGACGGTCAATTAGTTTTTGACGGTACAGCGGGGAAATTCAAGGTGCCGATTGGAGTTTCAACCCGCCACCAATCCAAGAGATACGCGGCTTATGGCAAGATAGCTGTCTTCGGTGCATTCCAGTCAAACCGAACGGCTTCAGAGGCGGCCCGAAGATCAGTACGAGCCCATCAATCATCCCTGCCGCTTCCAGAAATCTCATTAGGATCATCATAACGACCATGATGGGAAGCAGTGTGTAGAGGGCGACCTCGACCGCCGCCCGTCTCGCATGAAGAACGATCTCAATGATTGTTTGCATGTTCGAAACTTAAGGCTTGAGAATGATCGGGCCAGCGGATTGGCCGCTTTCCAAGGCTTCGTGCGCAGCTGCCGCGTCTTTTAGCGGAAATTCCCGCCAAATCTTGGTCGAGAAGATACCTTCGGCTGCGGCGTCGATGACATCTGCTGCCCTTTGCCGATACTCGGCAATATTCGTGGCATGGGCTGCTAAACTGGGACGGGTTAGGAACAGCGAACCCTTCGTTACAAGCATCTTCAAGTCGAATGGCGGCGGGCTTCCTGTAGACGCTCCAAGGGATACCATCAGACCACGAGGCTTGAGACTGTCCAGCGAAGCTACAAAAGACAATTGCCCCAAACCGTCATACACCACGTCAACCTTGCGGCCTTTGGTAACCTCGTTGACCCGCTTGGCGAGGTCGGTTCCCCAAACCAGCACGTCGTCACATCCCAGAGCCTTCGCACGTTCAACGCTCGCGTCTTTTGACACCACACCAATGACAGTGGCTCCTAGATGCTTCGCCCATGGTGTCATGAATTGGCCAAGTGCACCGCCGACGCCGTAGAGCAGCGCGACCGTGCCCGGTCCAACTTTGTAAGTTGAAGTGAGCAAGTACTGGGCGGTGATGCCTTTCAGGAGCAGGGTCCCCGCCGAGTCGAGCGACATGTCGTCGGGCACCCGTATGAGCCGGTCGACCGAAATGGTTCGGCTCGCGGCATATGCTCCCAACGGGCCAAGTACATATGCAACCCTATCGCCAACTGCGAAATCCGAGACGCCCGACCCGATTTCTTCGACGACGCCAGCACCCTCAAGTCCCAATCCAGAAGGAAGCGGAATTGGTGAGTCACCTCGCCGCTGGGTGACATCGAGGTAATTCACCCCGATAGCTTCTTGTTTAATGACCACTTCATTCGCGGCTGGCCCTACGAGCCTGGCATCCACGGCCTTGAGAACTTCCGGGCCTCCCGTTTCTTCAAGCCATATTGACAACGACATGCTCAAACTCCTGACTGCTTGGCCTCAAGCTACGCCCCCTCCAATGGTTGGGATACCGCTGCATTGTGCACTTGACTGATGCAGAATATGCAGAGCAGATCGTACCCTTCGTTTGGGCTGATCATGCGGTATTTTAGAATATCTGGTCAGCTCAACGCACACATATCCAGGGCTGGCGTCCCTCGATGGCCTTCAAACTTCAACATAAGGCAGAAATTCAAATGTGGACAGCATGAAGAAGGTCATCTTGGAGGATGCTTCTGCCTCCCGGCCGTCGGGAAAAACCTTCATCAATATTGCCTACACCACGCTCGGAGAAATTTCCCAGTCGGAAAGCGACTATTTTTGCTTAAAGTCAGGCTTCGTCTCATTCCAGATGCGGCGTGCGCGCTTAAACTCTTCCTCATAGTGGCCGGTCGGCTTCATGTAGTAGCCACTACGCGCTAGTGTGTAGGCTCCTTTCCGATGTAGGTCGGCTAAACCCTCAGCCATTTTCAAGGCCATAAGGTTGGGGTTTAGGATCGGAACATCGGCAGGCTTCCCTCCCTCCATCAGGTATTCCTGATAGATTGCGGCAATGATGGTGCAGCCCATGATTACCGTCTCCGCCCCGAATTTCTGCGCTGCAGCGGTGGAAAGCCGTACCACGTCCTGCGCGACAGATTTACGGTCGTTGATCATATCTTTGACGAACCAGTCAATGGCGTCCACACCCTTGACCGTCGCACCCTGTGCACGTAGGCGGATCTCGTCATAAATGAAGGGGACCGCCTTACGGTGATCGGTCAGGATCATCGTAGAGTGGCCAAAGTTAGAAGCCATTTGAAACGAAGCTTCCAGCGGCCCGATCACGGGAATATCCACAAGCTCCCGCGCGACTCTTACGCCAGGATCGTATAGGCAGCCTACAATCACGGCGTCGAAGCCGACCTCTTCCGAACGCATAACCTCTTCGTAGAGCGATTGTTCGATTAAGTGCTTGTTATAGAAAAAGTCGATGTCCGGAGGGCAATTCTCCAGGTGAGTAACGACCATCTCAGTTCCCTCGGCGCAATAATGGCCAAGAGTCTTCGTGATTATCTGGTCATAGGCGATAGAACCGAAAGGGTTGATGAAGTTGATCCGACGCATGTTTTTCTCCCGTCCAGTAAGGTCTCGTTTGTGTATTGGCTGAGCTCTAGGTCAGGCCGGCGAGCCAGCGCAGGCCATGTCTTCCTCAAGCGAGCGACGTAACGCCGCCCGCCGCCCATAAAGTCAGAAATTTAATCGCTGCACCGTTGAGCGGGCGTAACGCGCTCGCTTCATTTCGGTTTCGACCGACGACGACTTATACATCCCATTCATGAGGTTGCTGCACCGCTGACGATTAGACCGCTGTTACCAGGGATTGTAATTCCGCTCTGGATGCCAAGAGATTGGACAACCAATCGGTCTCCATTTTTGGAACCGATGAAAGAAGAAGTTCCGTGTATGGGTGGTATGGAGGATTGAGAACGTCCGTTTTCAATCCTTGTTGGATCACCTGACCCTTTTGCATGACGATTACCTGATCGGCGATGGCCCTTACAGTGTTGAGGTCGTGTGTAATGAACATGTAGCTGACACCGGACTGCGCTTGCAGATCAAGGAGCAATTTCAGGATGCCTTCTTGCACTACCTGGTCGAGTGCTGATGTCACTTCATCGCAAATAATTAGCTCCGGATCGGCCGCTAGTGCACGAGCGATACAGACGCGCTGTTTCTGGCCGCCGGATAGTTCCGCCGGGAGCCTATCATAGAACGTCTCGTTGAGTTCAATCCGTTCGAGTAGCTTGATCGCCTCGCGAGTAAGCGTCGCTCCCGAAAATTTCTTGAATAGGTGCAGCGATCTCTCAATCATGGCTCCCACGGTATGTCGGGGATTCAACGCCGTATCGGGGATCTGATGCACCAACTGGATTTTCTTCAGGATGGTGCGGTCTCGCATTGCCAGCTTATCAGGCAGCGGTCGACCATCGTATTCAATCGACCCCGCGGTGGGCGGTAGAAGCCCCATGATAGAACGCGCAAGCGTCGACTTGCCGGAGCCGGACTCGCCTACAACACAGACTGTCCTGCCGCGGGGCACTTCAACGTTGATATCGTTGAGAACCTTGTGGTCACCGTAGGAGGCGCAAACACCCTTGACCTTCAGGAGAACATCACCGCTTGGAGTCGGTTCCTTATAGAGGTTTCGAACAGCCCATAGTGACCGGGTGTATTCCTCGCGCGGGGATTCGATCATCGCCTTGGTGGTAGACTCCTCGACCGTCTTGCCGTTGCGCAGGACTTTGATCCGATCCGCCATCTGGGCCACGACGGCAAGGTCATGGGTAATATAGAGGGCTGCCGTATTGTGCCGCTCGACGAGAGTGCGGATAGACGCGAGAACTTCTACCTGCGTGGTCACATCGAGGGCAGTTGTGGGCTCGTCGAATATGATAAGGTCTGGTTTGCAGATCATCGCCATTGCCGTCATGACGCGCTGCAATTGTCCGCCCGAGACTTGATGAGGATAGCGAAAACCGATCTCACCTGGATTCGGAAGCTGGAGCTGCCGATAAAGCTCGATCGCTTCGGCTTCCGCAGAGCCCATCGCCATGCCCGAGCGCACTGCTGCTTCCACAGTCTGCTTCAGGAGGCGCTGAGCAGGATTGAATGCTGCCGCTGCACTCTGGGCAACATAAGCGATACGCGTGCCGCGCAGCTCTCGTCGTCGGCGCTCACTCGCCTTGGCTAGGTCCTCGCCCTCGAACATAACTTGCCCGGACGCGATCTTGCAACCGCCTTTCGCATACCCCATCGCAGCCAATCCCAAGGAGGATTTGCCTGCGCCCGACTCTCCGATCAATCCGACGATTTCGCCGCACTTGACCGAGAGATTTACGCCGCGAACGATCTTGTGCCACCTGTCATTGCTGAAGCCATCAATCTCTAGGTTCGTAATCTCTAGAAGGGACGAACCCTTTTGGCGGATTTCCTTGGCTGAAGACTTAGTGCTCATCTTTAATACCACTCAGATTGTGGAGGAACCAGTCAACCAGGAAGTTGACAGCGACTGTCAGCAGACCAATCGCAGCTGCGGGCAGCAGTGGCGTGATGTCTCCATAGGTTATCAGCGTTGCGTTTTCTCGAACCATGGAGCCCCAGTCAGCGGTGGGGGGCTGAATACCTACGCCTAGGAATGAGAGTGCAGAGATCGTGAGGAACACAAAACAGAACCGAAGACCGATTTCCGCAATCAATGGAGGCATGATGTTCGGAAGGATCTCCTTGAAGACAATCCAGAACCAATTTTCACCCCGCAAGCGGGCTGCTTCAATGTACTCTAATGCCGTTATGCCCAGACCGGTCGCCCGCGAGAGCCTGAAAAAGTTCGTGGAATCGAGGACGGCGATGATCAGGACCAGACTCCACACATTCGCTCCGAAGATCGATAGGAGCATCAGTGAGAAGATCAGGCCCGGGATTGACAGGATGATGTCGACAAACCGCGACAGAAGCTGATCGAGCCAGCCTTTGGCCAATGCAGCTACGAGGCCGAGCGTGACGCCAGTGCAGAAGGAAATCGCGGTCGTTATCGCTGCGATACCCAGCGTGTTTCTTGCGCCGTAGATAAGGCGGGTGAGGATGTCGCGCCCTAATTGGTCCGTGCCCAAGACAAAATCGGCGCTCCAGGGTGCGAACGGTTCATCGAACACCTGCGCCTCGCCATAGGGTGCGAGAACTGGCGCGAAGATCGCCAAGGCGATGTAGGCGAAAACTACAACCATACCGAACCAAGCGCTGATGGGGGCTCGCTTCAGTGCGCTCTTGATTTTACCTAGTCGCGTCCTGCGTGGGCGGGCGAGTGCCAGTCCTACGCTTGCGACTTGGATTTCCTGGTTTGTATCTGAAGTCATAATGCTCATCTTGGGTGCAACAGCCGCGGGTTGGTTACGATCGTGATGACGTCGGTAATTAGATTCAACAGGATATACGTCGCCGCGAATATGATAGTGCATGCTTGGACCACCGGGATGTCGCGAGAGCGGACAGAATCAACTAACAGCTGACCTGCACCGGGATAGACGAAGACGACCTCGACAACGACCGCGCCGGTGATAAGGTAAGCGAGATTAACCGCGACAACATAGGCAATCGGACCCCAAGCGTTCGGCAGAGCATGTCGCACGATGATAGCCATTGGGTGTACGCCTTTAAGTTGCGCCATCTCAATGTAAGGTGTCGCCAAAAGGTTGATGATGGCCGCTCTTGTCATCCGCATCATATGCGCGAGGGTGACGAGCGTTAGGGTCAGGGCCGGAAGCAGACAAAACCAAAGCCGCTCACCGAACGAGAGACCCGGCGACACGTCGGCAAGGATCGGCAGGTTTGGGATGTAGCCTAATACCGTGCCGATCGCGGATGTAAGCTTTTCTGGTGCAATCTGGGCGAACGCAGTAGCGGCAAAGTTCTCGCGCATGACTACAAAGAACGCCAGGATGTACGCCACGAAGAATTCCGGCACTGAAATTGTTGTAAGAGTCACAGCGTTTAGCGCCCGGTCGACCCAGCCGTTGCGATAAAAGGCGCAAACAATCCCAAGGAAAATTGCCAGCGGAACCGCCACAGCGGCAGCGAGGCCGGCCAGAAACAGCGTGTTGAACAGGCGAGGGCCGATAATATCTGAGACATAGCGCGGAGTATCGCCGCGGCCTGTGAATGATATCCCGAAGTCTCCTCGGACCGCCCCGGAGACCCACTTCAGGTAGCGCTCAACAGGCGGGCGATCAAGGCCGAGTTCCTTTTCAAAGGCCGCAACTTTCTCGGGTGTGGCAGACTGCCCAAGAACCGCAGTGGCGTAGTTGCCCGGCAGGAGCGACACCGAGCCGAAGATAATGACGGAGACAACAAAGAGTGAGAAAAGCCCAAGCGCTAAGCGCTGGCCAATAATACGCGCCAGCTTGCCAAAAGCTGTCGAACCTGCCGACGATCGATCGCTCCCGATATCCATATCATATCTTGCGATACCTTCAGATGAGCCCGCCAATGGCGTTGCTCCCGTAGGATTTGCTCCAGTTATTTGTTCCACCTTTTTAGCCCTCTCAACCCGCGAATATCCTCTTCGAACGGGCAATTCGATCTGCATTTGAGCAGCCAAGTTTGGCGCTGCTCGTTTCTCAGAGCAGTAAGTCGTTGTGCGGTTAGGAGCCTTAAATAGCTCTCTTCGTCGAGCCGCATACGCTTGACACATCCAGATTCAGACGTATCATGTACCAACAAGTATAAAAAATAACCGATCCGTACAAGGGGAATCTTTAGTGTTCGATATTTCTCGCAGAGACCTCATGATTGGTGCGGGTGCAGCCGCACTTATGTCTACCGTAGCCCGGCCTGCTCACGCTGCTGCAAAGCGTGGTGGGCACCTTCGGATCGGCCTGTCGGCCGGATCCACGCAAGACAGTATGGACCCGATAAACCCGCTTTACGACTCGGTATTGCTTGCCACGGCTTCGTCTAGAAGCGCGCTGACCCGCATCGAACCTGATGGTACGGTCTCACCTAACCTCTCCGTGAAGTGGGAGCCCAGCGACGATCTCAAGAAGTGGTCATTTGAGTTGCGCTCCGGCGTGACGTTCCATAGCGGGAAAGCGCTGTCCGTTGAGGACGTAATCGCGTCCGTCAACGTTCATCGCGGTGAAGAAACCACATCTCCGCTCAAGAACCTTTTGGCGTCGGTGAGTGACATTGTTGCAGAAGGCCCCTGGAAGGTCGCATTTGTGCTGAACGCACCCGATGCAGATTTTCCAAAGACAGTCGGCGATATTCGTCTTGTGGTCCTTCCCTCGAAAGACGGAAAGATCGATCGCCAGTCACTAGACGGGACAGGCGCGTACGTCCTCGAAAGCTATGTTCCGGGCGAGCGTTTTCGGCTGAAAAGGAACCCGAACTATTGGGATCTCGACAAAGCTGGCTTTTTTGACACCGCCGAGGTCTTAATTATTACTGACGCGGCTGCTCGAATGAATGCACTGCGCTCGGGCCAGGTCGACCTGATTAATACGGCCGATCTCAAGACACTCAATATGCTGAAACGTGTTCCGAGCATCAAAGTCGAGGATACACCCAGCGGACGCTTTTATGTCTTGGGCATGATGTCGGATGTAGCGCCCTTTAATGACCAAAACGTCCGAAATGCTCTCAAATTCGCGATCGATCGTCAGGAGTTTCTAAGCAAAATCGTGTTTGGGCACGGCACGATCGCCAACGACCAGCCCATTGACCCTATTCACCCGTATTTCAACCCCGAGATTCCGCAGACTGAATTCGATCCAGACAAGGCGAAGTTTTTCCTCAAGCAAGCCGGGCTGGAATCGCTCAAGGTTCCGCTCAGTGTATCCGAAGCCGCCTTCCAGGGCGCGACAGCTGCCGGATCATTGTTCGTGGAATCCGCCGGAAAGGCGGGTATTGCGATCGATATGACCCGCGAGCCTGATGATGGGTACTTCGACAACGTTTGGAATAAGAAGCCGTTCACCGCGGATTGGTGGACGCAGCAGACTAGCGCAGACGCGCAATTCAGCCAGGCGTTCGGCGCTAACGCCCCCTTTAATGCAACGCACTTCAAGAATGATCGCTTCGAGAAGAGCCTCGCCGAGGCGCGTGGCACTCGCGACGAGGCGAAGCGAAAGCCCATGTACCAGGAGTTGCAAAGGATTGTTCACGATGAAAGCGGGGCAATCATTCCGGTCTTTGCGAACTTCGTATGGGCCTCCAGTAACAAGCTGATGCATCAAGAAAAACTCAATAGCGATTGGGACCTGGATGGCTTCCGATGCATCGAGCGCTGGTGGTTCGCGTAAACGTCGGTTGCCGACGTGGTTTTCATGCCCAACCCCGCTCTCGCCGAGCGGGGTTGACCAAGGTGCCGGGATCACAAGGGAACAACTCGGCGAATAGCAATTCAACTGTCTAGAACTGGGAGAATAGCAATGCATTACTTTAACCGTCGACGCTTTCTGCAAACTGCGGCTATCGTCACAGCGTCAGGCTTACTACCGCAGCCCTCTCGGGCCGCGGGCAAGCGCGGGGGGCATCTCCGTGTGGGTCTAGCTGGTGGATCGTCACAGGACACCCTCGATCAGTTTACCTATGTATCCGACGCGATGTGGGTCGTTTCGAGCAACGTTAAAAACAACCTCATCGAACTGGATGAGATGAACCGCCCAGTGCCAGGTCTTGCCGAGCGCTGGGAGGTCTCCCCCGATGCCAAGAAGTTCTCATTCTTCATTCGCAAGGGTGTCACTTTCCACAGCGGCAAGCCATTGACGGCCGACGATGTGGTCGCATCGCTCAATATTCACCGTAGTGACGACTCACTTTCGCCAGCAAAGGAAGAAATGAAGAACGTTACGGACGTCAAGGCTGATGGACCGCTCAAGGTCGACGTTGTCTTTTCCCGCCCGAATATCGATTTCCTTAGCCTGGTGACGACGTTCAACTTTGGCATCCTTCCGTCGGTTGGCGGGAAGGTTGACAGGACGACGAAGGACGGTACCGGTGCCTACAGCCTGGAAGAATTTGAGCCCGGCCGGCGCATGCTCTTGAAGCGCAACCCCAACTATTGGGATCCCAAGGTCGGCTTCTTCGACACCGCGGAAGTGACGTTCATTGAAGACGATGCGGCTCGAATGAATGCGATTAGAACCGGCATTGTCGATATCGTCAACAAGGTGGACCTCAAAACCGCGGCGATGCTCAAGCGAGCCAAGGGTATCCGTGTCGAAGATATCAAAACCGAGCAATTCAACTCGTTTGCGATGATGATGGATGTCAAACCGTTCAACGACAACAACGTTCGAATGGCACTCAAATATGGTGTAAACCGCGAGGAACTCGTAAATAAGATCCTCCTCGGATACGGTTCTGTCGGAAACGACCATCCGGTCGGCGCTTCGAATAAGTTTTTCAATGCGAACATTCCGCAGACCATTTACGACCCGGACAAGGCCAAATACTATCTCAAGCAGGCTGGCCTGACGTCCCTCAATGTCTCGCTCAGCGCGGCTGATCAGGGGTTCGCCGGTGCTGTCGGCGCGTCGGCATTGTATCAGGCGTCGGCTGCTGCCGCGGGCATCAACATCAACGTCGTCCGGGAGCCTGACGATGGGTTTTACGAGAACGTGTGGCTCAAGAAGCCGTTCACTACGGTCTTCTGGGGTAGGCTGGCCTCGGTCGGCCTTCAATTCTCACAAGCTTACTTACCAGGGGCGGCATGGAACGAGACCCATTGCAATCTTCCCAAGGTGAGCGATCTGATCGAGACTGCGCGTGGCACAATCGACGACAATAAGCGCGGAGAGATCTACCGCGACCTTCAAGAGATCATCCATAACGAAGGCGGTTCTATCATTCCGATGTTCCAGAACTTTGTCTGGGCCGTGCGCGACAACGTCCAGCATGGAACAGATCTCCAGAACGACCTTACACTGGACGGGCTGAAGTGCTTCCAGCGTTGGTGGTTCGCGTAAGACGATTGCGGGCATCTCGCCCAAACCGCTGCTCATAGCAGCGCCGGAGCTCGGCTTCACCGGTCAGTCGCCTTAGGACTGGCGCGAATTCGCGCCAGTCCTGCGCATATTTCGGTAAAATCGCTTCATTGTTTACGCGGTGCGGTCGCTGCAAATTGTGATGGCAGAAAGCTATCAAGTCTCTTGCAAATACGCGTAAGATCGTGAATATAATTACCAGGATAAGATTATACTTGGAGGTCAAAAATGCGGAATGAAGAGAATCTCTCTGGCGGTCTATTAGTCGCCGACCGAACCGGCCCCAGCGCTGCAGGGGTAGATCCGATCACCTTCAGCGTTTTGCTAAGCAGGTTCAACAGTATCATCGAAGAAATGTCCGCGACGCTCGAGCGCAGCGCGCAGAGCACCATGTACTCGCTATGCCGCGACTTCGACTGCGTCGTACTTGATGCGCAGGCCAGGCAGATTGCCTGCGGAGACGCGCTCCCTGTGCATACGCTGACAACACATCTTGTTGTCGAAGAGATCATGAAGGCGTTTGAAGGCGACATTCACGATGGAGACGTCTTCCTCTGCAATTCATCATATCACGGAAATACCCACCCAGCCGACGTTGCGACGTGCACCCCGGTCTTCATTGATGGAAAGCTAGTCTTTTGGTCTACGGCCCGCGGACACCAGTTGGACATCGGTGCATTCCTCCCCTCCAGCGTGCTTCCGGCAGCACAGAATGTCTATCAGGAAGGCATTACAATCCCGCCGTTGAGGTTGGTGGACAAAGGTAAAATGCGCAATGACGTCCGCGAGCTTTACTTCTGGAACGTACGTTATCGCCACCTTCTCGAAGGCGATATGCTAGCGCAGCTGGGTTCGATCGAGAAGGGCAAGCAGCGTCTTCTTGAGGTTTGTAAAGAGTTCGGGGTGAGGACCGCCGTTGATTGCGTCGACGCGCTTATCACCTACTCGAACACGCGCGCAAAGGCGGAGTTTGCGAAGATGCCGAACGGCGTCTACCGTGCGCAAGGCTGGGTGGACAGCGACGGCGTTGAGCTTCTGGATATCCCGATCAATGTTTCTGTTGAGATCAAGAACGGCGAAATTGTCGTGGACTACGAAGGAAGCGGCGAGCAAGCCAAGGGCGGCGTCAACGGCTCCATCGCAACGTCCAAAGCTGCAGGGGCTGCACCTTTCATGTGCTATCTTCCTACGGACATTCCTCATAACCAGGGGAAGATCGATGCGGTCACCGTCAAGCTCCCAGAAGGTTCGATCGTGAACCCTCATTTTCCCGCTTCGACATCGTGCGCGACCATTATCCCGTCCGATATGATGTCCGATGCCGTTCATAAAGCTCTTTGCGAAGCGATGCCCGATTATGTCTTGGGTGGAAGCACCCGCTGTGCGAACGTTCCGGCTTTCGCAGGAGACAAAGACTACTCGGGCAATGCCTGGGGTGTGATGCTCTTCAACAATACGGGCGGTTTCGGAGCATCTAACGCAACGGACGGATGGCCGCTTTGCGAGAGCGTGGCCGCCCTTGGCGGCATGAAGTCACAGCCACTGGAGCAGCTAGAGATGCTGCATCCATTGCTCGTCGACTTTTTGGAGATCGAGACCGACTCCATGGGCTTCGGTAAGCACATCGGCGGACCTGGCCTCAACATCGGACTGCGACCTGTACTTGGCAAGGTTGATTGCTTTTCGTTTGGTGACGGTTGGCGCAACCCGCCACATGGCGTTGCGGGTGGAACAGCCTCGCCGGGGGGAGGGCAGTACATCGAAGACATGACGACCCGCAAACGCCGCTACTTCTCTGCGACCGGAAACATGAACTTGAAAGCGGACGAGCGATACGTTGGCGTATCGTGCGGCGGCGGCGGTCATGGGAATCCCTTGGAGCGCGATATTGAACTCGTACGCAAGAACATTCGGGACGGTTTCATTAGCCGGAATACGGCGGCTGAAGTGTTCGGCGTGATCGTTACAGATGAACTCGATCCGAAGGTGATCGAAGGAGAAACGTCGACGAAACGCGTAGCGCTCGCGAAAATTAAACGGCCGTCGGTCGAGCCGACCCAGCCGGGAACTGGCCGTTGGGCCGAAAACCATATGCGTGAAGGCGATGTGTTCCTTCAGAATCCGAGCATTTAAGCCTTCGACCGCGCAATGATGCGTTCAACGAAAAGCAATTCAATCTTTCGCAGGTGACACTATGAGCTATCGTGTTGGCGTCGACATCGGCGGCACCTTTACTGACTTTTCTGTACTTGATGACAAGGGAAAGACTTTCCTTTGGAAGGAAGACAGCGATCCGGTCTCTCCGGCCCAGGCTATCCAACGCGGCCTGAAGGCGGTTGCGCGCGAACTGGGGCATACGACCGAGGAGTTCCTCAAGAAGGTAACGCTCTTCGTCCACGGCACTACAATCGCGACAAACCTATTGATCCAGCGCAATGGCCCGCGGATTGGTCTGCTTTGCACTGAAGGGTTCCGTGACATTCTATACACACGTGATGCCTTCAAGCCTGACCGCTACAACCTCCGCATGCCTTACCCAGAGCCGTTGGTCGATCGCTATCTGCGCCTAGGCGTAAGCGAACGTGTAAACAAGGATGGCGAAATCCTCAAAGCACTTGACGAAGATGGCGTCCGGAAGGCTGCCGCTACGATGCGTGAGGCTGGCGTATCGTCCGTAGCCGTTGCCTTCCTTTGGTCGATTGCCAATCCCAACAACGAACATCGCGCAGCTGAGATCCTACGCGAGGAGCTGCCGGGGGTGCCTGTGTTGTGCGCGGTCGACATCCTTCCAGAAATACGCGAATGGGAACGCACCTCTGCTGCTGTTCTTAGCGCTTATATGCTGCCCGGCGTAAGCACCTACCTCAAGGAACTCGAGGGCTCCCTCAAGGAGTCGGGGTATGGACGCGGTCCCTTGATCATGCAAATCAACGGTGGCGTTGCCTCGGTCCCGGAGATTCTTCGAAAGCCGGTGAACGTGCTCGCCTCTGGGCCTGCCGCGGCTCCTGCAGTTGCTACGCATATCGGCGCGTCGCGCGGTCTGAGCAACATTGTTATCATCGATATGGGCGGGACGAGCCTCGACGTGTGCCTACTTCGCGATGGCCGCCCCGCGATGTCCCGCGAGATCAGCGTAGACATGCAGCCTATCGGGGTGCCTGGCGTTGATGTGCTATCGGTGGGTGCAGGCGGCGGCAGTATTGCTTGGGTCGACAGCGGTGGCGCCTTGCGCGTCGGGCCGCAGAGCGCAGGCTCGCGCCCGGGCCCAGTCGCTTATGATGCGGGTGGCACCGAACCTACGGTGACAGACGCCAACATTGTTTTGGGATACCTCGACCCACACGCATTCCTCGGCGGTCGTCGAGTTCTTCGAGATGATCTCTCCGAAGCGGCGCTCGCCCGGGTGGGTAAAAACATCGGACTCAATGCCCTTGAAACGGCGGCCGGTGTTGTCAGGATCGTCAACGCCAACATGGTCGCGGCGATACAGGCGGTGTCGGTTCAACGCGGGATCGATATCCGGAAGTATGCTCTCTTGTCGGGCGGTGGTGCTGGCGGCCTCCATGCGGCAGCACTTGCAAGAGAGCTTCGCGTTCCACACGTCATTATTCCGCGTGAAGCTGGCACCCTTTGTGCCTTCGGGATGACGGTTACAGACGTTCGGTACGACGAGGCTGGCGTATGCCATACTTATTCAGACAATCCGGATGTGGAAAGCATCAATGCCATCCTCTCCACTCTCGCAAGTGATCTGCGAGCGAAGCTTCGCGCTGAAGGGTTTACTGACGACAAGGTTCGTATCGAGTTTTTCGCGGATGCCCGCTATTCAGGTCAGGTCCATCAGTTGACTATCCCCGTTCCCTTCGCTGAGAAGATTACTGTGGGACATATCAACCAGGCCGTCGAGAGCTTCCATGCGGAACACAAAAGCCAGTACACCTACAACAGACCATCGGTGCCTGTTGAATTCCTGCACTGGCGTGTGACGGGTCTGGGCCTCGCAGGCTCGACCACCGCGATTGCAAAGCCTGAAGCTGGCTCGCCGCCTAAGCGTGGTGAACGCATGGCTTACGATTTCGGGAGGCGAGCGATGGTGTCGACCGCGGTATACCATATGGATGATCTTTTCCCGGGAGCGACATTCGAAGGGCCGGCGATTGTTCAGTCTTCTACCACCACTGTTATCATCGGGGCAGGAGACAAGCTGACTATCGATCCAGACTTCGCACTTGCGATAGACGTTCATATCGCAGACTGAGCGGGGCCAACCCGAAGGCTCTCACGTCTCGCAGACGAGATAAAGGAGCGGTCTTGACCGCTCCTTTTATTTTCTACCCGTTGGATGATGGTCACGGGCATCCCGCTCCTAGCTTGGCCCGGCCGCACCTATCTGTGGATGGCATCCAACGGATTGATTGTAAGACAGAATTTCTACGCACCTTCTGAAACTGAGTGCTCTGAGGCATGAGGTCTCCATCAAAATAGGTGGAAGCCAAAACATGGATGACGATGCTCAGAAACTTCAGGTGCGACTTGTGGGACGCGGCGTCCGACGCCGATATCACTTCAAGAGAGCGGCTTGTTGCGGCGTACTTAGAACCTGACGTCTCGGCGTCACGGCTGGCGCTCGAACACGGCATCAATGCCAATCTCGTGCGGAGATGGATAAAGAAGTGGTGCTGAACTCTAGCGGCGACTGCGATGCAGAGTCTTTCGTGGTTCCTTTCGTGTAGTTGGTGAACGGACGGCAAGGCGGCGGTGGGCCGAGCGGGCCTTTGATCAGCAACTTCAAAAAGTGTCATCCGTCAGAACGATTGCCCGATTGATGACAACCGCTCGCGATCAACTGAGCAAGGCCGATACAATTACGATCGCGGCCATAGAAGCCGGTGTTCCCGCCTTGATCGAAGCTCGCAATCTGATTGGTCGCTTCCAAACGATGATCCGCAGGAAAGCCAAGGCCGTACTCGACCCGTGGATCGCAGATGCCCCACCACAGTCTGTTCGCTCCCTTTGCCAACTGGAAAGTCAAAGATAAGGCAGCTGCCGCAATTTCCGAACCTCTGGACCTTCTCCAGGCGCGGTTGATTGGCGCGATGTGAAAGAAACCGTCATCAAATATGCGTCAGACCCAATATTCAATGCCGTTTGACACAAATGGCTGGCGAAGTCGAAGCGAGGAGGGCCGGCGGAATAGTAGTCGAGCTACTCCGCCCGCCGAGATCATCTAGCGGAGTAGCCCCCATCTACCACAATATCAGATCCGGTGACGTAGCGAGCGTCTTCGGATGCCAAGAAGCAAACCGCCGCTGCAATATCGGATGGCTCTCCCATGAGGTTGAGAGGTTGCATCGCGGTTGCTGTAACCAGGCCTGCTTCATAGGAAGGGTAAAGGGTCTCCAGCTCGTCTTTCACCATATCGGTCAGAACGAAGCCGGGGAGCACCGCGTTGACCCGGATGTTATACTTAGCATAGTCCATGGCGTCGTTCTTGGTCATCGCACGAACAGCGCCCTTTGACGCGTGATACGGAGCAATACCCCCAAACGAAAGTAGCGCGGCCACCGAAGAGATGTTTACGATCGATCCGGATTTTTGCGCCATCATGATCGGCAGGACATGCTTGGTGGCAAAGAAAACTCCCTTGGTATTGACCGCCTGGAGCCGATCCCATTCTTCTTCAGTCACTTCGTGCGTCGACTTGTAGGGACGGACAATCCCCGCATTGTTCACGAGCACATCGATACGACCGAAATCCTTGTGGACCTGTCGTATACGGTCGGCCAGAATCGCTTCCTTACCCACGTCAGCCGTGTAGGTACGCAGTCGACCTTCAGGAGCGTGTAGTTCTGACGCCGTTGCCTGGCATTTTTGACTGTCCAGATCGATCATAGCGACGCTAGCGCCCTCCGAGAGGAGACGCGCAACGCATCCGCGACCGATGCCAGCGGCGCCGCCAGTTACTATTGCTACCTTGCCATTGAATCTTGTCATAACATCTCCCCTTCTAAGCACGCCCATTGGCATACAAGTCCGCAGCCGGAAAATTCTGGATACCGGAAAGCATGAAATGATACTCATAGGTTTGCTACTTTAGTGTCAAGCCGATAACTTAGTGTTCCGGAAAAAAGAAAACCGTCTGCGGGGTAAGGGCGGTCAGAAATGGCTCCGCACCGCAACCCGTCGCTACCATCACAAATGCGGTAACCAAAAAACCGCTGGAGCGAACTCAAATTGGATAAACTTGGAGGCAACGTCATAGGTGAGGGAGCCAAATGTGTTGACGAACTTGACCCCTTTTCAGCACTGTAAATTTCCCTCTGGTCTTCAGCACATTCTCCGCAGAAAATATTCCTGTTAGTTGGACGTATACCTATCAGTATCTTTTCGGCACTATAGGTGTTCGTCGAGGGATCGAGGGAAGCGATGACAGAATTTCGGGTATCACGTCTGAGGCAACTGCCATTCGCGCATAAGATGTGCGACCCGCTACAAGAGAAGAGGGTATTGCTTCGCAGGGTTTTGCGGGGTATCGAACCCTAAGCAACGGCGAATTTCGGGGTAAGCGTCCAGTGACAGACGATGGCAAGCAAAGTATTCGCGGCAAGATTCGCGAGCAGAAAACAGCTCTCATCCAAGAGGAGATTCTTGCCGCGGCTGCTAAGCTGATCGCAGAACGAGGGTTCCGTGCCGTCACAGTGGACGATATCAGCTCGGAAATTGGGTATACCAAGTCTATCGTCTACTACTATATGGCGAATAAGAACGAGATTCTTTGGAGAATATTCGAGGAGATCGACACCGCCTATGCGCGCGGTCTCGACGGCGTTTTTAAGGGGGGTGGTTCTCACACAGAGATTCTTGAAGCTATCGTGAGAATGCACTGCATGAATGTTCTGTCTCGCCGTGAATGGGCTACGATTTACAATAGAGATGAGAACGAACTCACCGAAGAGCAGCGTAAGATAGTCGATGCTAACCGGCGTCGGTACAACAAACGCATTCAGGAACTTTATCAAGAGGGTGTCAGAGCTGGAGATTTCCGCGACACCCCTCCGGTTATTGCCGTTTCTTGCGTGATTGGAGCCTGCAATTGGCTCTATACTTGGTTTAAGCCAAATGGAAGTTATTCTGCAGAGCAGATCGCCCGGGAGTACTCAAAGCAACTTATTGAGGGCGTGGTCGCCTAACCCTGAGTTCAGAACAGTATGTACACGTTAACGCGTCATCGCCTCTGGGCGATGTCTGCGTATCGCGAGATTCTGTTCTATTTTCCCTCTTAGCCGACACGGCATCGCAGACAATGGAGTACTTGCCGCCCGAAGTGACGGTAGGCTTCATGTGTTGACGAAAACGCATCGGTATGTAAATATTTTCATCCGTACGGATGCCCCGAAAGGGGGATTCGAAAGGCGAAGTTATCCCTCGCGGCAAGTCCACCCGAGAGGTCTCGGCGACATTCGTGCGAGCGTCTCTGATAGAGGAAGAACGATGAAAATTACTTCGATTGGGCTTTACGAACTCGAACTTCCGCTGGTGGCAGTGCAACACCTGTCTCGCGGCCGCAAATTCGAGAGGTTTCTCTCCACATTTGTCCGGATTGACACTGATGAAGGAATTACCGGCTGGGGCGAGGTTTGCCCGTGGGGCTCTTCTTACCTGCCTGCGTTCCCCGGTGGCGTTCGAACCGCTATCGCAGAAATCGCACCGCAGCTGATTGGCGAAGATCCTCGCCGTCCGGAGCAATTGAACCGCCTGATGGACGCTGTCCTGACGGGGCACATCTACGCGAAAGCCGGTATCGACTATGCTCTTTGGGACATTGTAGGAAAGGCTGCTGGACGTCCCATCTACGAACTTCTGGGCGGCAAGGAAGACGGCAACTCTGTCCCTGTCTCCGCCGCAATTCATCACGCCACTCCCGATGCAATGCTACAGGAGATGGAGATCTATAGGCAGCGTGGTGCGACGCGTTTCTCCGTCAAGGTAGGCCAGGGTGTAGAGACTGATATCGAGGTCGTACAGCGGTTCTCGGAAAGGAGGCGGCCAAACGAAATCATGATCTTTGATGCGAACTGCGGCTGGAGCCCTTGGGAAGCAATTCGAGTGATGAACGCAACCGCGGATCTCGATACGACGTTCGAACAGCCCTGCGCAACGTATGAACAATGCCTGATTGTGCGCCAACAGACCCGTCAACCGCTCTGCTTGGACGAGTGCCTGGTGGAGTTGAAGGACTTCGCTCGGGCCGTGCAAGATCGGGCTTGCCAGATCGTCAATATTAAGATTGCTCGCGTAGGCGGTCTGACAAAAGCGCGCACCATTCGTGACTTCCTGTTAAACTACGACATTTCGATGCTGACGATGTGTATGGCTGGAACGGTAATAAACGATACCGTTTGTGCACATTTCGGTCAGACGGTGCCGGCCAATCGATTTGTCGGAACCTGGAGCTGCCAGGATTATGTGACCGTCGACACAGCACCAGGTCGCGGCGCGCGCAGTGTGAACGGCCATATGCCTCCGCCTAACCTGCCGGGCCTTGGCGTCGAGCCGGACCTCGACGTTCTCGGAGAGCCGTTCGCAGTCTTCAACTAACATTACAGTTGCCACGACTACAGTGGACGAGCGCGGAAGAATCTGCGCTCGTCGTCCATCCAATCCTTGGCTTTAGCTGGCTACACCGTACGGGTATGACGGTACCAAGCGATAACGCGCTTCCGTCCAGTCTCCACATCAGAAGCTGGGATTGTGAAACTGAAGCCAGGATACCTTCCCTGCGATAGTCGGCAGATCTGTCGATCGAAAGGCAACGAAATGATCTTGGGTCCGCACCATCGCATTTATATCTGCTTCTTCCTGTTTGCGGTGACCCTGGGTGCATTCTTTGCCCGTATTCCCGATCTCCAACAATCACTTCAGATAGATAAATCCGAGCTCGGGCTGACTTTGATAGGAGCGGCCATCGGAGCGCTCGTTTCTCTCACTTTCGGTTCTTCGGTGGTTGCCAGGATGGGAGCGCGCACTAGCGCTTTTGCAACGATCCTCGGCATCCCGACAGTTTTGGTCTTCGTTCCCTGGATGCCCAACGCACAGTTGGTTTTTCTGCTCTTGTTTTTAGAGGGGCTGTTGGCCGGGGCGCTTGAAATCAATCTCAATGTCGAAATAGACAGAATTCAATCGAAGCTCGGTCGGGGCGTGATGAATCGCGCTCATGGGTTTTGGAGTGTCGGGTTCTTCGTCACAGCCCTAATCTCTTCTCCAATTCGGCAAGCTGGTATTTCAATACACGTTCACCTAGCAGCGAGCTTGGCGGTCGCCTTGGTCGTCGGGATCATCGCGATCTGGAATATGGAGGGAAGCCCCCCTCAGGAGCGGTCAGTCGAAGGCAAGTCACACGGGATTGCTGTTCCAACTCTAGGAATGCTCCCTCTCTGCGCGATTGGAATTGCCGCCTTATTGGTGGAAGGTGCTGGCATTGATTGGTCTGCAATCTACATGCGCGATGTCTTCGCCGTCGAACCATTGATTGGAGGGTTGGGACTTACCCTGTTCGCGCTCTTCATGGCCGTCGCGCGACTTTCCGCGGACCCTCTAGTGGACAGATATGGACCTGTCCGCATCGCCATGTCTTTGATCTTGCTTGCCGGCGCAGGGTTGATGGTCTTGTGGCTGGCTCAGATCCCGCAGGTGGCGCTTGTTGGATTCGCCTGCTTGGGTGCGGGTTGTAGCGCAGTTTATCCGCTGGCGATTTCGGCGGCGATGGCAAGGACGGATCGCCGAGCTCATGAGAATGTTGCCGCACTCGGCCAGACCTCATTCATCGTATTTTTCCTCGGGCCCCCATTGCTCGGGTTCATTGCTCAAGGCTTCGGGATACGAAACGCGTATTTCATATGCCTGCCAATTGTTTGCGTAGCTCTATTCTGTGTAAAAGCCCTTAAAATTCAACGATCGCAAGAGGCTATTGGCTGTTGAAACACAACGTCTTGTCATCCAGGCGTCCTCAGTAGAGCCTGAAGCTGCGCATTGTTGCTAATGATGGCTACACCGCCTCTCTTTTCTATGGCTTCTTGGGGAGCCTGGCAAATCTCGATGTCGAGGCCCCAGGGCCCCAGCTCTCCTTTCACGGCAACCACCCTGGCTCTGGTTTCCATTGCGTTGCTAGCGACGGTCGAACTCTTTCGCCAGCGATCGGAACGCCTCCGAGGGCTGAGAACTTAATTTCTCGGTGTTTCGTCAGACGTGCATTGATTGAGGCGCGCATGCCGTATATACCAAGTAGACTAAATAAATACCGATGAGTTTCTCTTCTGCCTTTACAAGGGTTGAAGTCGAACCGTTCAATCGCGGATTTCATGACGGAGGCAGGCAGACCATGCAAGGGGAGCTCGATTTCATCGTAGTCGGAGGCGGGTCGGCAGGCTGTGCGCTTGTTGCAGGGTTGAGCGAAGATGCATCCAAGACGGTGTTGCTCACCACGGCGTTCCGTATATCGAGCACGTGCGCAATGGGACGGCGGGACAATCCCGACGCGGTCGTCGGTCCAGATTTGAAGATGAGAGGTGTGGAAGGGCTGCGGGTCGCCGACGCTTCGATCATACCCGTTGTCGTGACCTCCAACTTGAACGCGGCCGCAATGATGATCGGCGAATGCGCGGCTAATTGCCGCCTTGGACGCCGTCAACTGAATCCATCGAACGAGCCGTATTGGGTAAATCCGAATTGGCAAACAAACCAACAATAACACGTGTTCTAGTAAGGCAATTCTAGTCAGCCGCCCATGGGGGCGGGCTGTGTTTTCAGGAGACTTAGTATGGGCAGCAGACAAAACATCCCGGATAAAATGCGCGCGGTCCTTCTGACCGGTTTCGGTGGGATCGATAAACTTGAATACCGGGACGATGTAAGTGTTCCACAACCGTCCGACAGCGAAGTTCTTGTTCGAGTTGGTGCCTGCGGTATGAACAACACCGATATCAATCTAAGAACTCGCTGGTACGACCGTGACGTGAATGAAGGCCTCTCAGAAGAGGTCGGCATCAAAGGCGCTGTCGGTTCCAGGAAGACGGATGCCGAAACCGCTGGGACCTGGAAGGAGGAAACGATTGTCTTCCCGCGGATTCAAGGAGCCGCGATTGTCGGTACGATCGCGGCGGTCGGTGGCTCGGTGGACAGTTCTAGGATCGGGCAGCGCGTGATCGTTGACCCGCAGGTGCGAGACCTTTCGCTGCCGGAGCGCGCGCAGTTGGTCGCCTATCTGGGCGGCGAACGAGACGGTGGCTTTGCGGAATATGCGGTCGTCCCAGCAGAAAACGCCTACACCATCGAATCAGAACTCTCCGATGCGGAGCTTGCCACCTTCCCGACCTCTTACGACACCGCCGAAGAAATGCTTGTGCGCGCGCGGCTAGGCAAGGGCGAAACAGTCGTCATTACGGGTGCCGCCGGCGGCGTGGGCACTGCCCTGGTTCAACTGTCTCTGATCCGAGGTGCGACCGTGATCGCTATCGCCGGTCGGGCCAAGGAAGCACGTCTTAGGGCTCTTGGAGCACATCATTTCGTTGCCCGGGAAACCAGCGATGTTCGCGCAGCGATCGAAGCGATCGTCGGGGAGAGGGCAGTCGATGTCGTAGCCGATGTCGTGGGCGGTCCGTTCTTCACGGAAAGCCTTAAGCTGCTGCGCCGCGGCGGTCGCTATTCGACTGCGGGCGCAATTGCAGGACCGGTTCAGCCGATCGATCTCAGGGATCTGATCTACAAGGACCTGGAATTGTTCGGCATTACATGTCCGACTCCGGAGACGTTCAAATCGGTGATCGACCATGTGGCTTCCGGCCGACTAAAGCCTCTCATCGAAAAGATTTACGACTTGAAGGACCTGCCGCTCGGTCAGACGGAGTTGGTCAAACGTAACCATGTCGGAAAGCTCGTTATCGTTCCATGATGATGGCGGGTCCGCTTCAGTCAACTAAGCGAAACAGAGAACCTGATGACCGCTGCCGAGAATGCCCTCTCCAGCCTGCCAGCCGAAATCGTAGTCTGCGATCAGGATATCGTTAGCAGATACATTGCGGATTTCCGCCACTTATATATAGGACGGGCCGCAGCCGTGATACGCCCTCGGACAGTTGCAGAGGTGCAGCTCGTGGTGCGGACACTCGCGGCAAAGGGTGTGCCGATCGTTCCCCAAGGTGGCAACACCAGCTACTGCACGGCGGCGACGCCTAACAGCGATGGCACAGAATTGGTCATCAGTCTCGAAAAGCTCAATAACGTACGGGAGATTGATGTCGGCAACCTGTCGATGACCGTGGACGCGGGTTGCATTCTCAGCGATCTCCACGAAGTGGCGGGTAACTGCGATTTGATGTTGCCTCTCAGCCTCGGATCGCAGCAATCATGCCAGATCGGTGGGAATGTCTCGACGAATGCCGGGGGCATCAATGTCGTCAAGTATGGCATGGCGCGAGAACTCGTTCTCGGCCTCGAGGTGGTACTGCCGGACGGCAGCCTTCTGACCGATCTCAACCCACTCCGGAAGAACAATTCCGGCTATGACGTCAAGCAGCTGTTCATCGGCGGAGAGGGGACACTCGGTATCATTACCGCGGCCTCTCTTAAACTTGCTCGAAAGCCAAGAACGACCGTAACCGCTTTTCTCGCGATTAGCGACATAGCAGAGCTATCTACGCTTTTGGATCGCGCGCAGCGATTCACCGGGGATGCGGTAACATCATTTGAGTACATTTCGAACAGCTCGCTCAATCTCCTGTTGGGGAGGCGCACAAGTCTTCGCCATCCTCTTGAGCAGACGAGCGATCACTACGTACTCCTCGAAGCTGCGACATCATCGCACATACTAGACCTCCAGGGCGCGGTTGACGCACTTCTGGAAGAGGCAATGGGCGAGGGGATGATCACCGACGGCGCGATCGCAGCAAATGAGGAACAGAGAAACCATTTCTGGCATCTGCGCGAGAATATTCCGGAAGGCGAGGTTCTCAGCGGCGGGTCCGTGAAGCACGACGTCTCAGTTCGGACGTCCCGGCTGGCCGCTTTCATCAAGCAAGCCTCGGGAATTGTGCAGTCAAACTCGCCCAATGCGATCCTGTCTGTTTACGGCCATGTCGGTGACGGGAATGTACACTTCAACGTGGTTCCCCCGGGGGATGCCATTCCGGCGGACTTCAAGACCAAGTTTGAGGAGACGGTATCGCCCCTTATCTACAGCCTTGCTGCCGAGATGGGCGGCTCGTTCAGCGCGGAATACGGCATCGGAAGAGTGAAGCTCAACCTTCTCGATCTGTACGGCGATCCTGGCAAGGTCGCGCTGATGAAGAAGATCAAGATGGCAATCGATCCACTTGGGAGCATGAACCCTGGAAAGGTAGTTACGCCCTAAGGCCGTCTCGCTTAATCGATTTGCTAGTAAGACTGCTGTGAGGTGACATTGGCGCACGTGAAAAAGTCGCCTTGGCCATCTCGTAACTCAGCACTTTTGCGCCCGACTGTACGGGGCGTTGAACCATTGGAAGCTGCAACCGTCGACGAATAACCAATGCGGCATCGCAGGCCGCTTAACACTCGGAACGCCTATGTCTAACGAAAAACAACACTCAGACGCGCAGGCGTCTGAGTTCGCATTGGGACACTGGGGAATGCATCGGATTGTCCGCGACGCTGCGGGCACCCCCCGCCTCGATGCATGGGAAGGGGATACAAATTCGAGCCCGATCGGACTCGACCAACTCTCTCCGGAAGTACAATCCCTCCGTGTGTGTCGACCGTCTTTCCGGGAAAGTTGGCTGCGCGAGGGTGCTGGTGCACGGCGGGAGCGTCGTGGGAGCGATCGATTTGTCGAAGTTCCATGGGACGAAGCTTTTGACCTCGTGGCTAGCGAGCTAGCCCGTGTCACGACGGTCCACGGCAATGGATCCATTTTCGGTGGCTCCTACGGCTGGGGAAGCGCTGGTAGATTCCATCATGCACAGAGCCAGATCCATCGCTTCCTGAACGTCATCGGCGGGTACGTGAAGGGGAGGGATTCTTACAGCTTTGGTGCGGGCTCGGTTATCATGCCGCACATAGCCGCTCCTATGGAACAGTTGCTAGAGCAGCATACAGACTGGAGCACGCTTGCTGCAAGCAATGAACTGTTTGTCGCCTTCGGCGGTATCCCTCTTCGCAACACGCAAATGACGGCTGGCGGCCCCGGCCGGCACAGGGTGCGCGAAGCCCTCGACCTGATGAGGGCGAGAGGCGTCCGTTTCGTCAATATCTCACCTCTTAGGCAGGATATCGATGGCTCCGCGGAATGGATACCGATCCGTCCGAACAGCGACGTCGCTTTAATGCTCGCGCTGGTCTACGTGTTGATCTCCGAGGATCTGCAGGATCGGGAGTTTCTGGCCCGCTACTGCGTGGGAGGCGAGCGAGTTCGCGAATATGTGCTTGGAGACACGGATGGCCGGGCGAAGACCCCGCAATGGGCATCTTCTATTACGGGTGTGCCCGTTGAGAGGATTGTCAAACTCGCCCGCGACATGGCTCGATCGAAGACTATGATTAACGCATCCTGGTCGCTCCAGCGCCAGAGCCATGGCGAACAAGCCTACTGGGGTGTGGTGACACTTGCTTCACATCTCGGCCAGATTGGCGAGCCTGGTGGTGGCTTTGGTATCGGGTACGGCACGTTGAATTCGGTGGGCTCCAGCGAACTCCGGATTTCGGGGCCGAGATTGTCGCAAGGATCGAATGCGGTTGACAAGTTCATCCCCGTTGCACGTATCGGCGACGCGCTTTTGAACCCCGGCGCTCGATATGACTACGATGGCGGCACCTTCGAGTATCCCGACATTCGGCTTGTCTACTGGGCGGGCGGAAACCCATATCATCACCACCAGGACCTTAACCGCTTCATCCTCGCTTGGCGGAAGCCGGAAACGATTATAATTCACGAGCAATTTTGGACCAGTAGCGCGAAGGCCGCCGATATCGTTCTCCCGGCGAGCATGACGCTTGAACGAAACGACATCGGATTTGCTTCGCGTGAAGGACAACTCGTCGCAATGCGAATGCTACGCAAACCGAATGCCGAGGCGAAAAGCGACTTCGATATTTTCGCTGGCCTAGCCGGAGCGATGGGCAAGGGTGAAGATTTCACAGAAGGACGCAGCGCCGAGGCATGGCTTGAATACATGTATGAGGAGTTCCGACAGAGAAACAGTTCGGTGATACCTCTTCCGACGTTCTCGGAATTTTGGAAGGCAGGACGACTAGAATTTTCATCGCTGAACAAACCGACAATTATGCTTGAGCGCTTCAGGCGCGATCCAGAGCGGCATCCGCTCAAGACGCCATCGGGTCGTATCGAACTTTATTCCGAGAAGATTGCTGGTTTCGGGTACGACGACTGTCCTGGGCAAGCCACGTGGCTGGAGCCACTGGAATGGCTGGGATCCAAGAAGGCTGACCGCTTTCCGCTGCATCTGCTGAGCCAGGAGCCAAGCCGCCGGCTTCACAGCCAGTTGGATCATTCTCCTCACAGCCGGACGGGAAAGGTAAAGGGAAGGGAGCCGGTTCTTCTGAACCCCGATGACGCGAGCATTCGCGGCATAAGGGAAGGAGATATCGTCAGGGTATATAACGACCGGGGAGCGTGTCTCGCATCCGCACAGATCACGGAAGGCCTTCTTCAGGGGGTTACGGTGATTGCAACGGGAGCGTGGTTTGATCCCACGGAATGGACGCCGGGCAATATCCTCGAGAAACATGGAAATCCGAATGCGGTGACGATCGACGCGCCTGCTTCGAAGCTTTCGCAGGCCACGGTGGCGCAATCCTGTCTTGTCCAGGTTGAAGCGTTTGTAGGTGATCCCCCAGAGGTTACCGCCTTCGATCTTCCAGAAATCGTAGGCCAGAATTGATCAGTCTCATCGTCCAATCGACATAGACATCCTACTCAATAGGATATATAAGTACGTGACAGTATGTGCGCGATTCCGGTCGCGCTTTGAATATTGCGCCGGGTTGCGGTCCGTGATCGTCGGTGGGTGTTGGAAAGAGGAGAAACATGGAAAACGCGAACAAATTCTACATCGATGGCAAGTGGGTGGAACCAGCTTCCAAGATCACCAGCGATCTCATCGACCCTTCGACCGAAAAAGTTTACGCCACGGTGGCAATGGGTAACGCCGCAGACATCGATAGTGCTGTCAAAGCGGCTCGCCGCGCGTTCGCAACCTATTCGAAAACGACGATCGAGGAGCGTATCGAACTCCTCCAGAAAATCTATGAAGCCTTTATCAAGCGGGAAGCCGATATCTCGAAAACCGTGACCCTGGAAGTGGGTATGCCCATTTCGGTAAGCTCCGGATTTCTCCTGGATTGGTGTAAGCTTCACACCTTGGAGACCATCGAGATCCTCCGGAAATACGCGTTTTCGGAAAAGCTCGGAACGACGACGGTCTACAAGGAGCCGATTGGCGTTGTGGGCATGATCACTCCTTGGAATTTTCCCATCGGTCAGATTTTCACGAAGATCCTTCCGGCTCTCGCAACTGGATGTACGATGATTCTTAAGCCGAGCCAGCTAACGCCCCTGGACGGCCTGATCGTTGCCGAGATCCTTCATGAGGCTGGTGTACCCGCTGGTGTGTTCAACCTTGTGAACGGTGATGGACGCGTGGTGGGCGAAGCCATTTCCCAGCATCCTGACATAGACATGGTATCCTTCACTGGATCGACGCGCGCGGGCATTCAGATTGCAAAGTCGGCTGCCGACACAATCAAGCGTGTTGTCAATGAGCTCGGAGGAAAGTCCGCGAACATTCTCCTCGACGATGCAGACTTCGAGACAGCTATCGAAAGCGCCGTTGTGAATTGCTTCCTTCTCAACGGTCAGGCGTGCGACGCTGGCACGCGCCTGCTGGTGCCACGCGATCGCCTCGATGAAGCAACCAGTATCGCAGCGAAGGTCGCAAACGCGTACGTGTCGGGACCACCTAGCGATCCCGACACGACGCTCGGCCCAGTCATGAACGCGGGCCAGTTCAAAAGTATTCAGGCCTATATCCAATCGGGTATCGACCAGGGCGCGAAACTGGCTGCAGGTGGCGTGGGGCGGCCGGAGGGCATCGATGCCGGATACTTCGTTAAGCCGACCATCTTCTCTGACGTCAAATCGGACATGACGATCTACAGGGAAGAAATCTTCGGCCCGGTCCTCACCATCAGCGCATACGGCGACCTCGAGGACGCCGCACGCATGGCAAACGACACGGTCTACGGCCTGGCTGCTCACATCACGGGCAAGGACATGGACAAGGTTCGCCAGTTGTCGCGCGAGCTGCGCGCAGGATCCGTGTACGTCAACTCGCCGGATTTCGATCCTAAGGCTCCATTCGGCGGCTATCGCCAGTCTGGCAACGGTCGTGAATGCGGTGAACATGGCTTCACGGAATTCTTGGAAATCAAGGCCGTGGTCGGCCACGGCTGACTTGATTGCGCAGACAAGAGAGGGCTGAAAGCAAAAGAAAGGGCTGCATGACCCGGACGCCGCCCCTTCAATAGTCGGGGCGTCGAAGGAGCCATTCGCTGGCGCATGAATGCTAGCTGTCAAACGGCGAAGGGTAACCGTATCGGGGCTGCTCAACTTGGCGAACTCGTCGGAAATATTGAAGCGGTTTGTCCGGTCACATATTCGATCCGCCTCGAGTGGATCCGCCTTTCGAACTCCAGGTTGGCGGACCACGAAAACTGCTTTGAAGGAACCGTCGAGGAGATAAACTATCACGGCCAAAGCGAGAACGTGCTCGTCCGGCTTCCGGGACAAGCAAGTCTTGTGGCCGCTCTGAAGTCCGCCAATTCATCTGCGGCAGTGGAGCTGAAAACAGGCGAGAAAATCTGGATGGCTTGGCAAGGAAGGGACGCCCGGGTCTTGGGTCATTAAACGGGAGGGGAGGCAGCTTAGTGAATAGGCGGACCGCCTGCCCTCCCTTTGGGTTGACCGTCATTGAATCCTGCCAAACCCTGTGAATTCAACACACGTCCGCTCACGCGCCCAACAATGGTGCGTGGGCTTCTTTTCGTCGGGGCAACGCGGCCCCACATTTTTCCGGATCATGCGAATTAGATATTGTACTAACTGGAATGTGTTTGTACTACTGCGTACCTGAGCGGCGGTTGTGGCTGCCTTTGCTCGCGGACCGGGACCGGTCGAATGCCAGTGGAGACAGATATGAAAATTCTCGTACCAGTGAAGCGGGTTGTTGATTACAACGTCAAGATCCGCGTCAAGCCGGATGGCAGTGGCGTCGAGCTTGCCAATGTCAAGATGTCGATGAACCCGTTCGACGAGATCTCGGTCGAGGAAGCGCTAAGGCTGAAGGAAGCCGGCAAGGCGGAGGAAGTCGTCGTCGTTTCGGTCGGCCCCGCCAAGGCGGAAGAAACGCTGCGCACGGCGCTTGCCATGGGTGCGGACCGCGCCATCCTGGTCGAGACCGACGACGCGATTGAGCCGCTGACGGTTGCCAAGATCCTCAAAGCCGTCGCAGAAGCCGAGCAGCCGGGCCTGATCATCGTCGGCAAGCAGGCAATCGACGACGACAGCAACCAGACCGGCCAGATGCTCGCAGCCCTGATGGGCGTCGCCCAGGCGACCTTCGCCTCGAAGATCGAAATCGGCGACGGCAAAGCCAAAGTGACCCGCGAGGTCGATGGCGGCCTGCAGACCATCGAGATCAAGTTGCCGGCAGTGGTCACCACCGACCTGCGCCTCAACGAGCCGCGCTACGCTTCGCTGCCGAACATCATAAAGGCGAAGAAGAAGCCGCTCGACAAGAAGTCGCCGGCCGATCTTGGCGTGACGACGACCCCGCGCTTGAAGGTGCTGAAGACTGAAGAGCCCGGCGGCCGCAAGGCCGGCGTCAAGGTCAAGTCGGTGGCCGAGCTTGTCGACAAGCTGAAAAACGAAGCCGGCGTGCTTTAATTTAGGAAAGGAAGAACAGAACCATGGCCATTCTTCTTCTGGCTGACCACGACAATCAAAGCCTTTCCGACCAGACCGCCAAGACATTGAGCGCTGCCGCCAAGATCGCCAAAGAAACAGGAAGCGATGTGCATGTGCTGGTGGCCGGCAAGGGCGCAAAGCCTGCTGCCGATGCTGCCGCCAAGCTTTTGGGCGTTTCCAAGGTGCTGCTTGCTGAAAGCGACGACCTTGCCAACAATCTCGCCGAGCCTTTGGCCGACCTGATCGTGTCGCTTGCCGGCGCCTACGACACCATCATCACGGCTGCTACCTCGGTTGGCAAGAACGTCATGCCGCGCGTCGCAGCGCTGCTCGACGTTGCCCAGGTCTCGGAAATCATCGAGGTCGTGTCGGCAGACACCTTCAAGCGCCCGATCTATGCCGGCAACGCCATCCAGACGGTGCAGTCGACCGACGCCAAGCGGGTGATCACCGTGCGCACGGCCTCCTTTTCCCCGGCCTCCCAAGGCCCAGCTGCTGCCGTCGAGCCCATCTCGACGGCAGCCCTTTCGTTGGAGCTTTCGAAGGAAGTCTCGCTTTCCGTCACTGCTACTGAGCGACCTGACCTCAACTCCGCGAAGATAGTCATTGCCGGCGGGCGGGCGCTCGGCTCTGCCGAGAAGTTCAAAGATGTAATCCTGCCTATCGCCGACAAGCTCGGTGCAGCTGTTGGCGCCTCACGAGCGGCGGTCGACGCAGGTTACGCTCCGAACGACTGGCAGGTGGGGCAAACAGGCAAGATCGTAGCACCGCAGCTTTATGTTGCCGTCGGTATTTCTGGAGCCATTCAGCATCTCGCTGGCATGAAAGACTCAAAGGTGATCGTAGCGATCAACAAGGACGAGGAAGCCCCGATTTTCCAGGTCGCGGATTACGGCCTTGTGGGGGATCTATTCGAAATACTGCCAGAACTCGAACAGGCTTTGTAGGCAGCATATGTCAGCGCAGCGCAGTTCGTCGCATAAACGAAACGGCGACCTCCTACTCGGAGCGCGAGACGCTCCGAGTCTTTCGCCGTTGCGTACAAGAAGTGCCGGCCGACCGAAACCTTTGACACAGGTGCTCGGCGCTGTTGGAAACCTGCTCTTCGCGGCGCACGTTCCGTTGATGGCGAAATTTACCGCCGGCAAAATCATGGATATGCTCCAGCGAGCGGGTCCGATACTTACCGATCCTGCCGCCGGATCCGCGCATTCGCATCCCCTTGTTGAGCTTTCACGTCGTGAACTTGAGGCTGTTTCAGCTGTCGCACCTGGATGCAGGGCGCTCGTGTCCCCGCTTCTCGAAATGTTCCACCAGTTGGAATGGTTCGCAGGAGATGAAGGCCCCTATTGCAGCATCAATTTCCGACAGCACCATATCCACGCCCTTCTGGTGGGGCCTGGCGGACTTGAGCACCGGACCGACCTCAGAATTGGCTTGACGGTTTTGAGCCCTTACACCCGCTTTCCAGACCACCGCCAATTTCACTCCCGGGTTTTTCTACCACTGTCCCTAGGGGAGTTTCTGTTTGGCGATGGTCATTGGGCGGCCGCAGACCCTGGTGACGTCCTGTTCAATGGTGCAGGTCAACAATGCGCCATGAGATGCACCGCAACTCCGATGGTCGTACTATGGTGTCATGTCGAGCATCCCGCGTCCTGAAAAGAAATCAAAACCGAGCTTTTTTGGAGAATTCAATGCGTTTAGTCATCCTTGGACCGCCGGGAGCTGGTAAGGGCACTCAGAGCCAACGCCTCATGCGGGAGTTTCATATACCGCAGCTCTCCACGGGCGATATGTTGCGCGCAGCGGTTAAAACTGGCTCGGATGTCGGCAGAGCCGCCCAAGGCGTGATGGACGCCGGGGGCCTGGTCGGTGACGATATTGTCGTTGGTTGCATAAGGGAACGGCTTAGAGAGCCGGATGCAAGAACGGGTTTCATCATGGACGGATTTCCGCGCACGATCGCACAGGCGGTGGCGCTCGATGACCTGTTAGGAGACGAGCGCCTCCGACTGACCGCTGTGGTCGAGCTGCTAGTCGATGAGGATCTGCTCTTGGACCGCATCACCAAGCGGGCGGATGAGGCCCAGCGCAACGGTGAAACACCCCGCGCGGACGACAACCCGGAAGCCATGCGCAAGCGTCTGATGGCATATCGCGAGAGCACCTTGGCCCTTTCTAACTTCTACTACAATCAAAACAGATTAGTCACTGTCGATGGAATGCGGGACGCTGACCGGGTGACAGCTGATATCTTAGAGGCGCTTCAATGAAGATCGACCGGACCACATCTTCCGAGGGACAACTGCGGCTGTGGCGCGGCAAAGTTCTGCCAGAATGGCTAGATTATAATGGACATATGACCGAACATCGCTATCTCCAAGTGTTCGGTGAGAGTTCGGATGCGCTGTATGGCAAGATTGGCGTTGACTTCAACAATGCCGGCGAGGGCGCGTTTTTCACGTTGGAAACACACATCCGCCATCGTGCCGAAGCCAAGGTCGGAACCGCCCTCTGGACCGAAACGGAAATACTTGGCTTCGATGAAAGGCGCCTGCATTTGTACCACCGCCTTTTCGATAAAACCGACACACTGCTCGCTACTGGTGAACATCTGTCGATTCACGTCGCGAGGTCGTCGGCCGTGGCAGCACCGGCACTAATCCTCGCAGAGATCGAGCGACTTTTCGTGCTGCAGAAAGCATTTCCGCTTCCGGAGGGTACTGGCTCGGTCCTCAGTAAGATGATTACTCATCATCGGATTACTTTGTGAATCAGCGCGGATGTGATGTCACTCAAGCCGATGAGCCTTCGCTGTACATCAGGGCATTGCAGTTCGAGAGTTCTGACCCGCTCCGTGAACTCGAATAGGTAAAACGACACCGTCGGCCATTCAAATTTGATCAGGTGATCGACCGCGGCCTTTGTGGCTGCGAGCATCGCTTGGGAGTTCTCGGTGCGTGCGATTGCGATGGCGCACGGACCGCCGAGGCGACTTCTCACGGCGATTTTCTGGTTTTCCTTCATGGCGTCGTCTGCGAGCCCGCGGTCGGCGCATACAGCGTCGATGCGTCCGCTGACGAGCGGCAAGCATCGCGGTGCTGTTGCTTGGAAAAGCCTGGACTTTGATGTCCGCTCCTTTGCAATAACCCTTGGCCTTTTCGAGTACCGCGAGGTCGAGCGACCCCGTTATCCCGCGACGGTATCAACACACGCGTCCGCGAGTCTCGCGGGCATAAAACCGGAATCTTTCCTGACCAGGAAGGTGGCGACGGTCGCCCAGCTCGTCTCTAAGTCGGCGACCTTCACCCGCTCGTCCGTGATGTAAAATTCGCCAAGCGAAATGTCGAATTTGTTCGCCTGCAGGTCTGTCAGAGTAGAAGAGAAGAGCACCAGCTTGGTTTGCACTCTGGCCTGAAGAGAATCATAAACGCACTCCGGAGAGACAGATGGTGCGGATGTCGTTGAAGTTTGGGTCGACCCATCTATGCCGTGGGTGTCGGTGAGAAGCGCGGAAGGCTTCAAGCAAGCGCAGACCTCGCGACCCCCCGCAGTCTTGTACATTTGGGAAGCCGCTTGCGGCGAAGGACGCAAGAGAGCGACTTCCTCTTGCGTCCGTTGGACCTGATAAGCGTGAAGGGCCCTGCTTGAGTTTGCCCGGTCCATACCCTGACGGTGTCAAATGCTCAGGCAGAGGTACTTAATCTCGGTGTAATCATCGAGGCCGTACTTCGAACCTTCGCGGCCTTGCCCGGATTGCTTGATGCCGCCGAATGGCGCGACTTCTGTTGATATCAGTCCCGTGTTGATGCCGACCATTCCGTACTCGAGTTCTTCGGCGACACGGAAAATCTTCGAGACGTCCTTGGAGTAAAAGTAGGACGCTAAGCCGAACTCCGTATTGTTCGCCAGCGCAATGACTTCCTCTTCCGTTTCGAATTTGAAAAGCGGTGCAACGGGACCAAAAGTCTCTTCACGTGCAACCTTCATATCGCTCGTGACCCCGGTGAGAACGGTTGGCTGGAAGAAAAGGCCACCCTTTTCATGGGCTTTACCACCTACCGCGACCTTCGCTCCTTTTGAAAGCGCGTCCTCGATATGCTCTTCGACCTTGGCTAGCGCCTTTTTGTCGATCAACGGGCCAGCGTTGACACCCTCCTCGAGACCGTCACCGACTATCATGGCGGAAACGCGTTCAGCAAGCTTTCTCGCGAAGCTTTCATACACGCGGGACTGAATGTAAAGGCGGTTGGCACACACACATGTCTGCCCGTTGTTTCGGTACTTGGACACCATGGCACCCTCGACGGCGGCATCGATGTCCGCGTCATCAAATACGATGAACGGTGCGTTTCCGCCCAGTTCGAGGCCGAGTTTCAGGATTTGCTCCGCACCTTGTCGGGCGAGAATTCGGCCGACTTCGGTTGAGCCGGTGAACGTGAGCTTGCGGACCTTGGGGTTCTCGGTGAACTCAAGGCCCATTGCAGGAGAATCTTTCGACGGAATAACGTTGAAGATGCCGGCAGGGACTCCGGCACGATCTGCAAGTACGCCAAGCGCAAGCGCGGATAGCGGCGTCTCCCGGGCAGGTTTGGATATCATCGCGCAGCCGGCGGCAATCGCCGGGGCCATTTTCCGGGCGAGCATGGCATTGGGGAAGTTCCACGGCGTGATGGCCGCGACAACACCGACCGGTTGCTTGATGACCATAATCCGCTTGTCGGGGAGGTGGCCAGGGATCATGTCGCCGTAGAGACGCTTTGCCTCTTCGCCAAACCACTCGACGTATGACGCTCCGTAGAGGATTTCCCCGCGTGCCTCAGCAAATGGCTTGCCCATTTCGAGTGTAAGAATAGTTCCAAGGTCGTCGGCGTTCTGGACCATCAGATCGAAAAGTTTCCTGAGGACCGCGGCGCGCTCCTTCCCGGTCTTCTTCGCCCAGGACCTCTGCGCTATGTAGGCAGCATCAATTGCCCGTTTGGCTTCGTCGCGGTTCATGTCAGGAAGTGTCGCGAGGACTTCCCCCGTTGAAGGATTGGTCACGTCAAATGTTTTGCCGCTATCGGCGGTGCCGATCCATTCGCCCGCGATAAGGGCTTTGTCCACTGCTAGGGTTGGGTCTTTGAGTTTCGACGCCAAGTTTTCCGAGATCGACATATCAGCCCTCCTGTTCAGTTTTGCGAATTGTTTTTTCCAAGATGTCGAGCGCTTCCGCGAATACGTCATCCTGGATGGTGATTGGTGCCAGGAATCGAATTACGTTCCCGTAGACCCCGCAAGTCAAAAGGATGAGCCCATTGTCGAGCGCCTTTTGCCGAACGATTTCTCTGTCGATATCGTCTTCATCGGATCAATAGACCACGACGCCGCGGATGCTTTTGCCCGAATGCATCAGTTCGAACCCCTTGTTGATGTCCTCCAGCGGCATCGTATGCGTGATCATCGGGTCGATCTGGATCTTGCCTTCCATGTACCAGTCGACGATCTTCGGCACGTCGGTGCGGCCGCGTGCGCCGCCAAAGGCGGTGCCCATCCAGCTGCGGCCGGTGACGAGCTGGAACGGGCGGGTCGAAATCTCCTGGCCGGCGCCGGCAACGCCGATGACGACGGACTTGCCCCAGCCGCGATGCGAGGCTTCCAGCGCCTGGCGCATCACCTTGGTGTTGCCAGTGCAGTCGAAGGTATAGTCAGCCCCGCCGATCTGATCGGCACCGCGCTTGGTCATGTTGACGAGATAGGCAACGATGTCGTCGCCGACTTCCTTCGGGTTGACGAAATGCGTCATGCCGAAGCGCTCGCCCCAGGCCTTCTTGTCGTTGTTGAGATCGACGCCGATGATCATGTCGGCGCCGGCAAGCTGCAGCCGGCAAGCTGCAGCCCCTGA